>JANXXX010000144.1 GCA_025350405.1 Gallionella sp.
CGTTTCTGGCGCGACCTGGGTTACGGCATTGGCGCACTCGGCTTGGGTATCGCCGCACATTTCAGCGGCTCGGTGGAGGCGGCGTTCTGGTTCGTCGCGATCTCGATGTTTCTGTCCGGCATCCTCCTCTGGCTGTTCGGTGAAGAGACTCATCCCCTCCTTAATCCTCAACCACCCTCCAGATAGCTGACTTCCCAGATAGCAAAATTTTTAAAAAGGATTTTGACGGGCGCGAAAATTTATGTATAATCCGCGCCTTCGCAAAAAATCGCACCAAAATCACAATAGTTATCGAGGTTGTTATGTACGCAGTCATTAAAACCGGTGGTAAGCAATATCGCGTTACCAAAGGTGAAACTCTGAAAATTGAAATCCTTCCCGGCGACGTGGGCAGTGCCATCGTGCTGGACAAGGTGCTGATGGTGGCCGATGGCGACAAGCTGTCCGTGGGCAAGCCTATGCTGCTCGGCGCTACCGTGAAGGCAACCATCGTTGCGCATGGTCGCGGCGACAAGGTACGCATCTTCAAGATGCGCCGCCGTAAGCACTATCAGAAGAATCAAGGTCATCGTCAAAACTACACCGAAATCCGCATCGACGGCATCTCTGCGTAAATTTGGGCTTAATTCTGATCATAATAAATCTGTAAGGAGCAACTAGCATGGCATCAAAAAAAGGCGGCGGCAGTACCAGTAACGGACGCGACTCACACTCAACACGACTGGGCATAAAAAGCTACGGCGGCGAATTGATCAGCGCAGGCAGCATCATCGTGCGCCAGCGCGGTACTGAATTCCACGCAGGCGACAACGTCGGCATGGGCAAAGATCACACCCTGTTTGCCAAGATCACCGGCAAAGTCGTATTCGCCATCAAGGGTGCGCAACAGCGTAGAACTGTTTCCATCGTAGCCGCGGCCTAGTAATCCCCACCGGCAAGCGCTACTTTGACAGAATCAGCCCTATCGCAAGGTAGGGCTTTTTTATTTCCAGAGGTTAATTGACCGGAAGTTAATTGGCCAGAAGTTAAACGGCCAGAAGTCAAACGGATAGATACACAGCATGAAATTTATTGACGAATCAAAAATCGAAGTCATCGCGGGCAAAGGTGGCAACGGCATCGCCAGCTTTCGCCGTGAAAAATACATTGAGAATGGCGGCCCGGACGGCGGCGATGGCGGACGCGGCGGCAGCGTGTACGCGCAGGCGGACCGCAACATCAATACGCTGGTGGACTATCGTTTCGCCCGGATACACCGCGCAAAGAACGGCGAATCGGGACGCGGCTCGGATTGCTACGGCAAAGGCGCGGATGACATCGTGCTGCGCATGCCGGTCGGCACGGTGATCACCGACATCGCCAGCGGAGAAGTCATCGCCGACCTCGCCCACGAGGGCGAAAAAGTTTTGCTCGCCCAAGGCGGCATAGGCGGCCTGGGCAACATTCATTTCAAATCCAGCACCAACCGCGCGCCGCGCCAATGCACTGCAGGCACTGAAGGCGAGACACGCGAATTGCAGCTCGAATTGAAAGTACTCGCCGATGTCGGCCTGCTCGGTATGCCGAACGCAGGCAAGTCTACTTTTATCCGCTCGGTTTCTGCCGCCAAGCCCAAGGTGGCCGACTATCCATTCACCACCTTGCATCCGAATCTCGGCGTGGTGCGCGTATCGAACGAAAAGAGTTTTGTCATCGCCGACATTCCCGGACTGATCGAAGGCGCGGCGGAAGGCGCTGGGCTGGGACACCAGTTCCTGCGCCACCTGGCGCGCACCCGCGTGTTGTTGCATCTGGTGGACATCGCGCCGATGTATGAGGGTATCGATCCGGTACATGAGGCGAACGCGATACTCAACGAACTGAAGAAATACGATCAGTCGCTGTATGAAAAACCGCGCTGGTTGCTGCTGAACAAGGTCGATCTGCTGCAAGACCGCGAAGAAAAAGTCGCCGCCTTTCTGAAGGAGTTCACCGACTTCGACCGTTACTTCGTCATCTCGGCGATCAACGGCGAAGGCTGCAAGGAACTGACTTATGCGATCATGGATCACTTGCTCGCGATGAACGAGCAGGAGCGGGAAGCTGCAGCGGCAAGCGCGCAGGAGACTGACGCGGATATAATCTAATACACCATGAATACGTTATTGACCCAATGCAAACGCATCGTCGTCAAAGTGGGCAGCAGCCTGGTGACGAACCAAGGTGCGGGACTGGACCTCAAAGCGCTGGGTAACTGGGCGCGCCAGATCGCCGCGCTCAGCGCCAGCGGACATGAAGTCGTGCTGGTTTCTTCCGGCGCAATCGCCGAAGGCATGCAACGCCTCGGCTGGAACAAGCGCCCCACCTCGCTACACGATTTACAGGCCGCGGCGGCTGTCGGCCAAATGGGCCTGGTGCAAGCCTATGAAAGTTGCTTCCGCAAACATGACCTGCATGCTGCGCAAGTGCTGCTCACGCACGCCGACCTGGCCGACCGCGAGCGTTACCTGAATGCGCGCGCCACGCTGACCACATTGCTCGCCTTGCGCGTCATCCCCATCATCAACGAGAACGACACCGTCGTAACCGACGAAATCAAATTCGGCGACAACGATACGCTAGGCGCTCTGGTCACCAACCTGATCGAAGCGGATGTGCTGATCATCCTCACCGACCAGACCGGCCTCTACACCGCCGATCCGCGCAAAGATGCGACTGCCACGCTGGTCAAAGAAGCACTGGCTGGCGATGCCAAGCTGGAAAGCATGGCAGGCGGCGCAGGCAGCTCCATCGGGCGCGGCGGCATGATTACCAAGATACTCGCGGCAAAACGCGCCGCGCGCAGCGGCGCGCATACCGTTATCGCCTCCGGGCACGAACGCGATGTGCTGCTGCGCCTGATCCAGGGCGAATCCATAGGCACGCTGCTCACCGCCCCGGCCCTCACCCTCGCGGCGCGCAAACAATGGCTGGCCGATCATCTGCAAGTCGCAGGGAAACTGGTGCTCGATGCGGGCGCCGTGAAAGCATTGCGCAGCGAGGGCAAGAGCTTGCTGCCGATCGGTGTCAAAAGCGTAGTCGGAGAATTTGAACGCGGCGCAGTAGTGGCATGCGTCGGTGAAGATGGCAGCGAAATCGCATGCGGCCTGACCAACTACAACGCCGAAGATGCTCGCCGCATTGTAGGCCATGCCAGCAAAGAAATCGAAACTCTGCTCGGTTATGGCGGCGATGCAGAGATCATTCACCGGGACAATCTGGTTTTGTTGTGAAGCAGCAAAACCAGATTGCGGCAAAGGTTATTGGCTTCGACGTAACCTGAAGGTTAGTCTTCGCCGCAACAAGCCGAGATACGGCGTGTTGTGTGAGCATCGCGAACGTTAAGCTACATAGCTGCGGCCGTAGCCACAACCGCCCCTTGTAGAACAACATGACTAGGTTGAGGTATAGGCTAATTCCAATTCGCATTAAAAACGATTACTGCGTTGGCTTCGTCTTCGGCTCCTAGCCGCACTATATGTGCTGTCTTCGTCGCCTCATCCTCGCCGCCTCGCACTCCTCCTGAATGCGAATTGGAATAACTTGCACATGGCAACAACAAGCTGAGGTGCCACTAATATAAACCTGCCTTCCACGTCCGCAATCGAGCGCTCACCAAAGCGTGGCAGAACCAAGCCCGCTTTAGTTAGCGCCCAATCGATTCATTTAGAATTTGTAAACCACGCCAACGGAAGTCACGATAGTGGTTGCCTTTGAAGTGGTATCGTCGCCGATACTATAGCTATCGCCACCAAGGCGTATACCGAGTGCATTGCTGACATTGTACTGGCCGCCGACACCCCAAGTTACATCGGAACGGTTGGCGGTGTATCCATCACTCAAAGACGTGCCGGCGTAACCTAACCTGCCATAAACAGACAATTGCTCGTTGAATGGCCAAATACCGACTACGGATGCATTGTATTCGGTGATTTTAGAAGAGCTGCCGCCCAGACTTTTGATAGAACCCAAGTCACCATACTGCACTTCTGCGGCAACATATTTATTGAACTGATAGCCAGCCAATATGCTAGCGGCAGTATCGATTTTGCTGGATAGTGAAAAAGTGTAGGTGTTGGCCTGGCCCACATTGGCACCGACATAAAAACCTGCCTCGGCCGCAACAGCCGAGCCGACAACAGAAAAAAGTAGCAGGGCATAAGTAATTCTTTTCATTTCGCTCTCCTAATTAATTAGTAACAGTATTTTGGAAGCTCTTGCTCGCCATAAAAACAAAACTTCGGAGTAAGAGTCAATTTGAAATCACCACTCTTATATTTTCATGTCATGGCCGCGTTGATGTTCCCCCGCGAGTCCATAACCAGCTTTCTGGATAAAATTTAAAGCAATCATCCATTAGTTGAACAGTAGCTTAGTCAGGTGAAATAACCATCGGCGGAAATTTAATTTTTTATAAATATATTCGAATATTTGGATGGGAATTTTCCTAGCAGCGAATTTATGAAGGTGAGTGAGGTGAGGTACGCGCCTTGGCACTAGAATGGATAATGAGACTGTAGAAAAGCATCATCAGCCAATCTTGCAGATGAGCTTGGTAATGGCGCCTTGCTCAAGCTTACTTGATAAGCCGTATCCTTTGTCCAGAAAAGATGAGATCGGGATTGGCTATCTTGTTCTCTCCGGCGATGCGGGGATAGTTGAATGGGTTTCCGGTGAAGCGTTTTGAAATACTCCAGAGCGTGTCACCATGCACCACCACATACACATCGATACCAACCGGCGGCATATGTTTTGGAATATCAAGCTCGAGCGGTGCACGAATTTTTTCTGCGGGATGCAGCGGAACCGACAGCTCTTTACCCTCTTGGCTCGGCACTAAAGCCTGACTGTCCTTCGCGTATGTTTTGGTTTGCGCAGCCTGCAACTTGACCTGATCGGCTTTAGCCTTGGCTTCCTGCGCGGCCTTTAGCCTGGCCTCTTGTGCTGCCTTGAGCTTTGCTTCACGTTCGGCCTTGGCTTTTTCCTTGGCCTGCACAGCCTCCAACTTTGCTTGCGCGGCCTGCGCCTTGGCCAATTCAGCTTTCTCTTTAACCAGCTCTGCCTTGGTCTTGACCGGTGGTACGATCACCGCTTGCGCCTGCTCTGTCTTCACTGGCTCGGCTGCCTGCACAGATTTTTCGACGACCGGCTTTTGGGAAGTCCCCGCGAAATAGAACATGACAGCAATCAGCACCGCAGCAATGACGCCATAAAGAATTCTGCGTTTTCGCTGATGAATAATGCGCTGCTCTTCATAGAAGGTGCGATAAGAACCACTGGGTCTTTCGATTGGTGTGGCACGTATCGGTGCCGATGGTCGGTGGGCTTCAGGTGCCGGAACAGCAGTTGGCCTGGTAAACGGTATCACGATTTTGGAACCCGACCTGCCTCCCGATTTGGCCGGCACTGATTCCCGCACCTTCTCTGCTTGCAAAGATGTTGTTGCTAAAATTTGCTGTGCCTGTTCCCGCTGTGCCTGTTCCCGCTGCGCCTGTTCCCTCTGCGCCTGTTCCCTCTGCGCCGACGCATCAGAAAATGGCAGTGATTGTTGTGCGCTTGCCGAAAGCGGCGCAGTACGGGCTACACCCACTTTCTCGGATTCGGCTTTCATTTCGGAAGCCGTAGCTGCTGCCTCTTGCATGTCGATCAATTCGACGTCTTCTGTTTGCTGCTGATGCTCTTGCGCCGCAAAGTCCTCAGAAAGTTCAGCAGTTAACTCATCTACGGGAACCGGTTCAGGCTCCGCACGTACGGTTACCTCCGCAGCCACAGTGACCGAAGGCTGTGACTCGGCGCCAGCTTTCTCATCCAGGAAGTTATACACCTCACCTGTTGGCGACTGCTTCATCTCATGCGAGAGCGCAGGCATGAATTTATTGATGTGCGATCTTTCGAAATACACCGATATGGTCTCGACATTCATGATGAGTCTTACCACGTCCGCATCGGGATAGCACCCGTACACAAACTGATGCGGCAGATGAATAGGCACCACGCGCTGTATCTCAAGCGCAAGCCGCCGTTCTCCGAATAGGGTCTCGGTTATGACCAGTGCCCGGAAATCTCCGTTCTTCACCAGCATCATCCGCCATAAAGAAGTAGCAAGCGACCGCCGGCCGAACATCATGGCAAGGTCCACCACGGGGAGGACTTCTCCGTTGTGCTCGGCCGCGCCGATCACGATGGGCGGCACATCGGGAAGCGCGCGGCAGTGCTTGAAGGCGATGACATCCTCCACTTCCACTTTGGGCAGTGCATGGCGCTCGCCCAGCAGCGAGAATTCCACCACCTCGACATCGCGCTTGAAAAGAAGATCGTTGAAAGCGGAGTCAGGTGCATAACGCTGCCAGACCGGTTTTTCATCAACCGCGCCGGGAGATAACGCCATCGCAAGATCGATCAGCGGGATAAGCTCACCCGCGCGCACCATCATGTGTTTCAGCCATGAGGTCTGGCCGATAAACGGCGCAGGTTTGATCGAGACTTTATGGGCGGGCAACGTCTCGCCGTCGCCATCGATCAGCAGACCGAACGCAGCACCGCCAATCTCGCTCACCAGCATCCGTGCATCAGCCGCCACGTTTTGCTTTTTGATGCGCTGCGATAAATCGATGACGGGCAGCAGGCGCCCCTTCCAGAAGGTGACGCCCTTCACATACCGAGGCGTGTTCGGTAACGGCGTGATCGGTCCCGGCTTGACCGCCTTGTCTTCCATGCCTGCTGCGGACACGGCGAAGAGTTCGCCCCCGGCGGAAAAAATCCTGATCCGAACAATTGCGGAAACATCCTGGGGTTGTGCATCTTGAATCCGGTACGAATCTACAGAAGATCCACCGTCAGACTCCAGTACCTGTGTATGCAGCACCGTGGTGTTGATAACAGGGATGGGAATGTCGTCATGCACCGCGCATGAATCGAACACCGGCGTCTTGAGAAAATCGGGAAGGGGGAACAGCAACTGCGGGGAAATGGGTTGCGTACGTATTTCGCCGCTCACCACAAACCCCATGACCTTATCGCCTTCCTCCTTGAGGAGAATGTTCCCCTGCTTGACTCCCTGCCCCATTTTTTGGGAAGACCCAAAGCCCATGCAAACAGGAATGTCCACCAGCGTCACCGTCCGTCCGTCGACGATCGAAATACCCGCGATGCAGGCGGGGCTGAGGGGAATCCGGTGCAAGGCATTGAGATCCGAAACGGACTTTATTTCGTCCTTCCAAATCCCGTATTGATTGCCGCCCATGGCAGTGAGGAGTAGCTCTCTCATGAATCCAGTGTGATTGGGAAAACGCGCTGAGTCAAGGCGCAGCAACAGCATTGCACTACGATGGCGAGCCTGCGGCCAACAGGAGTCAAATGAACCTAAAAATCAGCTAGCCACATAACCAGCGACTTGGCTGGCGTTATTTGCCTGCCTAGTCGAATGGCTAGTAGTCACATCAGAGAACACTGAGTTCACAGAGAAGAAATAATTGGTTGCCATGAACATAGACTTCACCCGTCAGGTTAAACAGAAAATTGTGGAATAACCGGGTTCATCTCTGTATCCTCTGTGATCTCTGTGGCTTGAATTGCGGTTTTTAGGATGAATAGGGATCCGTTAATCGCCTTGCCCGTAATTCAGATAGGCAACGGCATTGCGCCCATGCTTCTTGGCAAGATATAGCGCGTTATCAGCCGACTTGACCAGCTTGTCGACTGACAGCTCCTCGCCAGGCAACACGCTGGAAACACCGCAACTCAGCGTAATATAACCATGTTGCGAATCTTCATGCACCATTTTCAATCCGACCACCATCTGGCGGATGCGGTTTGCCACCCGGCGCGCGCCTTCTTCATCGGTCTCACTGAGAATCAACACAAATTCCTCGCCGCCATAACGTGCCGCCAAATCACTGGCACGCGGTACCGCACTTGCCACCTGCTTGGCAATTGTCTTAAGACATTCATCGCCTGCCTGATGGCCGTATTTATCGTTATATTTTTTAAAAAAATCCACATCCAGCATCACGATAGAAATGGGCTTTTGGAGCCGCGCACAACGCCGCCATTCGCGCACCAGCGTTTCATCGAACAGGCGGCGATTAGCGATGCCGGTCAGCCCATCAATCAGAGAGATGCGGTGCAATTCCTGATTGGCCTCGTTCAATTGTTCCGTCAATTTGACCAGTGCCCGCTGCATCCGCACCAGACGGTACATGGCCGCCACCTTGGCCTGCAACACCACCCGTCCGACCGGCTTCATCAAATAGTCGTCGCCACCCGCTTGTATGCCTCGCGCCAAATCATCATCTTTTGACATCACGCTCAAAAAGATGATGGCAGTCCAGTCGTCCTTGCCTTGCAGTTTGCGCACCTGTTTCGCGACTTCATAGCCATCAATATCGGGCAGAATGATATCGAGCAGGATGATGTCAGGGCGTTCCTTGCGGTACAGCTCGACTGCGGCACTGCCGGTTTCCGCGATCATCGGCTGCACACCGATCTCTTCAAGGTATCCGGTAATAGCCCTGATGGCGACCTTACTGTCTTCCACCACGAGGGCTTTCAATTTACCAAATTTATCTGACATAGAATTTCTTTCAGCCTCTGTTCACAATTCACAACCAGCAAAATAGCGGGGGTATATCAATCCGTTTCATGCAACACTTTCACTGCTATCTTCATCTGGCTCGCAATCGTGTCAACTGCACCAGACAATTTCTCCGCGCCTTGTTCATCCACAGGCTCCGAGAGTGGATGCAACTCCAGCACAGCCTCGGAATATTTGCGCAAAGTTTTATAATGACTATCAGCATCGCGCAGCAAGGGCTGCGGGTTGATGGCTTGAAAGTACAGCATCCCTCCGCGCACTGCGACAGCCAGCAAGTAACAACTCTCGCCCCGCGCAATCACATTGGGATCACGCACTTCAAAATACTGGCCGGGAACATCGCCATGCGGCGAATGCGATTGCGCGAATTTCCCGGCGATTTGTTCGATGAAGTTTTGCGCACGGTTGAGTTGCGGCGCGAGTGTGATGTGATATTGCCCGGGACGCTGGATAATGACCGGGTTCTCCAATATCACAGGCCTCGCCCGGCGTATCGTCAGAACAACCAGGGTGATGATGGTAATCAGTAATAATGACTCGCCCATGTTCCAACCCAATAAAAACCGGGGGGCTTGCGCCCCCCAATCAACACCATCAACTTTTAGCCACGCCGTGAATTACGGCTATTCGCACTTTCCATCCACCTCTTGATGCGGTTCGCATCGCCGACACGGGTGCGTTTACCCCACGAATCGAGCAACACGATAATGACCGGGCGCTGGTTGATTTTCGCTTCCATCACCAAACAGAGTCCCGCCTCACTGATGTAACCGGTCTTGCTCACGCCTATATCCCACGAGGCATTTTTGACCAGCGGATTGGTATTATGGAAACGCATGGTGCGCCCCTTTAAACCCTCCACCGAGTGCGATGTGCTGGTGGTGTATTGATGGATCAGTGGATAATAGCGTGCGGCGGAAACCATCTTGACCAGATCCCGCGCGGTGGAAACGTTGTCGCTATCCAATCCGGTCGGGTCAAAAAACTTGGTGTTCTCCATACCCAGCACGCGCGCCTTGGCATTCATCGCCGCCACCAAGGCCTCCGGCCCTCCCGGATAACTTCTCGCCAAGGCCAGCGCTGCGCGGTTTTCGGAAGACATCAGCGCCAGCTTGAGCATTTCACTGCGGGTGAGCGTCATGCCCACACGCAATTTCGATTTGGCCCTTCTGATCCTGTTCAGCTCGTCCTCCGTGACGCTCACCGACTCTTCCATAGGCAACTGAGCATCCAGCAGCACCATCGCGGTCATCAGCTTGGTAATCGACGCGATCGGCACAACCGTTTCGGAATTTTTGTTGTATATCGGACTCTGGGTTTCTTCATCAAAAATCAGCGCAATATGGGATTGCACTTTAAGCGACGAAACCTTATACAACCTTGGCGCCGACAGCGCATTATCCTGTTGCTGATGGCGATCGGCCTCGGCATGTGCTGCCTGTGCTGTCAACGCGTGACCGACCAACGCCAACATCCATAATCTTTTTTTCATTATTTTCCCGTCTGGCAACCACTACACACAACCAAGCATACCTGAAACTCAATAAAAATCAATAAGCAGGCTGCTCATGCTCTTCCTGTTTCTGAAGATTCCACATTTGCGCATACAGTTTGTCCTGCGCCAGCAATTCGCGATGGGTGCCGCGCTCGGCGATGCGCCCCTTATCCATCACCAGTATCTGGTCGGCATCCACCACGGTTGACAGGCGGTGCGCGATCACCAGCGTGGTGCGGTTTTGCGCGATCGCGCGCAGCTCGGCCTGGATCGCCTTTTCCGATTTTGAATCGAGTGCGGAAGTCGCCTCGTCGAAAATCAGGATCGCCGGATTCTTCAGGATCGCGCGTGCGATCGCGACGCGCTGCTTCTCGCCGCCGGACAGCTTCAAGCCGCGCTCGCCCACCATGCTGTCATAGCCTTGCGGCAACGAGACGATGAACTCGTGGATGTGCGCGGTTTGCGCTGCGGCGATGATCTCATCGCGCGTCGCGTCCGGACGTCCGTAGGCAATGTTGTAATAGATCGTGTCGTTGAACAACACGGTGTCCTGCGGCACGATGCCGATCGCCGCGCGCAAACTGGTTTGCGTCACGTGACGGATATCCTGGCCGTTCACCAGGATGCGCCCCTGCTGCACATCATAGAAACGGAACAGCAGCCGCGACAACGTGGACTTGCCCGCCCCGCTAGCCCCCACCACCGCCACTTTGTGGCCTGCCGGAATGTCGAAACTCACGTCGAATAAAATCTGCCGGTCCGGCGCATAACTGAAACTCACCTGCTCGAATTTAACTGCCGCGCTGTCAACCTGCAAGGTGGACGCATCGGGCGCATCCGCAACTTCCCTGTGCTCGTGCAGCAGGCTGAACATCTTCTCCATATCCGCCAGCGCATGGCGTATCTCGCGATACACAAAGCCGAGAAAGTGCAGCGGCATGTAAAGCTGAATCAGGAACACGTTGATCAGCACCAGATCGCCCACCGTCATCACGCCCTTGGCCACCCGATCGGCGGCGAGCAGCATCAGCGCCGTAATGCCGATCGCGATGATGGTGCTCTGCCCAGCGTTCAACCAGGCCAGCGAAGTCTGGTTGCGCACCGCTGCGGCCTCCCAGCGCTCCATGCTGCGATCGTAACGGCGCGCTTCATATTGTTCGTTGCCGAAATATTTGACCGTCTCGTAATTCAACAGACTATCGATTGCCCGGGTATTGGCCTTGGAATCCAGATCATTCATCGTGCGCCGCACGATCATGCGCCACTCGGTGATGATCAGGGTAAAGGCAATGTAGATTAGCAGCGTGATGAAGGTGATGCCCGCGAACCATGCATTGTATTTTTTGAGCAGGATCAGCGCCACTAAGCCGATCTCCAGCAGCGTCGGCAATATATTGAACAGCGTGAAGTTCAGCAGGAAGCCGATCCCGCGCGTGCCGCGCTCGATATCACGCGACACGCCGCCGGTCTGCCGGTCCAGATGAAAACGCAAGCTCAAGCTGTGCAAATGCTCGAACACCTGCAGAGCCACGCGCCGGATCGCGCGCTGCGTCACATTGGCAAACACCGCATCGCGCAATTCGCCGAACAGCGTGCTGAACAGGCGCAGCAAACCGTAGCCGACGATCAGGAACACCGGCACCACCAGCACAGACTTGGTCTTGTCCATCGCATCGATGATCTCCTTGAGCACCAGCGGAACAGACACGTTGGCGAGCTTGGACAACACCAGCAGCGTCATCGCAACGATTACGCGCCACTTGAATTCCAGCAGGTAAGGAACCAAGGAACGGAGGGTCTGCCAATCGGCGCGATTAGTGTTGCTCGAAGGTCGAATCGGGGAAGAACGCATATCGGGATGGCGGAAATAACAGGGGCGAATTATAGCGCGGGCGCGCTGCTTTAAGGCATGTAACTGATGCTGTAATTCGTGCGCTCTTGCTCTGCGCAAGAGCGCACAAGATTAAGTATCTTCAGAAAAACGCTGAACAAGCCCTCCGTTCGCGGGCTGGCCGTTCAGTTAAGGTGCTTGGGTTGATGTTGGCATGCAGTAGCTTCGTCTTACGACGCATTTGAAACCTGCATCGTTGCGATAAGCGGGCATTTGTTTGAGAATCACTTGTTGACCAAACCGTCATGTCTCAGTTGCGAACTCCCGCCCAGCCTTGCCCTCAGGCCATGCTAAACCTTGAACTTGCTCACCGCACTTTGCAGCTCCTTAGCTAGGGCTTCCAGACGTGTGATGTCGTTGGTGTTCGACTGCACCGCCGCATGGCTTTCTTCCGACATCTGCGCGATCTTTTCGACGTTGCGCGCGATCTCGGTGCTGGCCAGGCTTTGCTCGCTGACCGAGGCGGCAATGTCGCTCACCCCATGGGTGGATTTCGTTACCGCCTCGCCCGCTTCGGTCAACATCGCGGCGACTCGCCCCACCTGCTCCTGCGTTTCCTGCAGGGAGCGCAAACCGGCCTGCACCGACTCTTCCGCCGCTGTGGATTTCTGGTTCAGCGAGTTGGTCACCTGATCGATCTCGTTGGCCGACTTGGCGGATTTTTCCGCCAGCTTGCGCACTTCGTCCGCGACGACCGCGAAGCCTCTTCCTTGTTCGCCGGCGCGCGCCGCTTCGATGGCCGCGTTCAATGCCAGCAGGTTGGTCTGGTCGGCGATGTCCTTCACCTGCTGGGTCATTCCCGAGATCGCACGGGTACTTTCGATAAACTCTTTCACGGAACCTGCAATTTGATTGACCGCCTCTTGCACACGACCGATCTCGCCTATCATCCCTGTCACATTTCTGTTGCCTTCTTGGGTTTTGTTCAGGCTGCTCTCGGACAGCTTGCGCACGTCCTCGGTGTTGGCCGCCACCGAGTTGATGCTGACGGTGATCTGTTCTACCGCCGCTGCCGTGGAAGCGGCCGCCTCGCTCTGTGCCTGCGAGGCCTCGGCCACCTGGGATGAGGCCACGGCCAGTTGCGCCGCCGTGCTGGTCACCGTGGTCGCGCCGCTGACCACCTGGCGGATGATGTTGGCGAAACCGTCGATCAGGCCGTTGAACGCCGTGGCAGCCTGGCCGATCTCATCGTTGCTATACACGGTGGCGCGCGCATTCAGGTTGCCGTCCGCGGCCATTCTCGACATCGTGCCGCTCAAATTGTCCACCGCAGCATTGATGCCTTTGATGATCATGTAGCCCATCCCGATACCCATGACCAAGCCGAATACAATCAGGCCGATGACCATGTTGCGTGACGATGCATAGCGTGCCTGCGAATCCGTATATTCCTTCTTGGCGACATCAAGCTGCAATTGCATCAACTTCTGGATTCCGTCGCCGACCGATTGATAGAGGGGGCGTATCTTTTCCACAACGATCTTGTTGGCCAGCGTAATGTCATTGGCGCGCAGCGCCACAATGGCCGGTTTCAGGCCTTCTGTCACAAAGCTCTTTCTGTCTGCGGCAAACTTGTCGGCAAGTATCTTTTCTTCCGGCGTCAGCGTAGTGGCCATGTAGACGTCCCAAGTCTTGCCGATTTCCGCGATGT
Source organism: Gallionella sp. (assembly GCA_025350405.1). GTDB lineage: Bacteria > Pseudomonadota > Gammaproteobacteria > Burkholderiales > Gallionellaceae > Gallionella. The sequence continues at coordinate 13,649 of JANXXX010000144.1, forward strand.
TTTGTTCCACCTCTGCGGTATTTTTCTGAATCACATCCGGTGTGGGAGTGATCAGCGAAACGGCGATGCGCAACCGGTTGGTGAGCAGCAGTTTCTGGATGTCGGAGATCTGCCCCATCGGGACCGCCCTGTCCTTATAAACGGAATCCAGCGCTTCGTCGGTCTTGCTCATGCCGACCAGCCCCAGCGCGCCTATGATGATTCCCAGCAACAGCAAAGTTACCGTCAATATGATCAAGCGTGTCCCGATTTTTAAATCTTTCATTTGTTTCTCCCCCTTATTCATTCAATAGACCACCGGAAAAATTCCCACTTCATTGCGCACCCATTGCAAAGTAAAGACTCCAAAGTGCATTGACGTTCACTACTACCCTTGAGATTTCCTGGAAAAATATTCTGGAAACAGCAACCCGGCCATCAAACCAGACCGATGTCATTTTTATGATTCTGATTTCATTTGCGTTGTTTGCGTCTGGGGATAAGCGGGATGACTTGCGCGCTTTTCCCGGGATCGGGCGGGGCGCCGGTCGTGCTGGCCATCCCCCACAAATAGGCGTTCAATTCGTTATTGAGTTTGATGAACGCATCCGACATCAAGGTGGACAGGCGCAAGCAAGCTTTCATCGGGGTGCGGGCGCGTATCCTTTCCAGATCGATGTTGCATTGCAACCCACGCAGGCGGCTATTGCTGCCGCTGTTCGAGATCACGCTTTCGATCATATCGCGCCGCCGCTGTTCGAACTTATCCGGCGCAGTTTGCGCCAGCCTGGCCCAAGCATCGAAATCGAAGTTATCCATTTGCTCGTCCCTGATTAAGGTTCATTCGGTTTTCGACTACAATTGAGTGGCGTTACAAGCGACCAGATTTTCATTTCGCTTCTGGACACTTGTTGCGATTCATGACGTGACGTTGATGATCGTGG
>JANXXX010000146.1 GCA_025350405.1 Gallionella sp.
ATCGAACTTCGACTTTAGCCGAAGCTGCAATTTGGAGAATAGGAAAAGAAGTTGTATCACCTAAGCGTATGCGTCCCTTGATTGGCCGCGGGGATATTTCCGCAAAGGAAATTCTGGCCCTCAGTTTGATAATAAGCCCTGCCACCGAACCGCATCCACTTCACGCCAATGTCGAGGGCTGGACAGCTGATTCCACAAAGGATCGGCTTTTGGCCTTGAAGCTTTCTCAAGCCGCAGCCGGTTATCGCACGCCATAATTTCTGATTGAACCAGCGATCATATCTCTGGATTTATCAAAGTTATAGCATGCCCACCCTATAGCCAATTAATTTCCTGCGCAGTTTTGCTGCCTATCAGTGCCTCATCCAGACTCCCCGGCGTTACTGCCTCAGTCTGCGACAGCGGTATACGTCCCGCCATGATTTCAGCGTAACGTTGTGGCAGCAGCGGTTTTAGATCGGGATCAGCATAGCCGTCAGGATAGTGCGGCTGATTGGTGGCGAGATCATACTTGTCGGTGGCACCCAGCGTGTGCAGGAATTCATGAGCGATGACGACATTGTTTTGTTTCGCCATGTCGCGTGAAGCAAAGACATTGACCCGCCCGATCATGCCTTTCTGCAAGCCGGTGGAATGAGCAAGTCGCGGGCTTTGTGCCGGATCTAAATAGAGCAGAAACATTTTCACTTGCGGGCCGGGGCCGGTCGTATCTGCGTTTCGATAAGCCCACCAGCGCATCTTCAAACTCCAGGTAATCACTTCCAACGCGCTGCCGTTGTGCGGCGGCTCCGGCGGACGCGCCTCGATCTTCCCACCCATCCGAATTTCTATAGAGGCATTGTCTGAACGACCATAACGGTTAGCCTCGTCGCGCATGAATTTAGCAACCGGTTTGAAATCCTCCACTGTCAGGCTGCGCAAATAGTCCGCCGCCACTGCGCTGCCGTCGCCGTTGATGAGATAGATATTCACCGGCAGCGTATATTTCCATTCCACTGAATGCGTCTTGGCACGCCATGTACCTAATGCAACGAGCGCTAGGATAAACAGTAAAATAATAATGCGGAAGGTTTTGAACATGGCAATTCTTGTCGGGGTAACTGTGCTTATACTGTGTGCGATTTATACCGTTGCAGCATCGACTTCACCGCATGCGTCATAACCGCTGCCAATGCATAGACCGAGACAAACGGGTCGAGCAGATAATCCCAAAGATTGTTTGACTCATACCAGCCGAGTGCCCAGGCAAAAGTCGCAAACGCTATGCATAGCGCAACCAGCAAGTGGTTCCAGAACCATGCAGCCAGTGCAAACAGCAGCAACGCAACGACAAACTGCGGATTGCCATAGCCCAAACGATATGGGTCATACGCGCCGATGCCCAAGGCCATTGGATACAACACAAGAGCAGCGAGTACAACCAGGGTCAATAACGCATTATGGTGATTGCACTTTATCGCACCCCGCCAGTGCCTCAACAAGGCGCACCACAACAGCAGCAACGTAGTGATGCTCAAGTCACCCGTCGCGCCGCGTATATAAGCTGCGATCGGCATTCCACTGATCGGAATGAGCATCAACACAAACATCGCTCCCAACATTATTGCCAGATATGTTTTAGTTAACCGGGCTATGCCCGGCAACAGCAGCAAAGAGGCCGCTGCCGCGCTGGCCACGCCAACCAATCCGGTGATGTCAGTGATGTTCGGCATTGGTCGATTTTTCCATGCGCTGATCCAGCCACGCACGCGTGAACCGGACGTGCTTGATGAAGCTTCTGTTCCAGGTATACACGAGATGAAAGTCGCCGTTGTGTGTCTGGACCAAGTAAGGGTATGAAAATTCGAAACCGCATTTTTTCGCCTCGCATTTATTTTTCTGCGCGGACTTTGCATAACCCGTTACGTCCGTGATGCTCGGCTCTGTAGCCTTGGCTAATTCCCTGATCGCCTGCATATAGCCTGCTAGCTCGGTGGGCTTGCCGCGCTGGTCTTCCAGTCGGTAAATGCTTTTCCAGGTAGTTCCACCATCTGCTGAAACCAGCAATGACAGCGCATCACGACCCGTTTCAATATCGTTCAGCACTACCAGCATCCGTCCATCCGGCAATACTGTACCCGCAATCGCCGCATCCGGATTAGCCAGAGCAATCTTTGCGGGCACGTTCCAATGCTGCCCGGCATCATCCGTAGCCGTCGCAACCACTCGTGCAGGACTTGCGCCGGAATAGCGCATCAGCACTAATGCCTGTTGCGGATTCTTTATCAGTATCACCGGCTGTAGCGTCGATTTGCCGGAACTGAGCCGTTGCTTATCGACGATTTCGCCGTTATTGTTTATTCTAAGCAACTCGCCGAATTTGCCGATGAACTCGTGGTAGACCGGCAACCCCATCGTGCCGTCGCTATACAAGAACGGCGTGCCCTTTATCAGGGTACTGATGTTGGTGAAAGGCGAAGTAATCAGTCGCCGCGCCGGACTCCAGGTTGTACCGTCATCCTTTGAAGTGATTGCCGTGATCGAGCTGCCCGCCCAGCCGCCCAACGATACGGTCACATAGAACAACCATAGTGTTCCGTCCGCTGCACGTTCCGCCACCGGGTTGCCGAGTTTTTTCACATAGCGCAGCAGCGAACGCTGCGTGCCCTCGCGATTCGCGATGCTGTGTTCCGGGCCCCATGCTTCTTTCACCGGATCGTACACCGCGCTGAGTATTTCCACATCTTCCGCGCCTTCGCGGCTGCCTGCGAACCAGAATGCGCGAATACGTCCGTCGCTTAATTCAACCAACGATGAAGCGTGAGTGTGTATATTCTGTGTAGTGGAGACGAAGTGGCTCTGCATGCTTGGCGAAGTTTGGCTGCCTCGCACCGCAATCGCGGGCATTTGAAAAAGCGCAGATGCAGGCTTGTCATTAATCTTGCTGGCGGCCGCTCCTGCCGCGAGCAATATCGCAACCAGCACTGCGTTACGGCTTGTGAAGAATTGGCGGACCGGCGATTCTTGCATCATCGGCATGTTTGCGCGAGTGACTCGGTCAGCAGGATTTTGCCGCCTGCGGAAGATTCCATCAGTATTTCCCTGATGAACAGATGCTGGAAGACCTTCCCCTCGAAGATCATTTCTTTCAGTTCAGCCGTGCTGTGACGGTCATGCATGTCCAGACGCTGGCCGATGATCTTGCAGGATGCGCATCCGCTATCCTGCGGTTTGACGCTCAACGGCACGCGCACTGCGAACAGCGGATAACGCGCCGCCAGCTCGTTCACGGTCAGATTCTGGTCCTCGCTGTAGCCATGCACCGCTGCGCCCGGCAAGAGGAAGCGGTGGCCTTCGTCCTTGGCTCTGAAATTACACGGCACCCACACGTCTTTGCCTTGGGCATAGCGTCGCGCTTCCTCGGCGTAATTCCCCAGCACGCCATCCATTGGCTTCAGGAATGCAGCAAAGCACAGCAACACCAGCAATGCCACAACATTGACAGCCGGCCGAGTGTAGCGGGGCACTGCGACAGCAAGCAACAGCAATATTGCCGTGCCTGACAACAGCAACCAGAATGTCACCGGAAACATCTGCATGTCGGTAACTTCGGCTTGCAGCCGAACGGCCAGATAAGCGATCCCTGCCAACAGCGCGCCAGCCAACACCAGGCTTGCAATGAATGCTTTGCGGCCGATCTGTTGCCAGTTAAATGCACATAGCAATGCCACAGCGGGCATGGCCGCCAGTAAATAACGGCCCGACCGCTGGCTCGGCAGCACAAAACTCAGGAACATCACCGCAATCCAGATCCACAACAATTGCTCTTCGTTGCTCAACTCCCTGCGCCGTTTGTACGCAACAAAAAATAACGCCACGACCGGAAAAGTCAGCAGCCCGGGATTGGTCAGAAAGGCCAGCGCATAACCCCAGATGCTGGAGCCGCCCCAAAGCAAAGACTCAAAATAACTCGGGCCGTGCGGATCGAACTTGCCGACATTCTCGCCAACCACAAATTCCTTCCACACCGCCTGAGGGTTGGGGTCGAGCACGAACCACATTGCAAACATTGCGACTGCAACCGATATGGCAATCACAACTTTAAGCGCATCTTGTTTTATGAATGCCATTACCCGGTACTGACGCTGATGCAAATACCACCCGGCCAAACCCAGCGTGACGGGCAATCCCAGCGCAAATGATTTGTACAGAAAGCCGATACCGATGCTGATACCGAACAGCAGCGGGATAAAAGTGCGCGACTCGAACGTCTGCCGCCAATATAACAACGCAAAGAATGGCAGGAATATCCAGAACACTTCGGGCGGATTGGTCAGGAACGGACGGCCATAACGATAGGAGGTGAAAAAAGCCAAAAATGTCAATGCGGCGACAAAACCGCTCTCCAATTTGTCCGCCTTTGTACCATTTGTCAGCTTCCAGCCGAGCATGAACAGCATCGCCGCTGTCAGCAAGGTGTAAATCACACTCGGGTAGCGCAACTGCCACAGCGTCCAGTCCTTGCCCCATCCAGTTGATGCGATGCCCTGCCAAAATAGCAGCGGCGGTTTGGTATTGCGCATGTCGTCCAGCTGCGATTGCAACGGCAACAGCCTGCCGCTATCGGCGGTCAGCCGGGTAATATGTTCATACACATATTCATCGCCGTTCTTGGGAATATGCTGGCTGTCGAGGCCGTAAAAATAAATGAACACCGCCAGCAGGCAAGCCAAGGTGTACCACGCTGTACGCAGACTGGATTCGGTTAATTTCATCTGTTGCCGACTTCTTGTTCGGTTTCTGGTTGTTCCATTTCGGGCTCGGGAATAATCGGCAGCGCAATCTCTCCAACAGGCTTGTGGCTGCGGAATGTCCAGAAATTATTCACCACAAAATTAAACACGCTGGCCAGCACGATAGCTGCCGCATTGGCGATCAGGTAATGCAAATACATCACAAACAGCTTGGTCAACAATACCTGCACCGCGATGCCCACCCAACACGCCAGCGCATATTGACCGAAATGCAGCAATAAATGTTTGTCGGGGTGGTGATAGCGATCGCGCCATGTCCAGGCGCGGTTCCAAAAGAAATTGTTCACTGTCGCAAAAAAGATCGCCACCGCCAGCGACAAATTCAAGCGCATGTCAGGGGATTGAATCGCGATGAACAGAAATTCCTGGCAAAGATACAACACACCCAGGTTGACCACCACACCTGAAGCCCCCACGGTGCCGAATTTCATGAAACGCTTCCTGAATATCCAGGCCATTACCGGCTGTTCTGCGAGTCTGGCTATCCTCCTCATGAAATTTGCCGATCTTGCGTGGCAACATTTTTTAGCAGATTCCGTTCGGGCGTAATTAGCTTCAAACTGGCATGCACACTATTGTGTTTATTCATTATTGGTTTAAGGTTTTCAAGTTGGTCAAACTGCCATGGATTGATCTGTTTTCATTGTTTGGGTCGAGCTACTTTGGCTATGCACTACCCACACACTATATTATAGTGCTGGCCTACCTATAAAAGAGGAAGATTAAAGTGAGGGATTCAAGAAAATTACGGCTTGTTGATCGGTATTTCGGTGTTGTAATTTGTTCTGCACTCTCGATGGTTGCCAAACTCAAACCTGCCTCAAATAATAAACCCATCAAGACCATCCTCGTCATGGAGCTGTTCGAAATGGGCGCCGCCATGATGATCTATCCATCCCTGCAATACATTAAAAATAATGTTGCTAACCCAACTATCTATTGCCTGACGCTGAAGAGCATCAAAAGCTCTTGGGAACTGCTCGATGCCATTCCTAGCGAAAATATCTACGCAATCGATGACAAAAACCTGTTTGCATTCTTCACTTCACTGTTTGGCAACATCCTGAAACTAAGGAAAATGAACATCGATCTGATTATTGACTATGAATTGTTCATGCGCGTGTCAGCGATCATTTCTTTCATGATCAAGAGCAAATTCAGGGTTGGTTTCAACAAGTATGAAATGGAAGGGCTTTACCGAGGGACATTTTATAATTTTAATTGTGCCTTTAACCAGAATTCACATATCGCAAAAAACTTTCTCTCGCTCACCAAGACCGCACTCGATTTTGAACGGGAATATCCTAACTACAAAGGCTACATATCCGCATCAGAGCTAAGCGTTCCCGTTTACAAATCCGATGCCAGGCTAAGCCAGAGCGTGCGCGAAAAAATCAAGGCGCTTTATCCGGCCTATGAAGGCAATAAATTAATTCTTGTTTCTCCCGATGTAGGTTACAACCTTACCATCAGGAACTACCCTAGGGATTTGCTTGTTGAGGTCATCAATAAAATACTCAACAATTTTCCCGATAAGCTGGTCTTGCTGGTCGGAACCCAGGACAACCTGGAAACCTGCAATTATGTTTCAGAAAAAGTAGGCCACGAAAGGTGCATGAACTTCTGCGGTCTGGCACCCTCCTTGCGCGAGTTCTTCGAATTGTTGCACACCGCTGAACTGCTGTTAACAAATGACAACGGCCCGGCGCACTTTGCGGCAGCCACCGGCACAAAAGTCCTGGCCTTGTTCAGCACCGACTCTCCGTTTATTTATGGACCCTTGGGCAACTGCGTCATCATGTACAGCTTTTATCAATGCAGCCCCTGCATCTCGGCGTTCAATCACAAGACATCAAAATGCACCAATAATCTTTGCTTGCAATCCATCAAGCCGGATGAAGTCTATGAAATGGCGGTAAAAGTAATCAGCGGTACCGTGCCGTTCAGAACGGTCAACGGTTTATTGAGATATGTGTGATTGATGGGCAAGCTCTAATCGTTGGCGCACTCATGTTAGTACAATAAAGCGCTGCCAGCCCGGTGATACAATTCACCCTTTCTAAACAGATCAGGTTTTAATATGCATACATTAATTTGCGGTTCGATGGCTTATGACACCATTATGGTATTCAAAGACCAATTCAAGAAACACATCCTCCCCGAGCAGATCCACATCCTCAACGTCGCCTTTCTGGTGCCGGAGATGCGCCGTGAATATGGCGGCTGCGCGGGCAACATCGCCTACAACCTGCAGATGCTCGGCGGACATCCGATGATCATGGCGACGGTGGGCGATGACTTCGCGCCTTACGCTTCGCGCCTCGAAATGCTCGGCTTGAATCAAGCGCACCTCCGCCATGTGCCGGACAGCTTCACCGGGCAAGCCTTCATCACCACCGACCTGGACGACAACCAGATCACCGCCTTCCATCCGGGCGCGATGGGCATGTCGCATCTGAACAGCGTGTCCATGGCCAAAGACGTTACCTTGGGCATCGTCTCACCGGACGGTCGTGACGGAATGATCCAACACGCCCAGCAATTTTTTGATCTCGACATTCCCTTCGTGTTCGACCCTGGCCAAGGCATGCCGATGTTCTCCGGCGCGGAACTGCTGACATTTATCGAGCAGGCCGCTTACGTCACGGTGAACGATTACGAAGCTAAACTGTTGCAAGACAAGACCGGCAAATCACTGGACAATATTGCTAAAAATGTAAAGGCGTTGATCGTCACGCTGGGCGCTGATGGCTCGCTAATCTACGCAGATGGCAAACAAATCGCCATACCCACCCCCAAGCCAAAGGCCATCGTCGATCCGACCGGCTGCGGCGATGCTTATCGCGCCGGCTTGCTGTACGGCATCCAGCAAGATTGGGATTGGCAGTCCACCGGACGTCTCGCTTCGCTGATGGGCTCGCTCAAGATAGCCAATCGTGGCGGGCAGAATCACAGATATACGCGCGCCGAATTGATGAACTTGTACGAGCACAGCTTCGGCCAGACCATTAAACTGTAAATCATGACTGTCTGGGACAACGTCGCATCCGCCATCCGCGATGCGACGCATCGTCCCTTCACCCTCAACAAATCCACACCAGTCGGTGGCGGCAGCATCAACGAAGCCTATCGTCTGGAAGGAACCGATGGTTCGCGCTATTTTCTCAAGCTCAATGATGTGCAGCATCTGCCGATGTTTATCGCCGAAGCTGCTGGACTCAATGCGATCGGCTCACTCAATACCATACGTGTGCCGCGCCCTATTGCGCACGGCAGCTCAGGAAAGAAAAGCTATCTGGTGCTGGAACATCTGGAGTTGAGTTCGCGCGGTGATGCTAAACTGCTCGGCGAACAACTCGCAGCATTGCATCGTTACACGTCTTCTCGCTTTGGTTTTTCAGGAGACAACTTCATCGGCACCACGCCGCAACCGAACATTTGGACGAATGATTGGGTGATATTCTGGCGCGAACAGCGCCTGGGATTTCAACTGCACCTCGCGGCAGAAAATGGCTACGGCGGCCATTTGCAGAGTCTCGGAGAAAGGTTGCTGGACGCACTGCCTGCGTTCTTCGCTGGCTACATCCCACAATCCTCGTTGTTGCACGGCGACCTGTGGAGTGGCAACCACGCATTCCTTGCGGACGGCAAGCCTACGATTTTTGACCCCGCGGTCTATTACGGTGATCGTGAATGCGATCTCGCGATGACGGAATTGTTTGGTGGCTACTGCGCAGATTTCTATGCTGCCTATAGCGCCGCTTACCCGCTGGATGCTGGCTATGCCATGCGCCGCGACTTATACAACCTATACCACATTCTCAATCACGCCAATTTATTCGGCGGCAGTTATGCGCGGCAGGCGGAGCAGATGATGCATAAGTTGTTGGCGGTGACTTTATGAAGAATGATGTTTGGTACCAACTGGCTTAAGGAAACTTCACAGACCTCACCAATGCTTCGCTACCGGACTATTGCAACTCACCTGAAAGAGTTGCCGGTCTTCCAACCGGATCGCGCTCATCGGGCCTCCCCACAGGCAGCCGGTATCGAGCGCAATGATGTCGTTTCTGAGCAGCAGGCCGAGCGCGGACCAGTGGCCGACGATAACGGTGGAGTCGCGGCTGGCACGCTTGGGAATATCGAACCACGGCATATACCCTGAAGGGATGTTCTCCACTTCACCCTTAAATCTGAATTCCATTTCGCCCTCTTTCGTGCAAATGCGCATACGGGTAAAGGCGTTGACAATGACGCGCAGGCGTTTGTAGCCGGACAGGCTGTCATCCCAGTTGTGCGGGACGTTGCCGTACATGCGCGAAAGGAAGGTGACATAGTCGTTGCCACGCAATGCCGCTTCGACTTCGCGCGCCAGGCTCTGAGCCTGCGCCACGCTCCATTGCGGCAACAGCCCGGCGTGAACGAGCACGTAACCATCTTGCGCATACAACAGGCGCTGGTTGCGCAACCAGCGCAGCAGTTCATCTCGATCCGGCGCACCAAGAATTTCATCCAGCGTGTCACTGCGGTGCAGCTCCGCTACGCCTTCCGCGACGGCGAGCAGGTGCAGGTCGTGGTTGCCCAGCACGGTGATCGCGCTGTCGCCCAGCGATTTGACCAGACGCAACACCTCCAATGAACCAGGCCCGCGATTGACCAAGTCACCGACCAACCATAGCTTATCCGCCGCTGGATCAAACGCAATTTGATCGAGTAACTGCACCAACTCGGCATGACAGCCTTGCACGTCGCCCACCGCAAAAATCGCCATCGCGTCATCCTACCGTGTTTGTCTCTAAAATAGCGTAACAGATATTTGTATCGATTCGATGAAAACTGACTATGTTTTATTTTTGTTCTCCAAATACTTGGGACCCCTTGTTCCATATCTGAGGAGTATTTTTTCCATCCAAAAATGAGTCTGAACGAAGGTCAGGGAATCTGAGCATCTGCACCCAAGTCTGATTCGTTCGGATTGTTGCACACCTATGTCAGCGTCAGCCTGATTTTCTGGGCTATTACAAATATGCCCATTTTTTCCTCGTCAGTTTCAATTCAGTAACAGATTCGCTTCGCTAGCTTGGTATAATCATCTTGATGTCGGCCTTCTCGTTGATCTCCCTCCTGGTGGATGATTACCAAGGCTAGGTGAATGAATACAAATTTAAAATCTATTAAAAAATTGCGTCGATTTCAAATTAGAATAAATCCTGTTTAATACATTAAACAAATGATGATAAATTATTTATGTTGAATTATTTTCAGGCAAAACGAATTAATTCTTCGCAATTGCTACTGCTGTTGTTAAGCGGAATCCTTCTATTCATTTACTCTTTGCCTCATGTCATGGCGCTGAGAAAATTGATTATTTTGGTAGCCTTCCTGATTTCATTTAAATTCTTCTGGCAAGCATTGCTCAAGAAATCAAAACCACTTCTAACCGCTGTACTACTTTTTGTCATTCTGCAGGTTTGGATGTTAATTATTGTAGGATTTATTTCCAACCAACCCTATTCCTCATTTCTTGAGTGGAAAGGTCAATGGCTGCCCCCATTAATGTCTTTTGTTATAGGAATTGGACTTGCACATACTTTGGCACAATCTAAATTGAGAGATTATCGCGTAACAATTGCCATGATTATTTTAATTCCTATTACCCTTTACCTGTGTGCAAATGCAATTGCTGTAATTCATAGCATGATCTTGGCTGGCACGTTTATTACCCAACAGTCCGGAATCAGTGATCACAAAGCCAATGTTGGTTATCTGATTGCCTTGTTGGAGCCAATACTGATTGCCGATATGCTTAGCCGCATGGTCAAACGCAACGCAGTACTTCCTGTTGCAGGTTGGGTGACTGCTGCCATACTCATATTGGCGTTATTCTCTCTTGTCGCAGCAGCCGCTCGCAATGGCATACTCATTATGTTATTGGCCTTTATTCTGGGCGCAGCGATGATGATTTCAGAAATCCGAAAAGTTCATTCCCCACAAAAACTGGCTACTTTTGTTCTGGCAGCGCTGATTTTTATTTGTGCATTTGCATTTATCTCTTATAAAACTGATCCTCGCTGGCAGGGTTTCGTTGAAACTGTGCCCTTAGCCTGGGATATTGATCGAGACTTGCTCTGGCTAAATGACGAGGGTGCAGGTTCAGAGCCCCTAACGCCAAGTGGAAACCCGGTCGATATTTCCACATATCACCGCATCGCCGATGCACATGAAGGGTGGCGCATGCTGATGCAGCACCCTTGGGGCATGGAAATAGCGCGGGATACGTTTCACAAGCTTGAAGTTGCAAAATATGGCCATGCGGGCATGTCACACAGTCACAATAGCTGGATAGATTTTGGCTTGGAAGTTGGCCTTCCAGGATTATTACTATGGGCAACTTTTCTAGTTCTGCTAGCGCAGAAAGGATGGCGCGCATGGATGGCCCGAAAGGAACCGCTCGGTTTCGCTCTCGTAATTTTGGTTATCATGTTCGCTGTTCGTGGCTTGTTTGATTCGATTTTTCGCGACCATATGATTGAACAATTTATGCTGGTTGCAGCTTTACTATTCAGCGCACTCTCATCTGAAAAAAACTTAAGGTAATTAGGGCGAAACGTAACCAAAATAGATAGTCAGGAAGAGTTTGAAAATATTTTCCTGACGATGATTGTAACGGTATTCGATTTCTTTCAGATACATTGGAAAATGATACCTCGATACGCCCCGATAGTTATACA
>JANXXX010000019.1 GCA_025350405.1 Gallionella sp.
TTGCATGCAGACCTGATCCATGAAATGACTATCACCAGAATCCCGATTTTGATTGGAGAGGGTATATCGCTCTTTGGACCATTGGCGCATGATATTAAGCTTGCGCATCTAACGACAATAACTTTTGAAAGCGGGTTTGTACAAAGTAAGTATAAGGTAACAACAACCTCATAAAAATACCATGACAACCCTACGCGCCATCCGGGGCGACATCACAAAATTAAACGTCGACGCCATCGTCAACGCCGCGAATTCGTCGCTGCTGGGCGGAGGCGGCGTGGATGGCGCGATCCATCGCGCGGCGGGACCCGAGCTGTTGCAGGAATGCCACACGCTGGGCGGCTGTCCGACCGGGCAAGCGCGGCTCACTCATGGCTATCTGCTGCCTGCAAAGTTCATCATCCATGCCGTGGGGCCGGTGTGGCATGGCGGGACGCAGGGCGAAGCGCAGTTGCTAACCTCTTGTTACCGCGAGAGCCTGTCCCTAGCCGCCGCACGGCAGCTTGCCAGCATCGCTCCCCTGCATCAGCACCGGCGTCTACGGTTATCCGCCGGAACAGGCGGTCGAGGTGGCGATTGCGGCGGTGCGCGATTTTCTGAGATCATTTGATTCCTTACGGGGCCCGCCCTGCTCCTTGCAAGAGGTGATTTTCTGTTGCTATTCGGCGAGCGACCTGGCGCTTTATCAATCACGCTTGGGGCACACCTAAGCCGGCTGACCTCTGCTTCATTCTGCGGCATAATGCGCCACTCGTTACTTGAAAGTCTGATGCAATGAAAATCACGGTAATTGGCTCCGGCTATGTGGGCCTGGTGTCCGGCGCATGCCTGGCCGAATTGGGCAACGATGTCCTGTGCCTGGACGTTGATCCGCGCAAGATCGCCATATTGCAACAAGGCGGTGTGCCGATCTACGAACCGGGGCTGGAAGATATCATCAGGGACAATGTCGCGTCGGGCCGCTTGCGCTTCACCACCGATGTGGCGGAAAGCGTGGCGCATGGCTTGGTGCAGATGATTGCAGTCGGCACCCCGTCCGGCGAAGACGGCTCGGCGGACCTGCAATATGTGATCGCCGCGGCACGCGCCATCGGTCGCAGCATGACCGAATACAAGGTGATCGTGGACAAATCCACCGTGCCGGTCGGCACTGCAGATAAGGTCAAACAGGCGGTACAAGAAGAGCTGGACAAACGTAAAGTCAAAACCGGTTTCAGCGTGGTCTCGAATCCCGAGTTCCTCAAGGAAGGCGCGGCCATCGACGACTTCAACCGCCCGGACCGGATCGTGATCGGCGCGGAAGACGAGCAGGCCATCAAGGTGATGCGCGAGATGTACGCGCCGTTCCAGCGCAACCACGACCGCCTGATCGTGATGGACATCAAGTCCGCCGAGCTCACCAAATACGCGGCGAATGCGATGCTAGCGACACGCATCTCGTTCATGAACGAACTGGCCAACCTGGCCGAACGCGTCGGTGCAGACATCGAGCATGTGCGCAAGGGCATAGGCTCAGACCAGCGCATCGGCTACCACTTTTTGTATGCGGGATGCGGCTACGGCGGCTCGTGCTTTCCCAAGGACATCCGCGCGCTGCAGCGCACCGGCGAAGAATTCGGCCTGCCGCTGAAAGTGCTGGAAGCCGTGGAACGCGCCAATGATGCGCAAAAATCCGTGCTGATCAACAAGATCACCAAGCGCTTCGGCAACGACCTCAAGGGCAAGCATTTCGCGCTATGGGGTTTGGCATTCAAGCCGGGCACCGACGACATGCGCGAGGCGACCAGCCGCGTGGTGATGGAAGGGCTGTGGGCAAGAGGCGCCACCGTCACCGCCTTCGATCCGGTGGCGATGAAAGAAACCCAACATATCTACGGCGACCGATCCGATCTGAGCTATGCGGACAACTCTAAAGATGCGCTGCAGGATGCCGATGCGCTGATCATCGTGACGGAATGGAAAGCGTTCAAGAGCCCTGACTTCAGCATTATCAAGGCACGCCTGAAGCAGCCGGTGATCTTTGACGGGCGCAATCTGTTCGAGCCTGCCAGCGTAGCCGCACTGGGCATCGAGTATCACGGCATCGGGCGGGAAAGCGGCGCCTGATTCGCGCAGGACGGCCGCTTGTTCAATCCGGCTATTCGTGCGGGCTGTTGATCTCGCACGCAATCCCTGCATCAGTAGCAATCATCGCGATGACTTCTTCGACCGGGATGCGCAACAACTCGGCAATTGCCTTGTAGTCATCCGGAAGTGCGGCATCGTCCCAACCGTTGGCGGAATGCCTGGCCAAATTGGCCGCCAGCACTACATTACGCACGCGCGGCTGGTCGGCACTGGAGTCGTTCATCAGGTTCAGCAACAGTTGCGGCAAGCCCCATTGCTTAGCCAGCTCGCCCTGCAAATGAAATAACTGAAAACCCAGCACCCTCTGCTGTGCATCACGGCTACGCAAGGTTTTTTCCTTCAACTGAACGGCATGGATTTCCATCATCTCCTGCGGCGCATAGCACCACATCAGGATTTCGGCGATGTCGTGCAACAGCGCCGCGATACGCACTTCCTCGTAGTGCAGATCGCGCTGTTTAACCGCCCAGTCCTGGGCATATTCTGCGGCTCGCTGTGAGCGATGCACCACGCGCAACATGTGGGGTAACGCCGCAAGATGCGGCTTGAAAACCTCTTCTACCAAGGGCTCCGGCCTCACCTTGTTGAAAACCGGTTCGATACCGAGCATCAGCAAGACCTGCTCCACTTGAATGACCTCGGTTAATTGCGCCTTGTGCTTGTGTTGCTGAAGATAGCGCAACAGCTTGACCGTCATGATCGGATCGCGCGCGATGACAGCCGCGACAGACTGCGCATTCAATCTTTTGTCATCCCCGCGCAAAGCGGCCAAATCACGCGCAGTCTGCTTCAGCACGGGCAAATCTGCATGCGTAAGCGTCGCTATCCAGTAATCCAGCCCCTTTGCTTCCGACATATATGCCCCCGTCCGTTCTGCCCGTCTGCAATACTAGCAAACAATTCTGAATTGCTCAGATGATGCTATGTATATCCCTCTGCCGCGACGGCCAGTTTGCCGATGCGCCCTTCCACTTCACGCATCAGCACTTCCTGACGCGGCAGGGCGGCCACATCCAGACCTTGCAAATATTGCTGCATCGACACCAAATCATATCCCTGCGCCTGCCAACCCTGCAACAATTGCTCAAATATCGGTAGCCATTTCCCACCTTCCAGCTCGGCATGCAAGGTATAAACATGGCCGGTTACAGGCGGAATTGCCGTAAGCTTCAACAAATACGGAACCACATTTTCCAGCGTGATGCCGTCGCGATTCATGATCTCGTCCAGCGTCGGCAAAGTGGTGGGCAGTTGCGGGCAGGCGATGATTTCTGCGTTCACCAAGGGAATGAATGGATGCGTGCCGCGCGTGTCCGAGCTGTATTTGAATCCGAGGCGCTGCGTCAACCGCAACGCATGGCGGTTCATTTGCCAACCTGCTGCGGCATGGGAAACCGGTGCTTCCCCGAAAATCTCGGTGTAACGATCCACTGCAAGTTGCAACTCACGCTGCGTCCATTCAGCATCCTTGTTCGCCACATAATCCTGCCAGAGGATATGGTCATAGCAATGAATACCGGTTTCAAAACCGGCTACACGCACCATGCGCATGATGTCCGCGCATTTCTTGCCGATATCCGGCGCAGGCAATAGCGTGCCATACAACAGCGTCTTGATGCCATAGTGCTCTACCACGGAAGTGCGCGACACCTTGCCGAGAAAACCGGGGCGGAATACGCGCTTGATGGCGCGCCCGGTATGGTCGGGGCCGAGAGAGAAAAAGAACGTGGCCTGCGCTCCATGCCGTTGCAGCGCTTCGACCAGGCGCGGCACGCCTTCGCGTGTGCCGCGATAAGTGTCCACGTCAATCTTGAGGGCGAGTTTTTTCATAAGCGGCGATTGAGCGTACGTATCAATCTACCAGGCCGCGTGCTTCCGCCACCTGACTGCGATAGGCATCGAAAATTTTGCGTAGCGCGTCCGCCATGTTGATGGTCGGCTTCCAGTTCAGCTCTGCGCAAGTGTTGGTGATCTTGGGCACACGATTCTGCACGTCCTGATAACCCTTGCCGTAATAGGCCGCAGAAGTGGTCTCGACCAGCTTCACCTTGCGCACCGACTCGCGGTATTCCGGATAGTCCTCGGCCAGCTTCAGCATCATCGAAGCCAGATCGCGGATTGAATAGTTGTTGGCCGGATTGCCGATGTTGTAGATCTTGCCGGAGGCAATGCCATCCTTGTTGGCTATGATCTTTATCAGCGCGTCCACGCCATCATCGACATAAGTGAACGCGCGTTTCTGCTGGCCACCGTCGACCAGGCTGATGTTCTCGCCGCGCACGATGTGGCCGAAGAACTGGGTCAGCACACGCGAGCTGCCTTCCTTCGGCGTATGGATAGAATCGAGTCCGGAGCCGATCCAGTTGAACGGACGGAACAGCGTGAAATTCAGCCCCTGCTCCATGCCATAACCCCAGATCACGCAATCCATCAATTGTTTGGCGCAGGAATATATCCAGCGCGGCTTGTTGATCGGACCGCAGATCAACTCGGACTCAGCCGGATCGAATTCCTCGTCATGGCACATGCCATACACTTCAGAAGTCGACGGGAATATCAGGTGCTTCTTGTATTTCACGGCAGCCCGCACGATGGGCAGATTAGCCTCAAAATCCAGCTCGAACACGCGCAGTGGTTCCTTGACATAGGTTGAGGGAGTAGCGATCGCCACCAGCGGCAAAATCACATCGCACTTGCGCACGTGGTATTCCACCCATTCCTTGTTGATGGTGATGTCACCCTCGAAGAAATGGAAGCGCGGTTGACCGAGCAGATCAGTGATGCGCTCTGAATTCATATCCATACCATATACTTCCCAATCGGTCGTGGCGAGTATGCGGTTGGACAGATGGTGGCCGATGAAGCCGTTCACACCGAGGATCAATACTTTTTTCATTTTTATTTCCTTAACAATTAAATTCAAATCTTTGTGTGCCAAAGAACGCCGCAAATTCCGCCGCACTCATTGCGATGCCATCAAGCTCAAAGCGTACCACGCGCAACAGGCCTTTGCCGCAAATGGCATAAGCTCTGCCTTTTTTGACATAGAACGCAGTTTTTTCTCCAGCAGGGCATTGAGTCACCAGCGTTTGCAAAATACGCATAGTCTTGCCCATCAACATCGTCGTCGCACCCGGATAAGGCGGAGCGACAGCGCGCACCAGATTATGTATCGCCTGCGCGGACTGCGACCAATCGATCACGCCGTCTTCAGCCTTGCGCCCGCCGAAATATCCGCCCTTGCTCAAATCCTGCTTCACCGCCTTTGCGCGCCCTGTCAGTAGATCCGGCAAACAATCGTTCAGCGCCATTTCCGCCGCCACGGTTACTTTCTGGAACACTTGCAAAGCCGTATCGTTCGGCAAGATAGGCACCGCCTGCTGCGCGACGATGTCGCCGTTATCCGGCTTCTCGGTCATGTAATGCAGGGTGCTGCCCGTTTCGGTCTCGCCGTGGATTATCGCCCAATTCACCGGTACCCGGCCACGGTATTTCGGTAACAGCGAACCGTGCATATTCAATGCACCGCGCTTCGGTATCTCCAGCAACTCGCGCTTGAGCATCTCGCGATAATAAAATGAAAAGAAAAAATCCGGCTGCAAGGCGCGGATTTGCGCGATGACTTCCGGCGTATTCGGGTTGTCCGGCGTGATGGTCGGGATGCCATGCAGCGCAGCCAGCTCGGCCACGCTGTCGAACCAGATGGTTTCTTTCGGGTTGTCGCGATGCGTCACCACCAGCGCGACATCCACGCCATGCGCCAACAGTACGGATAGACAGCGACAACCAACGTTGTGATAAGCAAAAACAACCGCTCGACTCATAGTCGAACCGCCGATTCAGCCTGCCCCTTGCCCCTTGCCCCTTCTCCCTTGTCCTGCTCTAAAATCGCCTCGACCAGATAACGCGGTCTGTGGCGCACCTGCTGATAAATGCGGCCGATATATTCACCGAGCAGGCCGATGCCGAACAGTGTGATGCCGATCAGGAAGAACGCGATCGCGAACAGCGTGAACAGTCCTTCCGCTTCCGGGCCGACAATCAGGCGGCGCACCAACAGGAACACCACGAAGAAACCAGACAGTACCGAGATTGCGATACCCAGCATTGAAAACATCTGCAACGGCACCAGCGAAAAACTGGTCATCAGGTCAAAGTTCAGGCGGATCAGGCTGTACAGCGAATACTTCGATTCCCCGACGGCGCGCTCTTCATGCCCTACCACCACCTCGGTGGGATTGCGCGCAAAGGTATAGGCCAGCGCCGGGATGAACGTGCTCACCTCGCGGCAGGAATTGATCGCGTCCACGATGCGCCGGTCATAGGCGCGGAACATGCAGCCTTGGTCGGTCATCTTGATGCGCGTCGTGCGTTCGCGCAGCCGGTTCACCATGCGCGACGCTACGTGCCGCCACCAGCTGTCGCTACGCTGGCGACGGATCGAGCCGATGTAATCGTGCCCTTCGTCCATCTTCGCCAGCAACAGGACTATGTCCTCCGGTGGATTCTGCAGATCGGCATCCAGTGTAACGATGCGCTGTCCCCTGCTCTGCTCGAAAGCCGCCATGATCGCCATGTGCTGGCCGAAATTGCCGTTGAACAAAATCACCCGCGTCACATCCGGGCGCGCCTGAAACTGCTCGCGCAAGATCGCGGCGGAACGGTCGCGGCTGCCGTCATTGACGAACAAGACCTCATAGGAGATGCCGAGCTTATCCAACGCCGGATACAGGCGGTCGAACAGGGACTGCAAGCCCTGCTCTTCGTTGTAGACGGGGATGACGACGGAAAGTTGGAGTGTGCTCATAAGGGCGGCATTTTACAGCATGGGGTGCAGTTAGCGAAATTAGGAATCGATGGAAGAGTTAGGGTGCATTTTGCATACGCTTGAGGTTCTGTTGGCTTTCTGGCGATTCATTGGCAACAAGCTGCTCTAGATTAGCTTGGCCACGAGCTGGATCAACAGTATTGATATATTCGATGTAGTCCCCACGGCTCTTCTCTGCGTGCTCCAGAAAGAAGAGGTCATTACCCGATGCAATGCGCATTGCTTGGACTGCATTTGATATGTGTTCACCTCTCCATAGCTGGTGGTAAAGAGTTGCATAGGCTACGGCAGTTTCGCCCCATGTGGGTTGTGCGCCACAGCCGATAAGAGCAAAGTATGGAAGATCAACCTCATCAAGATGCATGGCCATTCGAATGCCTGCATACCCTTCACAACTTGACATGCACACTACAAGCGAACCACCAAGCGCCTGATTAACAGGTCGAAGATGATCTTTGAGTTCCTGCCATGACATAAGGTAACCGTCCGACAACTGTATGCCTTGCGCGTTACCGTGGGCACTAATGTGAAGCAAAGGGACATAACCAGGCCGTTGAGCCATTGCCTCCGTGAGACCGATTTTCAGGCAAGCAATAAAGGCTTCCAAAGAAATCGCTGTCTTCACAACGCAACTAATTCCATTCAGTTCTACGGCCTGCCGAACGATCTCTCCCTCACTTCGCCTATGATACAAATCAGGAGCCGAGGGAGACTCGATTACGAATACGAAAAATTTGATGCGTTGCTCGATTGGGAAAGGCATATTCGCTCCAGTGCCTTAACGAGAATTTGATGACACTGCCAACACTTCGCGCATCGCCGTACACGTACGTTCGACATCGCCCTCGTTCATCGCATAAAACATCGGCAACGAAACGATCTGCTTGCCGACTATTTCGGCAACCGGAAACATGCCTTCCTTGAAGCCCAGCGCGCGATACAGTTTGAACAGGTGAATGGGCGCGTAGTGATAGCCGACACCGATGTTGTGCTCTTTCATCTTCGCCATGAAATCGGCGCGGGTGATGCGTTCCGGAAGCACGATCTGAAATAGATGCCAGTTGGTTGATTCAAAATCCTGCGGTGGTAATTGCGCGCTAGTCTGCTTCTCGAAATCCTTGCCCAGCGTCGTGAAATAATGCTTCGCCAGTTTGCGCCGTTGCGCGGTGATCGCATTCAGTTGCGCAAACTGACCCAGGCCGATTGCGGCGGCGATGTCGGTCATGTTGTACTTGCCACCCAGCACATCCACCTCGATGCCGTCCCAGCCGCTGCGCGTCACGCCTTGCAACCGGTACTTTTCCGCGAGCTTTGCTTCCTCTTCATTGTTCAGCACCAGACAGCCACCTTCGGAGGTGGTGATGTTTTTGTTGGCCTGAAAGCTGAACGAGACGAAATCGCCGAACGAACCGATGGGCTTGCCTTTCCATGTCGAGCCGATGGCCTGCGCTGCGTCTTCGACCACGCGCAGCTTGTGCTTGGCCGCGATCGCATACAGCCTGTCCATATCCACCGGCTTGCCCGCCAGATACACCGGGATGATCGCCTTGGTGCGCTTGGTGATCGCGGCCTCCACCTTGTCCAGATCGATGTTGCGCGTCACCGGGTCGATGTCGGCGAACACCGGCGTCGCACCGACTTCCAGTATTACATTGGCCGTGGCCACCCAGGAGATCGGTGTGGTGATGACTTCATCGCCCGCGCCTATGCCCGCAATGCGCAGCGCGATCTCCATCGTGCAGGTGCCCGAATTGAAAGTACGCACCGGACGACCGCCGAAATAAGCGGAGAGTTGTTTCTCGAATTCCTGCACCTTGGGGCCGCTGGTGATCCAGCCGGAGCGCAGCACATCGCCGACGGCGGCGATGGTGGCTTCGTCTATCGTGGGTTTGGAAAAAGGTAAAAAAGTATTCATGGATATGTCCGTAAAAGAATTTCTACAGCCATTCTGGCTGATGCTTCGACAAGCTCAGCACGAACGGCCTGATGCATTGACCTTATGCTCTCGAGATTATTATCACGCCCAGTATAATCACGCCAATGCCAACCAGTTTAGTGACACTCAAGGCTTCGCCCAACAAGTACCACGCTGCCACGGCGGTCACGATATAAGCCATCGACAACATCGGGAAGGCGATGCTGACCGGCACGCGCGACAGCGCGAGCACCCAGACGATCACACTGAGCACATAGCAAAACAGCGCGATGATGATGTGCCACTCGGTCGCCAGCTTCCAGCCGATGGGCACAATGTTTTCCATGCTGAACTCGAAATGGCCCACCGCATTGGTGCCCGCCTTCATCAGTATCTGTGCGACAGCGTTGAGCATCACGCCGGTGAAGATCAAAGCAAAGCTAACTAAATTCATTTGAAACCCCCAAAAATCCTCATGGTTTGCTTACCACTATGAGTTGTGTATCCCGATAAATAATCCTCATATCGAAATTCAGTTGTTGAAGTTGCGGATAAATACTCACCGGCATGATCGCCAGCGCCGCTGGTTGTGCCTGCCAGACCTTGGCGAAGCTGGCGATGTCGGGTATCCAGCGCTGCGGTTCCTGCATGATGCCAAAGTCCATTTCATCCCGATAGTCGACCAGCGTAAAGGTGCGCTTCAAATAGAACGGCAAGGTCTGTTCGTAGTTTGCCACCGAATAGATCGGCTCATTTGGCTTGACGTAGGGACGTATCGCTTCGGCAACATAATAAGCAGAGCGTTCTTTCGCTATCGTGTTGTAGCCGGATGTGCCGAGCTGCGCGGCAATCAGAAAGCTGAGTGACAATACCAGCACTGCCACCGGCTTGGGCTCTGTGCCGCTATGCTGGCGGCGCAGCAAAACCAGCGCAGCTATCACCCCCAGCGACAATACCAGCGATGCGGCAAACAACCAGGCTGCATACTCGCCATAAACCTGCATTTGCAACGGCGTATCCGCGAGCCTGGCGGTAAAAGGAGCAAGACAAAGACCCAGCAAAGTCAGCGGCAATATCGGCGCGATCAGCCAGAACAATTTGCGCGTATTCATTTCAACCAACTGCTTGCCCATCAGCAGCGCCAGTGCCGGAAACATCGGCAACAGATAGGATGGCAGCTTGGAGCCTGACATCGAAAAGAACACGTAGATGAACACCGCCCAGATCAGCAGAAAACGCGCAGGACTAAAGACATCAGCCACACGAGCGCCACTCTTCCAGGTACGCAACAGCGTGTCGATCATCAGCAGAGTCCACGGCAACATCCCGGCCAGCAAGATCGGAATGAAGTAATACCATGGCTGATAACGGTCATGCACCTTGGTGGTGAAGCGCAAGTAATGCTCGTAGATGAAGAAACGCTGGAAGAATTCCGGATTGGCTTTCATCACCAGATAAAACCACGGTGCGGTGATCAGAAAAAATAACGACAGACCGGGCAACCAATGCATGCGCTTCAGCACGGAAAGATCGCGCTGCGAGACCACATAGATGAACATCGCGGCGCCCGGCAATACCAGGCCCATCAAGCCCTTGCTCAATACGGCCAAAGCAAGACCGGCCCAGGCCAGCAGCATCCAGTTACGCTGCTTCCTCGCATCCGGCTCGGCTTGACCGAGCAATAAACCGACGATACCCAGCGTGAGGAAAAACGTGACGCCCATGTCCAGCGTGTTGATGTGCCCCATCATCGCGTACAGGAAGCTGCTGCCCAATAGCATTGCAGCGTAGCCCCCCGCCTCGCGCCCGAACAAACGCAGCCCGGCAAACCACACCAGCAGAATCCCGGCAAAGCCGGTCAACCCAGTCCACAACCGCGAAGTCCATTGATGTTCGCCGAACACAGTGTAAGCAGTAGCAGTAGCCCAATATTGCAGCGGCGGCTTCTCGAAATATTTGAGGTCGTTCAGGCGCGGCGTGACCCAGTCGCCGCTTGCCACCATCTCGCGCGGGATCTCGGCATAGCGGCCTTCATCGGGTTTGATCAACTTGCGGTATTCGAGATTGGAGAACCAGATCACCGCAACAACAATCACCAGCCACCAGAGCTGCTTCCTGGAGATGTGCTTCGTCATTTGGGGATCTCAAGAAATTCGTTTTGCGGGATGAAGCGCAAGGAGCCGCACAGCGAACGACGAGACATATCAGATTGATAGGCGAGGAGTGAGCGAGCACGCGACACCGCGATTCGCCCGGAAAATGAATTTATGGAGATTCCCATTATTTTTCTGTCCAACCGGCACGTAACTCGCGAGCAGTGTGAAAAGTTTGTTCGAGTTGCGCAGCATCGCCAGATGCCAAAGCCGCACTCATCTGATTCAATTCCGCGATATAGATTTTCAATTCTTTTAACAGAGCCTCGCGATTCGCCAGACAGATGTCGCGCCACATTTCCGGCGAGCTGGCGGCGATGCGGGTAAAGTCGCGGAAGCCGCTCGCGGCGAAGGATAGCAGCAGGTCGCGGTTATCGCGTTGCGCAAGATCATGCACCAGCGCAAAAGACAGCAGATGCGGCAGATGACTCACTGCGGCGAACACGGCATCATGTTCGGCATGAGTGAGTTTGTGTATATTCGCGCCGCAGGCTTGCCATGCAGCTTGCACGCGAGCGATAGATTGCGGCGAATTTTCCGGCAACGGGGTCAGCACCACCTTCTTGCGCACATACAAGTCGGCACCCGCCGCCGCCGCCCCGCTTTGCTCGGCTCCGGCGATGGGATGCGCGGGAACGAACTGCGCCACCTTGCTGCCCAGCTGCGCGTAAGCATCGCGCACCACGTCGCTCTTGGTGCTGCCGCCGTCGGTAATCAAGGTTTGTGGGCCTAAGTGCGGCGCGATGCGCGCCATCAGCTCAGCCATCTGCCCGACCGGGGTCGCCAGCAACACCAGATCGGCATCGCCGACTTCCGCCGCGATGTCCTCACCGATGCGGTCGAGTATGCCTAGTTGCCGGGCATGTTGCAGATTGGCAGCGCTGCGCCCGAAGCCAACCACCTCGTTCACTGCACCCGCTTTGCGCAAGGCCAGTGCGAACGAGCCGCCGATCAGGCCGACGCCGAAGATGACGATTTTTTTAAATTGTGGTTGTGTCATTGTAGACGCTCTCCCCCGGCCTTCTTCGTGCGTGATTGTCTCTGTTTTCGCATGCTGCGACATCTTGTGACAACCTAAAGTGCGGTCATGCCCGCGCACTCAAAACTATAACGTGCGCCCTATCGCCTTGGCGATACCGCCCAGCGTACCCATCAGATTTTTCAGTTCCTGCGGGGTCAGCGCCTGATCCGCATCGCACCATGCCTCACAGGGATTCGGATGCATCTCGACCAGCAGCCCGTCGGCGCCAGCAGCAATCGCCGCTTGCGACAAGGATGCCACCATCCATGCCTTGCCGCCCGCATGAGAAGGATCGACAATCACCGGCAGATGGGTTTCCTTTTTCAGCACCGGGATCGCGGTTACGTCCAGCACGTTGCGATAGTAGGTCTCGAATGTGCGGATGCCGCGCTCGCAGAAGATGATGTTGTGGTTGCCGCCCGCCGCGATATATTCTGCCGCCATCAGCCATTCGCTGATGGTCGCTGACATGCCGCGCTTCAGGATCACCGGCTTGTTGGTACGCCCGACTTCCTTGAGCAAGTCGAAGTTCTGCATGTTGCGTGTGCCGATCTGGATCACGTCCACGTCGTATTCGAGAAAGGTATCCAGCATGCGGATGTCCATCAGCTCGGTGACGATAGGCAGCTTGTATTTGCTCGCCGCCTTGCGGAACATGTCCAGGCCTTCCACGCCCTTGCCCTGAAAGGTGTAAGGACTGGTGCGCGGCTTGAACGCGCCGCCGCGCATCAAGCGGCAACCCGCCTCATGCACGAACCGCGCCGACAGATCCATCTGTTCTTGTGTTTCCACCGAACAGGGTCCGCCGATGACCTGGATCTGATTGCCGCCCAGTTTGATGTCGGCGATATCAATGACGGTATCTTCCTTGTGCGATTCGCGCGACACGATCTTGTACTGCTTGGCGATGTGCATTGCCGACTCCACGCCCGGCAGCGGCGTGAACATTTCCTCGGTCAGCGGTGTTTCGTCGCCGATCGCGCCGATCACGGTGCGCTCGATGCCGCGCGAGATGTTGGCCTTCAATCCGGCTGTTTCCAGCCTCTTCACCACTGCGCCGATTTGTTCGTCAGTGACATCCTTACCCATTACGATGATCATTTATTGCTCTCCACGGGCATGGTCAACATGACCATCCTTATTTAATTAATCTCGCGCTGCCCGTTCCCTCTCCACAATCCTCTCCCGCAAGCGGGAGAGGAAGCGAACGAACGCTACGCGAGATTTTCTGTTAACGCCTGCTTCAGCGCAGACAAAAATTTTTCGTTCTCTGATTCCAAGCCGATGCTCACGCGCAAATAATCCGGCATCGCATAATTGGCTATCGGGCGCACGATCACGCCCAACTCCAGCAGCCTGCGATAAATGCGCGCAGCATCCTCGATCTTGAAGCTGATGAAATTGCCGAACGAGGGAATGTGTTCCAGCCCCAGCTTGGCCAGCCCATTGACGATCTGCTTCATTCCCTTCTGATTCGAGGCAAAGGTCTGCTGCACAAAATCAGTATCCTGCAGCGCCGCCACCGCAGCGGCTTGCGCCACGCTGTTGACGTTGAACGGCTGGCGCACCCGGTTCATCATGTCGGCCACCTGCGCGTTGGCGAACGCATAACCGACGCGCAATCCGGCCAAGCCATAGGCCTTGGAGAAGGTGCGCGAGATTATCAGGTTGGGAAACTCCTTCAGCCAGCTCACGCTGTCGTAGCGGCATTCCACCGGCAAGTATTCGTTGTACGCCTCGTCCAGCACCACCAGTATCTGCGGCGGCAGCGCGCGCATAAAATCCAGCAAGTTTGCCGCGCTCAGAAAAGTGCCGGTCGGATTGTTCGGGTTGGCGACAAATACCAGCTTGGCTTTGTGTTCGACGGCAACCTTGCACATCGCTTTCAGGTCGTGGCCGTAATTGATCGCGGGCACGCTGATGCCCGTCGCCCCGACCGCCTGCGTCGCCAGCGGATACACGGCAAAGGCATGGTCAGAATACACCGCCTTGTCGCCCACGGTGAGAAAGGCACGCGCCGCAAATTCCAGCATGTCGTTGGAGCCATTACCCAGCACGATGCGCGCATGCTCGACGCCATAGCGCTTGGACAGCGCATCCTTCAACTCGAAACCGTTGCCGTCCGGATACAGGGCGACAGTCTTTATCACCTCGCGCATCGCGGCTGTAGCCAGCGGGCTGCAACCGAGCGGGTTCTCGTTCGAGGCCAGCTTCACGATGCCCGAAATGCCCAACTCGCGTTCCAGCTCGGCAATCGGTTTACCGGGCTGATAAGGTGCGATGGCACGGATGTAGGGTGGTGCTAAATCGCTATAATTCATTTCGAAACCTTGATTGTTCGATCAAAAACCTTTGTCCGCAGATTACGCAGATTTCCACAGATTAAAAAAACAAACATCTTTGATAAGCGCATATGAATCTGCGTTAATCTGCGTAATCTGCGGATGAAGTTTTTGTCTTAAGCTAAACGGCAACCGGATACGAACCCAGCACCTTCACAAACGCGGCAACTTTCTTGAGTTCATCCAATGCCGCAGCCACTTTGACGTCCGCCTGATGACCTTCGATGTCCATGTAGAACACGTATTCCCAAAGCCCTGAACGCGCCGGACGCGATTCCAGCTTGGTCATGCTGACGTTATGTTTGGCCAGCGGCACCAGCAGATCGTGCACCGCGCCCGGGCGATTCGCGGCGGACATCACCAGCGAAGTCTTGTCCTTGCCCGAGGGTGCGACTTGCTGATTGCCCAGCACCAGAAAGCGCGTGGTGTTGCTGGCGTCGTCCTCGATGTTTTCCACCAACAATTTCAAACCGAACAGTGCCGCCGCCTGGCTACCGGCAATCGCCGCGCTGTGCGGATTTTCTGCGGCCAGCCGCGCCGCTTCGGCATTGCTGGCGACCGGGATGCGCGCGACATGGGGCAGATTGGTATTCAACCAACCCTGGCATTGACCAAACGATTGCGGATGCGAATACACCGACTTGATCACGCTTAATTCACTGTGCTGGCCGAGCAGGCATTGATGTATAGGCAACATCACTTCGCCGCAGATTTGCAGCGGGCTTTCCATCAACAGATCCAGCGTGCGTCCGACCGCGCCTTCGGTGGAATTTTCCACCGGCACCATGCCGTAATGGGCTGTGCCGCTTGCCACCGCGCGAAACACTTCGTCTATCGTCGCATACGATTGTTCTTGTATCGCGCTGCCGAAACGTTTCAGCGCCGCCGCCTCGGTGAATGTGCCTTGCGGCCCGAGATACGCCACCGTCAAAGGCGCTTCCAGCGCGCGGCATTGCGACATCACTTCGGTGAACAGCTGAGCGACAGCAGCATTGCTCAATGGCCCGCTGTTTTGTTTTTGCAAGCGGCTCAGCACTTGCGCTTCGCGCTCGGGGCGCAGCACCACGCCATTCTCCTTGAGATGGCCGATCTGCTGCGCCAGCGCGGCACGCTGGTTGACGAGTTTCAACAGCTCGTCATCCAGCTTGTCGATCTGCTCGCGGAGCTGTCGTAATTTTTCGCTCATGCAGTTTTGGGCAAAGGCAAATCGCGCACCTTCAGCACGCCTGGAATGGCGGCAAGTTGCGCGATCAGTTTAGCGGGAACCGCGCTGTCGGCATCCACCAGCGTGTAAGCCATTTCGCCGCGCGACTTGTTCATCATGTTGTGGATGTTGATGCCCGCAGCGGCCAGCGTCGTGGAAATCTGCCCCAGCATGTTCGGCACGTTGCTGTTGGCAATCGCCAAACGGAACGCCGATTCGCGCGGCATCGTGACGTTCGGGAAATTCACTGTGTTGACCACGTTGCCGTGTTCCAGATAATCGCGCAACTGCTCGGCCACCATCACCGCACAGTTTTCTTCCGCCTCTTCGGTGGAAGCGCCCAGATGCGGCAGTGCGATCACGCCGGGATGGCCATGCGTCTTGTTGGTCGGGAAATCGCACACGTAGCAGCGCACATGCTTGCTCGCCAGCCCGGCCAGAATCGCATCTTCATTGACGATCGCATCGCGGGAAAAATTCAGCAGCACGCAACCGCTCTTCATCGCGGCCACACGCTTCTCGTCGATCAGGTTGCGCGTCGCGTCCACTAACGGCACATGCAGGCTGACGAAGTCGCTGTGCCTGAGCAGGTCTTCCACGCTGTGCGCCTTCTTCACCTGAGAAGGCAAACTCCACGCCGCATCCACGGTGATCTCCGGGTCGAAGCCGATCACGTTCATGCCGAGGCCGATCGCGGCATCGGCCACCAGGCGGCCGATCGCGCCCAAGCCAACGATGCCCAGCGTGCGTCCGCGCAGTTCGGTGCCGGCAAAGTGTTTCTTGCCGTCTTCGACCAGTTTGTGCAGCGTCGCATCGTCACCCTTCAGGCTCGCGGTGAAATGCAGCGCGGGCACGATGTTGCGCGAGGCCAGCAGCATGCCGGTGATGACCAGTTCCTTCACCGCGTTGGCGTTCGCGCCCGGCGCGTTGAACACCGGCACGCCGCGCTCGCTCATCTTCTTCACCGGCACGTTGTTGGTGCCCGCACCGGCGCGCGCGATGGCCATCACCGTGTCGGGGATGTGCATCTCCAGCATGTTATGCGAGCGCACCAGAATCGCATCCGGCTCGCCAATTTCGGTTCCGGTGACATAAGTCGCGGCAGGGAAACGGTTCAGCCCGACTGCGGCGATCTTGTTCAGCGTCAGTATCTGGAATGTTTTAGTCTTGGCCATGATGATGCTCAACCTTTGCTACGTGCAAACTCGTTCATGAAATTGACCAGCGCCTGCACACCTGCCAGCGGCATCGCGTTGTAGATCGACGCGCGCATTCCGCCCACCGAACGATGTCCCTTAAGTTGCAGCAAACCGCGAGCATCAGCCTGTTTCAGGAAGTCGCCATCGAGATTCGAATCCTTCAGTGTGAACGGTACGTTCATCCGCGAACGGTCTGCGTTATTCACCGGGCAATTATAGAAATCATTACTATTATCAATCGCACCATACAGCAGATTGGCCTTGGCGATATTGGCGCGTTCCATCGCGCCGATGCCGCC
>JANXXX010000029.1 GCA_025350405.1 Gallionella sp.
TTCCCCAACAGCCCCTACATCCTGCACCAGCCGTTCGAGCCGGCGGGCGACCAGCCTGCGGCCATCGCGCAGCTGGTCGAGGGCATCCGCGACGGCTTGTCGTTCCAGACGCTGCTCGGCGTGACCGGCTCGGGCAAGACCTTCACGATGGCGAACGTCATCGCGCAGCTCGGCCGCCCGGCGATGGTCATGGCACCGAACAAGACGCTGGCCGCGCAGCTGTATTCCGAGCTGCGCGATTTCTTTCCGGAGAACGCGGTCGAGTATTTCGTCTCCTACTACGACTATTACCAGCCCGAAGCCTATGTGCCGTCGCGCGATGTGTATATCGAGAAGGATTCCAGCATCAACGAGCAGATCGAGCAGATGCGCCTGTCCGCAACCAAGGCGTTGCTGGAGCGCGAAGACAGCGTGATCGTCGCGACCGTCTCGGCGATCTACGGCATCGGTGATCCGGTCGATTATCACGGCATGATTCTCCATCTTCGACACAATGAAAAGATGCACCAGCGCGACGTAATCAAGCGCCTGATCGAGATGCAGTACGAGCGCAACGAGATCGATTTTTCGCGTGGCAAATTCCGCGTGCGCGGCGACGTGATCGACATATTCCCGGCGGAGAGCAACGAATTTGCGTTGCGCGTGACGCTGTTCGACGACGAGGTGGAAACGCTGTCGCTGTTCGATCCGCTCACCGGCCACATCCTGCAGAAGGTGCCGCGCTACACCGTCTATCCGTCCAGCCATTACGTCACGCCGCGCGCCACCGTGCTGTCCGCGCTGGAGACCATCAAGGTCGAGCTGGCCGAGCGCATCGCGTTCTATCAGCGCGAGAACAAACTGGTCGAGGCGCAGCGCATCGAGCAGCGCACCCGCCACGACCTGGAGATGCTCAACGAGATCGGCTTCTGCAAGGGCATCGAGAATTATTCGCGCCACCTCTCCGGGCGTCCGCCAGGCGCGCCGCCGCCGACGCTGATCGATTACCTGCCGCCCAACGCGCTGATGTTCCTGGACGAGAGCCACGTGATGATGCCGCAGATTGGCGGCATGTACAAAGGCGACCGCGCGCGCAAGGAAAACCTGGTCAACTACGGCTTCCGCCTGCCCTCCGCGATGGACAACCGCCCGCTGCGCTTCGACGAATTCGAAAAGGTGATGCGCCAGAGCGTGTTCGTCTCCGCCACGCCCTCGGTGTACGAGGCCGAGCACACCGGCCAGGTGGTTGAGCAACTGGTGCGCCCCACCGGATTGATCGATCCGCAGATCGAGGTGCGCCCCGCCACCAACCAGGTGGACGACCTGATGTCCGAGGTCAACCTGCGCGTCAAGCAGGGCGAGCGCGTGCTGGTCACCACGCTGACCAAACGCATGTCCGAAGACCTCACCGATTATTTTTCCGAGCACGGAATCAAGGTGCGCTACCTGCATTCCGACATCGAAACCGTCGAACGCGTCGAGATCATCCGCGACCTGCGCCTCGGCATGTTCGACGTGCTGATCGGCATCAACCTGCTGCGCGAAGGGCTGGACATCCCCGAAGTGTCGCTGGTTGCGATACTCGATGCCGACAAGGAAGGCTTTTTGCGCTCCGAGCGCTCGCTGATCCAGACCATAGGCCGCGCCGCGCGCCATCTCAACGGCAAGGCCATCCTCTATGCCGACCGCATCACCGGCTCGATGAAGCGCGCGATCGACGAGACCGAGCGCCGCCGCACCAAACAGGTGGCGTACAACTTCGCGCACAACATCACGCCTATAGGCGTGCAGAAGCGCATCAAGGACATCATCGAAGGCATGTACGAACCGGATGTCGCGCGCAACCAGCTCAAGGCCGCGCAGGAACAGGCGAAGTATCTGGCGATGAGCGAGAAGGATGTGTCGAAAGAGATCAAGCGGCTGGAAAAGGAGATGCTGCAAGCCGCGAAGAATTTGGAGTTCGAGCGAGCCACAGAACTGCGCGACCAGTTGAAAAAACTGCGCGAGAGCGTGCTGATCTCGCCGTTGTGAGATTTGGGCGCGTGCCTACAGCGTCACGCGTTGCGAATGATGCAATTGTTTCAGATAGCGCTGCGACTGCATCTCGGTCAGGCGGCTGATGGTGCGGGAAGATTCGCCGGACGCCATGCCATCGGCGTAGATTTTTTCCAGCGGCGTCGCTGCTGAAGCGATCAGTCTGACATTGTTGTCGTACAGCACATCGATCAGCCAGGTAAAGCGCTTGGCTTCGGCGGCATGTTCGGCGGTCATCTGCGGGATGTGCGACAAAAACACCGTGGGGAATTGGTGGGCGATCTCCAGATATTCGGGCTGCGCGTGCGCTCCGCCGCACAGTTCCTTGAAGTCGAACCACGCTACGGTGCGCGCGATTTTTTTCACCGGGATAGGGCGGCCCAGAATTTCGACATGCGCTTCATTGCGCCGTGCTCCCCCGGATATCAGTTCAAACAGCGCGTCCATGCGCGCTTCGCCCGCGGTGTCGCTGTCTGTATCGCTTGCGACGATGAACAGCGGCTCACGAGTCATTGCTTGCAGGCGGTAGTCGTTGCCGCTATCGATGTTCAGCACCTTTAGCTCGCGCTTGAGCAGTTCGATCGCGGGCAAAAAGTTCTGCCGCTGCAAACCGTGGGGATAGAGACCATCGGGCGGGAAGTTGGATGTGGTGATCAGCACCACGCCGCGCTCAAACAGCGCCTCGACCAGCCGACCCAATATCATCGCATCGGCAATATCGTCGACGTGAAACTCATCCAGGCACAACAGGCGGGTGGACTTGGCGATCTTGTCAGCCAGCGCGAGCAGCGGATCATCTTTCCCGGCCAGCGCCTTCATCTCGTGATGAACCTCGGCCATAAAATTGTGAAAGTGGATGCGGCGTTTGCGGCGATAGGGCAGGCAGGTGTAAAACGCATCCATCAAAAAAGTTTTGCCGCGCCCGACCCCGCCCCATAAATATAAACCTTTGGGCACATCGGGGCTAAGCAAGCTGCGCCCCAAAAACTGGTTGCGCCTGGATTTGAATTCCACCAACTGATGCCAGAGTGTATCCAGCCCATCGATCGCTGCGGCTTGCGCGGCATCAGGCACAAAGCCCGGCGCTGCGCTGGCGGCCTGATACCAGGCTTTGGGACTGATGCCGCTGCCAAGGGAGGAAGGGCTGTCTGGGGGCGGAGGTAGGATGTGTTGTGACATAGTCGTTTTGTTTGCTTAGCTTAACTTAATAAAATAAGTAAAACAAATGCTTAGGATAAGGCGGCGTAGCATTTGGGCAGTGGCGTATAATGGCTGGGTTGGAGATGGGGGAGTTTGTCCACTATCATTATGAAGAGATTAAAAATTGAATACGATTAGTTTTGCAGATTTAAAGCTGGCCCCTGAAATCCTCAAGGCGCTGGACGAGTCAGGTTACACCAATCCCACCCCGATTCAAGCTCAAGCAATCCCGCTGGTATTGGAAGGTTGCGATCTGATGGCGGGTGCGCAAACAGGCACTGGCAAGACGGCTGCATTTACGCTGCCCTTGCTGCAAAAATTGTTGCCGTATGCCAGTTCCAGTGCTTCGCCAGCGCGCCACCCGGTGCGCGCGCTGATTTTGGTGCCGACGCGTGAACTGGCAATTCAGGTGGAAGAAAGCGTGAAGGCTTACGCCAAGCATACCCAGTTGCGTTCCCTGGTGGTGTTCGGCGGCGTAGACATCAAGACACAGACGCCATCTCTGAAGAGGGGAGTGGAGATACTGGTCGCCACGCCGGGCCGCCTGCTGGATCACGTCGAGATGAAAACGGTGCAGTTGAACCAGGTGCAGATGCTGGTGCTGGACGAAGCGGACCGCATGCTGGATATGGGCTTCATGCCTGACCTGAAGCGCATCCTGGCGTTGCTGCCCAAGCAGCGGCAGAACCTGATGTTCTCGGCCACGTTCTCGAGCGAGATCAAAAAATTATCGGCAGAATTCCTGACCAAGCCCAAGCTCATCGAAGTCGCGCGCAGCAACGCCACCGCCGAGAACGTCACGCAAAAAGTCTATCTGGTCGAGCAGGCTGACAAGCACGTGCTGCTCGCGCAACTGTTGCGCGGCAGCGACGCGACGCAAGTGCTGGTGTTCACCAAAACCAAGATCGCGGCCAGCCGCCTTGCCAAGCAATTGCAGAAAGACGGCGTGGCCGCCGATGCGATCCATGGCGACAAGACCCAGCTGGAACGCATCCAGGCGCTGGATGCTTTCAAGAGTGGCAAGGTCACCGTGCTGATCGGGACCGACGTCGCCGCACGCGGTCTGGATATAGACCAACTGCCGATGGTGATCAACTACGAGATCCCCAGCGCCCCGGAAGATTACGTCCACCGCATCGGGCGCACCGGCCGCGCGGGCGCATCCGGTAAGGCGATTTCGCTGGTGTCGCCGGAAGAAGAAAAATACCTGAAGGAAATCGAGAAGCTGATCAAGACCGAGATCCCAAAAGAAACGGCGGTCGTGCCGCATGCTGCGAAGGTTAGCAGAGCGCCGCGCGGCGAACATCATGAACGCAGCCATGCACCAAGAGCTGAACATGCTGAGCGCAGCCATGCACCGCGTGCCGCCGCACCAAAAAAACCCAGCCATGACCCTTGGTTCGATAAGCCTTACGAACCGAGCGGTGCTGCTACCCCTCCTGCTGCCAAGCAACCCGAGCAAGCAGCGAACAAACCGAAGAAAGAAGTTGCGGCGATTTTCGTGCGTCGGCCAAGCTGACGTTTGATTTAGGGAAGCGCGGAACAAATCCTCCGTTCGTGGTGAGCTTGTCGAACCATGAATGGAGGACGATTAACATTCAAGGTGTTAGTCACCCAGCCCTTCGACAGGTTCAGGGCGAACAGACTTGTTCAGAGCCTCCTAAGAATAAATCAAACATCAAACTGCAACTTCGCCAGCCGTGCATAAAGTCCGCTCTGCTTGCGCAAATCCTCCGGTGTCCCAGTCTCAACGATGCGCCCATGTTCCAGCACCACGATGCGGTTGACCTTCTGTACAGTCGCCAGCCGGTGCGCGATGATCAGTGTGGTGCGGCCTTGCATCGCGGCGTTCAAACCTTGTTGCACTGCAATTTCCGATTCCGCATCCAGCGCGCTGGTGGCTTCGTCCAGCAGCAACAGCGGTGCGTTCTTCAAGATCGCGCGCGCGATCGCGATGCGCTGGCGTTGCCCGCCAGACAGGCGCGTGCCGCGTTCACCCAGAAATGTCTGATAGCCTTGCGGCAGACGTGCGATAAATTCATCCACCAGCGCGGCCTTTGCTGCGGCGAGAACTTCATCGTCGCTGGCATCGGGGCGGCCGTAGCGGATATTCTCCATCGCATTGGCCGAAAAGATCACCGCGTCTTGCGGCACGATCGCGATCATGCCGCGCAACTCGTGCAACGAGAGCCGACGGATGTCCTGACCGTTGAGGCGGATGATGCCATCAGTCACATCGTAAAAACGCAGCAGCAACTGGAACAGCGTGGTCTTGCCCGCGCCGGAAGGGCCCACCAGCGCGACGCTTTCGCCGGGCGCGATGTCGAGTGAGATATTGTCCAGCGCGGCGGTCTGCAGACGCGACTGATAACGGAAGCTGACCTGCTCGAAGCGGATCGCCACCTGCTGAGGCTGTGGCAACGCTTGCGGCGCGGCGGCTTCGGCGATGCCGGATTTCTTGATGCCAAACTCCTTGATGACAGACTCCGCGTGCAGCAGTTCCAGCAGGCGCTCGGTCGCCCCCGCCGCGCGCATCACGTCTCCCCACACCTCCGCCATCGTGCCCACGCCGCCCGCCACCAGCGCCGCGTAGAGGATGAACGAGGCGAGCTGGCCGCCGGTCATGCTGCCCTGTTGCACCTGATTCGCCCCGACCCACAGCACGAAGATGATCGTGCCCATCACCGCGGTGATGATCAGCGCGGTCATTGCCGCACGCACGCGGGTGCGGCGGATCGCGGTGACGAAACTCAGCTCGGCGCTGTCGGCAAAGCGCTTGGTCTCGCGCTGCTCCTGGGTGTAGGCTTGCACAGTCGGCACCGCGTTGAGGATCTCGCCCGCCAGCGCCGAGGCATCGGCGATCTTGTCCTGTGATTCGCGCGAAAGTTTTTTCACTTTGCGGCCGATCAGAATGATCGGCAGTATCAGCAACATCATCAGGCCGAGATTCAGCGCGAACAGATAAAAACTGGTGACCGCCAGCATCACCATGCCGCCGGTGAACTGGAACAGGCTGCGCAGTCCCATCGCGATCGAGCTGCCCACCACGGTCTGGATCAGTGTGGTGTCGCCAGTCAGTCTGGAGAGTACCTCGCCGGTTTGCAGCGTCTCGAAAAATTGCGGCGACTGCCGCAGCACCCGCGCATACACCGCGCTGCGCAGATCCGCCGTCATCCGTTCGCCTATCCAGGTCACCGTGTAATAGCGCGCCGCCACCGCCAGCGCCCACAGGCTAGCCAAACCGAACAGCAAGGCGAAATGCCCGTCCAGACTCTTGGTGCCCAGCAGTGCGCTACGCGCATTTTCGCGTTGCCCGAAACCGAAATCGATCAAATCGCGAAACGCCAAAGGCAACAACAGCACCGTGCCGGAAGCGAGGATCAACAGCACAAAAGCCAGCAGAACCCTGCTACGATAAGGACGCAGAAAAGGCAGCAAGTCCCGCAACGAAGACAGGCGTTTGGTTGTGGCAGGTTGGGCGGGAGTGGTGATGGATTTTCCTTTATGTGAATTACAAAGATCCGATTGCGCTAACCGGGAATGGTCCATGGAATGATTATCCCAGATAATCCATCAGCAAAAATATTCCCTCTATCTGCATGGGCCAGGAATAGGTAGGAGTATCTGCTAAAGCAATTGATTCAACCGGCAATATTGAGTGCTCGACTCTTGACGTG
This sequence comes from Gallionella sp., assembly GCA_025350405.1. Taxonomy (GTDB): domain Bacteria; phylum Pseudomonadota; class Gammaproteobacteria; order Burkholderiales; family Gallionellaceae; genus Gallionella. The sequence continues at coordinate 6,891 of JANXXX010000029.1, forward strand.
CTACGATGCCTGCATCGCCCATGACACCCGGTAATGCGTTACTCGTCAGCGAAACCATGGAGCAGCGGCCGGGCAAGATCAAGCATATCCCGAGCAAAGGATAGTTCAGCGAAGTTAAAGCGAAGAAAGCGAGAGCGCGCATCCGCAACGATCTTTGATCTCCCTATGACAACAAAGCAAATCATCTACGTACCGGGAAAGAATCCCAAGCCCGAGGCAGCAATGCATCGTGAGTTGCTCTGGCGCACCCTCGTTGAAGGAGTACGCCGCGCCGACAGGGCTGTGGCCGGAACGCTGCAGGACAATTACGCGCAATTCCATCTGGTCAGCTGGAACCACCTTTATTACCATGAGTACAAGGATATCACCAGCGACATCCCGTGGATCGACGCCCTGATCAACAAGCACGGCCCCACAGAACAGGACATGCGCGATGCCCATTCCTGGAACATATGGCTGAGCCGCTTCGTGTTGACACTGGGAGATCACATCCCGCTGCTGATACGCATGCTGCCCAAAGAGGTGCGCAGCACCGCCCAGGAGATCGACCGCTATTTCAACAATACCCATGGTGTCGCCCGCAAGATTCGCGACCTGTTAAAGCAGACTCTGCGCCCCATGCTTGAGCAACAGGATGAGGTGTTGTTGATCGGACACAGTCTCGGTTCTGTGATCGCCTACGACACATTGTGGGAGCTGTCACATCGGGAAGGACTGAAAGGCAAAGTGGATTTTTTGACGCTCGGCAGCCCGATGGGCATGCATTACATACGGCGGCGCCTGCTGGGCATGAAAGGCAAAAGGAGAAGAAGTTATCCTGACCTGATCCGCCACTGGATAAACGTGGCAGCCGAAGGCGACGTTGCTGCGCTGAACGAGAATCTCAACGGGTGTTTCCACCCCATGCTGGAACTGGGTCTGGTCGAATCCATTGAAGATCATTGCCGTGGCATCTACAACTTCTTTCGCAGCGATGCCGGCCTGAATTGCCACCGTTCCTATGGCTACATGGTCAACCCTGCGGTAGGGAGCATCATTGCGGAGTGGTGGAAGCATTGATGCGCTGTGGGCGAAGCGCAGAAGGCGCGCGCGCATCCTCGTTGATCTGCGATCTCTGTGGTATTCCGCTGATGCATTTCGCAATGCAAAAGGGGCCGGGGTGAGCGTCTTTATTACCTCTTCGCCGCCCTGCCGGTCTTACCCTCCCTGTGCTCCAGCCCCAGGGTGGCGAGCGTTCTTTCACGCACGGCATGCAGTAAGGCCTCGTTCTCGTCCAGCGATTCACAGTAGGAGGGCACCATCAGTTTCAATTTTCGCTGCCATTCTGCGCTCTTTACCCGCGACTTGAAGCATCGCTCGATCACCTCGATCATCGCCTGCACCGAAGTCGATGCGCCCGGAGATGCGCCCAGCAGTGCCGCGAGCGTGCCGTCTTTCGCGGTGACGATCTCGGTGCCGAATTCCAGCCTGCCGCCATTGATGTCGCACCCTTTGATGATCTGCACGCGCAATCCGGCTGTAGCCAGCTCCCAGTCCTGCTCTTTGGCATCCGCATAAAATTCCTGCAAGCTTGCCACGCGATCCCGGTGCGACCGGAATGCCTCGGTGACCAGATAGCGCGTCAATTCAAGGTTATCCCGTGCCACTGCGAGCATGGGCTTGAGGTTGTTCGCTTTGATCGAGGAGAACATATCCAGCACCGAGCCTCCTTTCAGGAACCTGGTGGTGATGCTGGCGAACGGCCCGAACAGCAAAGCCGGTTGTCCATCGATGATACGCGCGTCCAGATGCGGCACCGACATCGGCGGCGCACCCGTCGGCGCCTTGCCGTAAACCTTGCTGGTATGGCGTTTCACGACGGACGGATTCTTGCAGATCAACCATTGTCCGCTCACCGGGAATCCGCCATAACCATGGCTTTCGGAAATGCCCGATTTCTGCAGCAGCGGCAGCGCCCCGCCGCCCGCGCCAAGAAAGACGAAACCCGCAGCTATGGTCTTGCTGTGACCGGTGTGGTTATCCTTGACCCGCACATGCCAGCTGCCATCCGCGTGTTGTTTCAAGCCGGTGATGGTGTGGCCAAGCCTGAGTTCAAAGGTGGGATGTTTAGCCATCGCCTTGACCAGCTTGCGAGTCAACATCCCGAAATCAACATCGGTGCCGTGTTTGACCTGTGTGGCTGCGACCGCTTGTGCGGGGTCGCGATGCTCCATCACCAGCGGCATCCATTTGCGCAATACCGCGTGATCTTCGCTGTACTCCATTTCTTCGAATAAATGATGGGCGCGCAACGCCTCGTAGCGTTTACGCAGAAAAGCCACATTCTGTTCGCCCCAGACGAAGCTCTGGTGATAGATCGGATTGATGAATTTATCGGGCGCGGGCAACACGCCATTCTCTACCAGGTAGGACCAGAATTGCAGTGACACTTCATACGCCGCGTTGATTGCCAGCGCACGTCCGATCTCGACACTTCCGTCCGGGTGTTGCGGGGTGTAATTCAGCTCGCAATATCCGGCATGGCCGGTGCCGGCATTGTTCAGCCCGTGCGAGCTTTCGTGCGCCACCTTGCTCAGGCGCTCGACCATCATGATCTTCAACGAGGGATCCAGTTGCGCCAATAGCTTGCCTAGCGTGGCGCTCATCACACCCGCACCCACCAGCAATACATCTACCTTTTTAAGCGACATGACCGGTCATTCCTTGGTTGAGTCCGCAAACAGCTACAGATAACTTATATATACCAGAAAGTAGTCGCGTAGATTAAATTCTATCTTGTATAACGAATGCTCGTGATATGCACCACCAGTCACACCGGCACTTGCCCTTTCGCCAACTACACCCAATTCACCACTTGAAACGCCCATGATGACTCACGATAAAGTAGAGTGAAATCGGGGGTGTAATTTCCTAAATTAAAGGTGTAGCATCATCACATCTTAAACATGGTGTGCTAAGTGTTACAGCATATACAACCAGTGTTTTACCAGAGTACAGCGCTGCAAAAGCTGTTGTACTGGGTGGTTTGTGTTGCCAAGTTCAATTTGCAAAACATGAAATCGATGCACGCGATTCGGCCGTTCATCGCTCTGACCGATTTTAAATTTCCCGGCAGGTGCGCTTGTGTGTTGATGTTACCCATCAATTGCACATGCGCTGCTTTGGCAGAAACAATCACGCTGAAGTTGCTGGCGTAGCTAACAAGAAAAATTGTGGAGGGCATATGCCTAAGCACATAGTTCGTTTGTTGGTTCTGATTGCGGTGGTGGCGACCATCATTTTCTCGGCCAAGTATTATTTCAGGGCGGATTCGTTTTATCAGTACGGGCATTACCGGGGTAATGCAGTGGCGGAGATCGCTTCCAAAGTGCCAAAGCTCCAGGGGTCGGCTTCTTGCGAGCCATGTCACAAGAAGGCGTACGCCGAATGGACAGACGGCATCCACCGTAAAGCGACCCGGAAAAATGCGATTCAGGGTGTGGTCTATAAATTTGGCCCGGGTTGCGAAGTTTGCCACACCGGGCCGGCGGGCAATCATCCATCCAAGGAAGCCATGCCGCTTTCTGTCGAGGACAAGGTGAACACGATCACCCATTCTGAACATAAAATTCATCCTGCCAATGTGCCGGGCAGGAAGCTGTTGCTGAGTCCTGAGGATATGCGCGGTGTGTGCCTCAACTGCCATGAAAAACTGGAAGCGCGACCCAAGGAGCAAAAGCAGATCGAGGTGGCCAGCCATAGCGGCGACGAGTTGTGCATCAAATGCCACAACCCGCATTCGCCCAGAATTATTTATGCGAGCCTGCCTCAGGGCCGGCGTGGCGATGCACAGGCCGGCAAAGTCGCCGCCGCTGCATGCGGCGGATGTCATGGAGAGAAGGGCATGAGCACCAGTCCGGCATTCCCGAATCTGGCCGGACAGCATTTCGACTTTTTGGTCGATGCGCTCAAGGCGTTTAAATCAGGGGCACGCAAAAACGACATGATGGGGCCGATGGCGGCCGGTCTTAACGAAGCCGATATCCGCAATGTGGCGGCCTATTTTTCCAGATTCAGTTGCGGTGTGATGGGCGGAGACAAGACCAAGGCTGCGCTGGGTAAAGCCAAGGCGGCAAATTGCGCGGCATGTCACAGCGCAGGTGGGCTTTACGGTCCTGGTGCCCCCGGGGTCAGCGGCATCCCAACCTGGCCGAATCTGGCTGGTCAGAATGCCGAATATCTGGTTAACACGCTCAAGTCGTACCAGGATGGCAGCCGTACCCACCCGGTGATGACGAGTGTGGCGAAGACGCTGAGCGATGCCGATATCGACCACTTGTCGGCTTACTACGCAAGCATGAAATGCAAATGAATATTTTTGATTGAATATCTCTGGGAGGTAAAAAATGACTACTCCGGATAAAAAACCTGATACGAAAACCAATGAAACGGTTCCCTTATCACGCCGGCGTTTTCTGGAATTTCTGGGCAAGGGTGCGGTTTGTACAGGCACACTGGCCGGTGCGGGCAGAGCGATCGGCTCATCAGAAGTGCGACATGCTAAACGCGCGTTTCAACAGAATGACGAGCAATACGCCGAGTCGATGAACAATCCGCCCAAGGTGCCCGATTACAACTGGAACGACCACCAGTGGGCAATGGGCGTCGATACTGATCGCTGCATAGGTTGTTTGCGTTGCATGGAAGCATGCAAGATGGAAAACAGCGTGCAGATGGATGCATTCCACTTTCGAACCTGGGTGGAGCGCTATGTCTATCTGGAAGGCTCGAATACGGCCATCGTCGATAGCCAGTCCGACCCGAATAATATCGAGAATGCCGGATCGGAGACGAGATTCCGGTTTGACAATCGCTACAAGAACGTCAAGGTGGACAAGGCATTCTTCGTGCCCAAGCTGTGTAACCAATGCGAGCATCCGTCGTGTGTGCAGGTGTGTCCGACCGGCGCTACCTTCAAGGCAAAGGACGGTCCGGTGTTGATCGACACGACCTATTGCATCGGCTGCCAGTATTGCGTGCAGGCATGCCCTTATGGCGCGCGCAGCTTCAATGAGTCCAGGGGTACGGTTGATAAATGCAATTGGTGTTACCACCGTATCACCAAGGGTCTCAATCCTGCATGTGTTGAGGTATGCCCGACGGGAACGCGCATTTTCGGCGACCGCAACGACCCGGAAAGCCCTATCAGTCTGTTCATCCGCAATAACCATGTACAAGTGCTCAAGCCGGAAATGGGCAACGCACCGAATGTATTTTATAAAGGCACGGACAAGGAGGTGGTGTGATGTTAAGCGAATTCGGCCACGTTACTCCGCATATCGGTTTCATCTACCCGAATGAAAGCGATATGGCATGGACTCAACTCATCGTCATCTACCCTTATATCACCGGACTGGTTGCGGGCGCGTTCGTGGTATCGAGCATGCATCATGTGTTCAACATCAAGAGTTTTGCGCCGATTTCCCGGTTCGCCCTGTTGACCGCGCTGTGCTTCATGTTCTTCGCGCCGTCGCCGTTGCTGTTTCACCTGGGTCAGCCTACCCGAGCGTTCAATGCGCTGATCACGCCGCACTGGACTTCTGCAATGGCGGCGTTCGGTTATGTCGCCGGGTTTTATGTGTGTCTGCTGTTGCTGGAAACCTGGTTCGCCTTCCGTGAAGATATCGTCGCGATGTCCAAGGTCAGGACCGGCATCATGGGCAAGGTTTACGGCTGGCTCACGCTCGGGTCGGACGATGTCTCCGCGCGTGCGCTGGCAATCGATCACAAGGCCGCGCGCATACTGGCGATGATCGGCATCCCGGCTGCATGCGGTCTGCACGGCTACGTCGGTTTCGTATTCGGTTCCCTGAAAACGCGCGAATGGTGGTCGTCCGACCTGATGCCGGTCATCTTCCTGTTGTCAGCGGTCGGTTCGGGCGTGGGCCTGTTGATCGTGTTGTATGTGATCGCATCTAAATTCCGCAAGACACCGATACCCAACGATACGATGCGCGGCCTGTTGTATGTCCTGTTCACTGCCATCACCGTCGTGATGGTGATCGAGGGCCTGGAATTGCTGGAAATATTTTACAAGGCGCGCGAGGGTGTCGAAACTGTCAGGGAACTGATTATGGGGCCGATCTGGGCTGGCATGTCGATCCAGTGGGCAATGTCCGTCTTCGTGCTGGTTGTTACCTCGGCTTTGTTAGTGTTCGACGTACATGGGAAGCGTTTGGTTAACTGGCTGTTCATGAGTGGATTGGCCATGATGATAGGTGTGTTGGCGATGCGCTGGAACGTGGTGATCGGCGGGCAGGAATTGTCCAAGACCATGAAGGGTTTGCTGACCTATTATCCCGAGCTGTTCGGGCGGGAGAGCCTGTTCGTGGTTGGCATTATTTCCATTTGCCCTTATTTCACGTTGTGGTTGGCAACGAAGCTGTTGCCGCCCTGGGAAGAAACGATTGTGCCTGAACACCGGGTGCTTGATGCTCACAAATTAGCGTAGGTGAACGTGAAAATAAATCATCGGTCATGGGTATTATTTTTTCAACAACCAAAAAGGAGAAGCAAATGAAATCCACTATTGTAAGCATCGTCGCAACAATAAGCCTGATCATCGCGGGTACTTCACTGGCGGCAGATATGCCGACAGCTGGCAAAGCAAAGTGCGGCACATGTCACGCCATCGACAAAAAAACCATAGGCCCGTCATACATGGATATTTCCGCGAAATACAAGGGTGATAATGACGCGGCCAGTAAGATTGCAGCCAATATAACCAAGGGTGGTTCGTTTGACTGGAAGCTAGGCAAGATGCCGCCAAAAGGCTTGGGTGCGAATGACGCTGACATCAAGGCGATGTCAGAATATATCGCGGGCTTGGCAAAATAAGATTACCTCTTTGTTAAAACCTGAGATGTGCCGGGTAACCAAACGCGGTTACCCGCGCCCCTAGCCTTGAATGTGGGCGCTGGGATGAAACGTGGTCCCCGATTGTTCCCGGAAGGCGAGAGAGCACTTTCTCTTTAAATTGCATTTGATTTTGCAGCGTCAGCTGAGAGTCAAAATGAAAATCTTGCGTGCTCCCGATTCAGAGGTAGCGATTATGGCAAAGTGACTCGTCATTATTGGCATTATTTTCATTCTGGTTGGAGTGGCCTGGCCTTGGCTGTCCAAGCCGGGCATCGGTCATCTTCCCGGTGATATCTGTATCTAGCGAAAAGGATTCAGCTTCTACTTTCCGATTGCGACCAGCATCATCATCTCACTGGTGCTGTCGAGTCTGTACTGGGTATTCAGGAAATGAATGAGTAGCAATGATTTCTTCCCGTCAGCCTTTGGGTAGCCTCAATACCCCAGCGCCAAGCCCGTCCCGCGCCTTGTGTCGTTCGCGCCGTAATAGCGGTTCTTCGCAACCGCCTTGCCGCCCAACTTCGGCGCGCCCACAAAAATCGCCGTGACGTGGTTGGCCTCTTGTGGCGCACCAAACTTCTGGCCCCAGCCCTCTAAAGTCTTGCGTGTCGCGGCGCTGATCGCATCCGGCTCGAGATTGGTGTAGTCCGGCAGCCATTGCTGGTGGAAGCGCGGCGCATCCACCGCCTGCTGGATGTCCATGCCGTAGTCGATCACGTTGAGCATCGTCAGCAGCACCGTGGTGATGATGCGGCTGCCGCCCGGCGTGCCGAGCACCATCACCGGCTTGCCGTCTTTGCTGACGATGGTCGGGCTCATCGAACTCAGCGGGCGCTTGCCGGGTGCGATCGCGTTCGCCGCGCCCTGCACCAGGCCGTATTGGTTGGCCACGCCGGCCTTGATCGTGAAGTCATCCATCTCATTGTTCAGCAACACGCCGGTGTGCGGGGCGGTGAGCTTGGCGCCGAACCAGTCGTTCAGCGTGTAAGTGACTGACACCGTATTACCCCATTGGTCGATGATCGAATAGTGCGTGGTGTTGTGTCCTTCATGTGGTACGGAAACAGGGTGCGGATAAACGCCCGGCTTGATCAGCAGGGAATCACCCGCCCTGTCAGCGACGATCATCGCGCGTATCTTCGCCGCATAATTTTTGTCCAGCAAAGTGTCGAGCGGATTTTTCACAAAGTCCGGGTCGCCGAGGTAACTGTTGCGATCCACGTACGCGTGGCGCATCGCCTCGATCTGGAATTGCACCGCCTGCGCCGAATGATAGCCCAACGCCTGCAGCGGATAGCCTTCCAGGATATTCAGCATCTCGCACAGCGCCACCCCGCCTGAGCTCGGCGGCGGCGCCGAGACGATGCTGTAGCCGCGGTAGGTGCATTCGATCGGCTTGAGCTCGCGTGTCTGGTACTGGTCCAGATCGGCCTGCGTGATGATGCCCTTGCCAGTGTTCATGTGCATGCTCGCGACGATCGCGCTGCCGACTATCCCCTTGTAGAAACCGTCTACACCGTTTTCGCTGATCAGTTGCAGCGTATGCGCGAGATCACGCTGCACCAGCTTCTGACCAGCCTTGTATGGCTCGCCGTGGTTCAAAAAGATCGCCGCCGAGGCCGGGTCTTTTTTGAAAGCATCTGTCGCGGTCAGCAGCATCTCCACGTCGCCCTGCTCGAGCACAAAGCCGTCCTGCGCGTACTTGATCGCCGGGGCGAGCAGGGCAGGGCGCTGCATCGTGCCGTACTTGGCGCGCGCCAGCTCCATGCCCGACACCGTGCCCGGCACGCCTACTGCAAGCATGCTATCTGTGCTCGCGCCCTTCACCACATCGCCGTTGCTGTCGAGAAACATGTACACGGTAGCGGCCAGTGGCGCCTTCTCTCGGAAGTCGAGAAAAGTCTTGCGGCCGTCGGCCAGCTGTATCGTCATGAAGCCGCCCCCGCCGAGATTGCCCGCCGCCGGGTAGACCACGGCCAGCGCATAACCCACCGCGACCGCGGCATCCACCGCATTGCCGCCCGCCTTCAGCACATCGATACCGACATGCGTCGCCAGATGCTGGGCAGTCACCACCATGCCGTGCTCGGCGGCCACCGGCGGCAGCGTACCGGCCTGCGTATGGAACTGGCAGAGTGCAAGTGTTGCAGCGAGAAAGAGTTTAGTGAGCTGATCGAGTTTCATCGTGAAGGCTCCGGAAAGACAACGGTGTTCGTCGTACCGATTGTAAATTGAATCGGGACCGATTCAGCGAGTAGGTTGGCAAGCCTCACCTGCCCACCGTTATTGTATTGTCCGCGTGGGCAGGTGAGGCTTGCCCACCCTGCGACTACTGTCCCCGCAGCAAGACTGCGGGGAATTACAAATTAAATTGCGCTAGCTTCTTCGATCTTATCTCTTGGGAAAGGCCAGACTGGCTCAGGTGGGGCCGATGCGGCTTTCCTGGCGGCGGCCTCGGCTTTTCTTAGTGCTGCCGCAGCTTTGCGCGCCTCAGTTTCTTCCTGTGCAATCAGCTTCGCTTGGGCGGCTGCCGCTTTGCGTGCTTCAACTTCCTCTTTCCTGGCAGCGGCCAGTGCCTGTGCGGCTAATTTGGCCTGCTCTGTTGCCAGCTTTTTTTCTACTGCGGCCTGTTGCGCGGCAATCTTTTTAGCTTCGGTTTCAGCTTTTTTGATCAAGGCCTCTTCCAGCGCGGCCTGCTTTCTGGCTTCGGCTTCGGTCTTCTTCTCGGCAGCGGCTTGCTGTGCGGCAATCTTGCGGGTTTCTGCTTCGGCTTGCCTGATAGCCGCCGCTTCTTGTGCGGCTTGCCTGACGGCTTCTGCTTCGGCTCTTTTAGCAGCGGCAGCTTGTTGCGCAGCCAGCCTGCGTGCTTCTGCTTCCGCTTTTTTCAATGCGGCGGCTTCTGCTGCGGCCCGTGCCTTGCTTTCTGCCTCCGCCTTCTTCAACTCTTCTTGAGCCTTCTTCAGCGCTGCGGCTGCCTGCTTTTGGATTTCAGCCTCGGCTTTTTTGGCAGCAGCTGCCTGTTGCGCGGCAAGCATCCTGGCCTCTGCTTCAGCTTTCTTGATGGCAGCCGCTTCTTCTGCCGCTTTTTTGCTGGCGATAGTCTGGGCTAATTTTGCTGCGGCCACTTCCTGCGCATGCAGCCTTGCTTGTTCTACGGCCAATTTTTTTGCCACCGCAGCTTCCTGTGCAGCCATGATTTTAGCGAGCCGGTCTGCTTCGGCCTCTGCACGTGCCTTTGCTCCGGCTTCCATTGCAGCGCTCAATTCCTGTTCGGCTGCCGCTTTACTTTCAACAGCCGTTTGATAAGCGGCCAATGCTTTGTTCGCAGCCTCCTCTTTTTGAGCAGCGATGATCTGTTTGGCTTCAAGTATCTGTTTGGCCTCTGTTGCAGCCTGATTTGTTGCGAGCATCAATTTATGGGCGAGGGATAAGAATTTTTCAGCTGCCGCCGCATTCCTGGCAGTGCGAATCTCATCGTGAGTCAATTTAACCTTCTTCACATCTGACATCTAAATCTCCTAAATTAAAGCGTTAATCAGAATAGCAACATTTCGTAACGGGACAGTTGAATTTATCTTCAAGCAATTTCATCATATCAAATTAATATGCTCTTACTACGCGCCCATCCGTTTTTACGGTTCGCCATGACGATGCATGGGCTATGAAAGGCACCCAGGCAAAGATACAGAACGAACGTTCTCTTGTCAATGTTGACTGCAGTTTATGCTGCAAATTGACCATCACGCCCGCATCACAGCGTGCATGCACGCGTTATGCGCGAGCGTGTTGCGAAGAAATTTAAGGGGCTGTGGTCGATATAGTTTAGAAGAAAAAATATTTCAAACTAGTCCCCTATAATTCCAGTAGAGTGGCTTATTACAACTCACACCGGTATATATCCATGAACGCAGAAGAGTTAAGTAAAGAACAACGCATCCTGCGCATGATGCGCAAGACCCTGAGCAACGTCGTCAAAGACGTCACACCACTCGGTGGACGTACCAACCCGCTGTCGGAGAGCACCATCCAGGACATCAAGGATTGTTTTGGTTTGATTTCAGAGCGCGAAAGGGAATTGGCCGAAGCACTCAATTTCGATCAAGCCAAACCCTATTACGTAGACGGTGAGCTGCCGAATGCGAAAGTGATCAATATCGTCAAACCGGCCAAAGAGTAGTTCCCAAAGAGTAGTTCAAAGGAATCAACCTTGGAGACCTTGGGAGAGGAGTCCGTGATTTTGCGAAAAGAAATGAGGCTTTGACCCCATGTGTGTGGAGATATTGCACCTGCAGTCGAAGAGATGGCAGCGTAGCATAGCGTTCCGCAAAGATCAGTGGGTTGAAACAATTCACTCTGACTCTTTGAGCTAGCTACTGTCCACCCAAAACGCTCTGTGCGATAACGCACAGAACAGCGCTATACAAAAAAGAGATAGTGCAGAAAAGTTGTGGCAAAACCAACGGCCAGGCATGTGACTTGAATATCGGACACCCCGTGTATTAATCACGTTCATGTACCCATTAAGTCAAGTTTCGTACTTCTTGCTTTAATCACGCAACTCACAAGGGACTTCAATCATGAAAAAAATCATTTTTCTATTGGCGGGCGCACTGGCAGGAATGGCGATTGCGCCACAGGCGTTTGCCATTCCGGGATACGCAAGGCAAACAGGAATGGAATGCAATGCCTGTCACTTTCAAAGCTATCCCGCGCTGAATCAGTTTGGCCGGACTTTCAAGGCTGGCGGCTATACCATAATCGGTACCCAGTTGAAAATCGAGGGCACGGATGGGCTGTCTCTACCGGCAACCCTGAATGCCAGCGTCGTTACGAAAATCCGCTATCAGAAATCCAATGGTCCTGCGTCGGTTGCAGGCGCACCCACGGGCACCAACGATGGCCAGTTGCAATTTCCGGACGAGTTGCTGTTAATGGTGGGTGGGCGGGTCAGTGAAAATATCGGCACTCAGCTTGAATTGAACCTGAATAATCCGGGTGGTTCAGTAGTTGAAAGTTTCAAAATACCGTTCATATATAATATCAGCGGCGTTCAGGCAGGGGTTGTTCCATTTTCCACTGCCACCCAGGGTGCGGCGTATGGGTTCGAATTGATGAATACCGGCGCGGTGCGAGGCGGGCGGATTATGGAGGCGCGCTCTAGCTTTTCTGCACAGCAGTATATCGGCACAGCAACTGCTGCTGAAGGCATAGCCGTGGTCGCCAGCAATTCGATGTTTTTCGCCAACGTCAGCAAATGGTCGCCACGTGGGATCGGTGACCCAAGCGGTTCACCGAGTGCGAATTATCTCCGCGTGGCTGCCACTCCAACCTTTGGCGGCTGGGATACCGGCGTGGGTCTGCAGTCTTGGAGCGGCAACACGACCGATGCATCAAGTGCTTATGTGCAGACCAAGGCTTACGCCATTGATGCACAGGCACAAGGCCAGCTTGCAACAATGCCATTGGGAATCTACCTGACACACGCCAACGCCAGCGCCAGCGCAGCCGGGGCCGTGCCCAATCTGTTCAATGGCAATGTCAATTCAAAGACAGCCACAACCATCGCCGGGCAGCTGGGCGTGATCCCTGATAAAGCGACTGTCCTACTGGCCTATCGCAAAGGCGACACTGGGGCTGCTACCGCGAACGGGGATAACTCCCTGATGATAGGCGGAACATTTAAGATCGTTCAGAACGTGCAATTGCAGTTGGACCACGAGATGTTTACCGGCAGCAAATATGACGGGGCACCGGCTAATGGCGACCGTTTGACGACGTTCATGCTGTTCGCCGCATTCTAATGATCTGACTCTGCAACACACGGATGTTCCATCAGGGGAGGCTACTGCCTCCCCTTTTTTATGTCCGGTGACCGCATCTGATTGGCAGGTTGCTCCGGAGCGAGCAAATCGATACGGGTTAAGCTGTACCGACCCCGATGGCATCCGCCTTGAAGTCACCAATTACAGGCAAGAGCGTCGCGAGCGTCATGACAATTGGTAATTCGGGGAACCCTACCTCTTGTATTGAACCTGGCTGATTAAATTAGTGGTCAGTCGCTAATTGTTCTACTTCGATTATTGGCGGTCTGCCCCTGATTGTTCCTGGTCTTTCTTAAAAAGGATGTTGTGTTTTCTGGATATTGCGAGCACTATTATTTTTCGCGCCTGACTATCAATCAAGCGGGGTGCGTTTTTGCGCGACCCTTAAAATTCAAACGTAAGGCGCTAAGCAAAAGGAGGTTGAAATGAAATTCAAGCTCAGTTTTCCATCACGTAAGCGGCAAATCTTGAGGATGTTTCTGGTCCTTGTTGCCTTCAACGCTACCGCAATATTCATATCAATGTACCCGTCGGATGCCCATGCAGAGCAAAGAAGCAGCCTCGATCAGGATCTCATGCAAGTCCTGCACGATGCCGGCTTTACGGGCAAAGTAGAGGCGAATCTTGTAGCGCGGCTTGGCCTGCCTATAGATCCTGCGATGGCCGATCTCGGACGCTTCCTGTTTTTTGACAAAATCCTCGGCCTGCATAATGACAACTCCTGTGCCGGGTGTCATTCGCCAGCATTCGGTTTTGGTGACTCTCAGCCGATGGCCATAGGCGTCGACAACAACAACATCGTAGGCCCGAACCGACGGGGACCGCGCAACCAACGGCGTTCACCCCTTGTCCCCAACGCGATCTTTTATCCGGCGCTGATGTGGACGCCGAGGTTTGTGGCGCTTTCGGGTGATCCTTTCGATCCCTCATTGGGATTCAAATTCCCGCCGCCGGAGAACCTTATAACCGACGTGCCGAACTTGGTCGCGGCGCAAGCCTCGATCCCGTCGACCGAGTTGGTGGAGATGGCGGGGTTCAACGGGATTACCGCCAACCCTGGCCCCTTCGGCCCGCGCCATTTCCAGTTTGACGATGGCCATGGCCAAGTCTTGCCCGCGCCCGATGCTACCGGATTCCACAACCTTCCCATTCAGGACGCCGTCAACGCCCGACTGAATTCCATTCCTGAGTACCTGGAAAAGTTTGGGGCGGTCTTTAACCATGGCGTTACGCTGCCGCCCGGTGGCATCACGATCAACATGCGCCGGCGCGCAATCGCCGAGTTCGAGGCAACTCTGACCGCCGCGAACGCGCCGCTTGATTGTTTCGCACGAGGCGATAAGGATGAAATGACACCCGGCCAGAAGCGCGGTGCGTTGCTCTTTTTCGGCAAGGCACGATGTGTCGCCTGTCACGCGGTTGCGGGCCGGTCTAATGAGATGTTCAGTGACTTCAAACCGCACCGTATCGGTGGTCCGCAGCTGGCTCCGGTGTTCGGCATCGGCACAGGCAACGTAATCTTCGACGGTCCGGGCGAGAACGAGGATTTCGGTTTCGAGCAAACAGAGCATGATGAGTCGTTGCGGTACACCTTCCGCACCGCGCCGCTGCGTAACCTGAAGGTAGCTCCGGCATTCTTCCACAATGGGGCCTTTGGTACTCTGGAGGCGGCGATCGCGCACCATCTTGATGTCGAGTCTTCGCTGCAATACTATGATCTTTTCGCCAACAAAGTCCCCTCCGATCTATTCCCCGGTCCGTTCGAGGGGATGCTCAAGGCTGGCATCGATCCGCTGCTGCAAACGAATATGAGTCTTATGAAGCATGAGTTCTATGACTTGGTCGAATTTGTGCGCGACGGCTTGTTCGACAAACGCGTCCACCAGCTTTGCAAGCGCATCCCGAAATCGGTGCCGAGTGGCATGCCGCTGCAACTCTTCGAGGGGTGCGAGAATCGAGAAATCGAGGAGTCAGAAATTGATGGGCTCAGACGCGATTGATCTTACCGAAGAAGGATGGTCAGTAGGGACAGCGCTCCATTACTTTAGTTAAAAGAATGGAGCGCTGTCTCCTTGTAATTCTCTTTTGTAGGAGCGGGCCCTTCGTGTGTTGTTGGGGCTTCAGCCCCTTACAACCACGGCGTACTCCTTGCGGGTGCTGCCCGCGACCAAACGATTCGCGGGAATGGCCCGCTCCTACAAACTTAAACTGCGGTTTTCAGGTTCATTCAAAGCCCCGCATAGCCTGCTTCCTGCTGGCTGCGTAGGGCAAGGACAAAAGCGGTGTCGATTTCAGCAATGTAACGGTACAAAGCCACATAGCCGTGCGAACTGCGCCCGATCACCAGCTCTCGCTTGTCGTTATTCGCGGGGCGACCAATCATGGGATTGTGCTCCAGCACGTTTAGTGCTTCGATGATCTCCCTGATGCGCAACGCCGGATTCTCAACCTGATATTGGGCCAGGTGATCGAGGATGCGATCAAAATCATCCCCCACCTCCGGTGCCAATTCGATGCGCGACAATTTCAGCGCGCCAGTTTGCGAGCTACCGGGCGCTTTACCTTTTTACCGGCGAGACGATCTTCGAGATAACCGCGCATCTCCTGCCACGGCACCGTCTTCCCGGAGGAAGCGATACGGGCATAGCGCTCCTCGGCAACCGCATCAAAATTGGCACGCTGCCCCTCCTGCGCCGTTTTTTCCGCAATGGCCTCAAGAATGAAACCGTGCGTGCTCGTGCCTGCACGTTTTGCCGCCGCTGCAACGCGAGCTTTCAGGTCTTCCGGCAAGCGTATGGTAGTTGTGGACATAGCTGTCTCCAAGGGTTAAAGGTATACGCATACTGTAGCACATTAGCGCTACAGCGCAACATGTTTCTCCACGGTCAGCCATTTTGCGGCTGAAAAAAACGCTTCAATACTTCAATCGCCACTTCGGCTATGTGCTTCGTCCATCGGGCACCAAGGCCATACCTGATGCCCTCTCACCCGGATTGCACCACCTCTGCCTTCGTGTCGAAACACCGGCAGAAGTCGCAGCCGTAGCCGCTCAGCTTCGCGGGGCTGGCATAGCGGCAACCGATGCAAAACTCTATCCCATATACACCTCGGACTATTGGGCAACCTACTTCACCGACCCCGATGGCATCCGCCTTGAAGTCAGCAATTACAGGCAAGAGCGTCGCGAGCGTCATGACAATTGGTAAATCGGGAACCCCTACCCCTTGTGTTGAGCCTGGCTGAGTAAATTAGTGGCGCCCCGGTTAATCCGTTATGGAAAGCTCAATAATTCCATTGAACATAATTAACATATTTGTTATTATTCGTGCATGAGTTACACCATCGTCTACTACAGTGAAGCACTGCAAGCGGAGATCATGACTTTGCCCGCCACGTTACAGGCGCGCTACATCGGGTTGACTGCACGGAGATGGAATATGGCGCGAATCTCGGACAGCCGCACACCGAAGCCTTCGGCAACGGATTATTCGAGTTGCGCCTAAAGGGCTCCGAAGGAATTGCGCGCGTGTTCTATTGCACGCTGGTTGGTCGGCAGATCGTCATGCTGCATTGCTTTGTCAAGAAATCGCAGAAGACGCCGGTCATGGAGCGCAAGATTGCAGAAAAACGAATGAAGGAGGTAAAGCCATGAAAACCAAAACCGTGACGGCCAAAGCCGCAAAAACCAAAACCATGACCCACCAACAAATGGTCGCCAAGATGTTGAAAGACCCGGCAGTGCGCGCCGAACACGAGCGATTGAACCGAGAAGAATTTGCCATCCTCGACGAAATACTCGCCGCCCGTCGCGAAGCCGGGCTGACACAAGCGCAGATCGCCGAACGCATGGGCACCCATGCCCCCGCCATCGCACGACTGGAAAGCGCCCTGGCCAGCGGCAAGCATTCGCCCAGCCTGAACACCTTGCGCAAATATGCCGCAGCTTTGGGCAAGCGCATAGAGGTGCATCTGGTCTAGGGGATGCCAAGAGACGAACAAGAGCAAGAAAAATATCGGCAACAGCTTTGACGAATTTCTGTCCGAAAACGCCACGCTCGACGAAGCGACCGCAATCGCCGTCAAGCGTGTCATCGCATGGAAAATCGAACAGGAGATGAAGGCGCAAAACCTGAACAAGACCACGATGGCGAAAAAGATGCACACCAGTCGCGCCGCGCTGAACCGCCTGCTGGATGAGAACGACACCAGCCTCACACTGACTACGTTAGCGAGTGCGGCGGCTGTGTTGGGGAAAAAGTTGAATGTCGAGTTGTTGGCGGCTTGAAAATAAACCGCGCGTCACTGACTATTCCGGGATCGTAGAAAGTATTGCGATGCTGACCCCAATGGCGCTCAGACCCCAATGGCGCTCACCCCCATGGCACTGACCCCAATGGCACTGACCCCAATGGCACTACGCCTGGGCGCATTGCTGGGCAATGGCCCGCAACTGTGGGTGGACATGCAATCGAAATATGACCTTCAGCAAGCAGAGGCCAAGCTGCACGACATGCTGGCGCAGATACACCGCATCGCTGATCACCGCGCGACTGCGTAGACTCAAGTGTGCGAGGTGTTAGAATGGCAAACAACGCATAGCAACCTCAGGACAATTGCATGATTTCCGAACAAACCATACTGCAAGCCGCTCAGCTTTTAGGTGAAGCCGCCAAGCCAGCCAGAGTCATTCTGTTTGGCTCGTATGCACGCGGCGATGCACAGGAAAATTCCGACCTGGATTTTCTGGTGATCGAGCCGGAGCTGCACGACAAATTCAGCGAGATGGTACGCTTGAGGCAAGTGCTGCGCCCTTTAAGAATAGCGGCGGATGTGTTGGTCTATTCGCAGGCGGAAATCAATCAGCAACAAGATGCCTGCTCAACTGCCGTCTATTGGGCATTGCGCGAAGGCAAGGTCTTGTATGACACAGCCCATTGATAGGGCGCGCAGACTGTTGGTGCTTGCCGAGCGCGACATCATCTCGTTTCGCGCGTTGAGCGGGCATCCCGAAGTTGATGTATCAGCAACGGGATTTTTCGCCCAGCAAGTCGTGGAAAAATGCCTCAAGGCCGTTGCCGAATATCACGGCATTGTGTTTCGCAGAACGCACGACGTGGACGAACTCGTCGACCTGCTGTTGCAACACCAAGTAGCCATGCCTTTCCCAGCCGACCAATTCAGCGTACTCAATCCATTTGCGGTTATCCTGCGATATGAAGAAACGCCCTATGTCAGCATGTCGTTGGCAGAGATGAGCAAACTGGTTGATCAAGCCCATCAATGGGCGCGCGGTGTGGTGACTGCTTAAGGATCATCGAGTCACCAGCGCAATGACCGAAGTGACCAAGACCGAAGTGATCGGCATCGACCATATCTACATCGCAGTTTCCGACCTGTCGCGCGCGGAAATATTCTATGACCGGGTATTGCTGGACACACTGGGTTTTCGCAAGAACAAATTCACGCTGGGCGGCGAGCCTCATATACAATACTTCAATCGCCACTTCGGCTATGTGCTTCGCCCATCGGGCACGAAGGCCAACCCTGATGCCCTCTCACCCGGATTGCACCACCTCTGCTTTCGTGTCGATACACCGGCAGACGTCGCAGCCGTAGCCGCTCGGCTTCGCGGGGCTGGCATAGCAGCAAGCGATGCAAAACTCTATCCCATATACGCCCCGGACTATTGGGCAACCTACTTTACCGACCCTGATGGCATCCGCCTGGAAGTCACCAACTACAGGCAAGAGCGTCGCGAGCGTCATGACAATTGGTGATTCGGGGAACCCTACTTTGTGTTGAGCTTGGTTGATTAAATGAGTGGTTGTGCCGCTTTACAGGTGTAAAGAAATGCTTTACAGTTTGGCATGATTGAATCGTTCATGCACAAAGGGCTGGAAGAGCTTTTCGAGAAGGGCAAGAGCGCCAAGGTGCAGGCGTCACTGGCTGGCCGAATATTACGACGACTGGATGCCATCGATACCGCAAAGACACCTGAGGCTTTAAATGTGCCCGGCTTTGATTTTCACCCGCTGCATGGCAAACCAAAACGTTACAGCATCCATGTAAATGGCCCGTGGTGCATCACCTTCGAATGGGAAGGCGAAAATGCGCTACGGCTCAATCTGGAAAATTACCATTAGGAGGCATCATGCGTAAACGCAAACAAACTCACCCCGGCGCAATCTTGCGAGAAGACGTTCTGCCCAATCTGGGCATGTCGGTCAGCGCCTTCGCACGCAGCCTCGGCATCTCGCGCCAGACTCTGCATGCCGTGCTGGCCGAACGTAGCGGCATCTCTCCGGAAATGGCGCTACGCCTGGGCGCATTGCTTGGCAATGGCCCGCAACTGTGGGTGGACATGCAATCGAAATATGACCTTCAGCAAGCAGAGGCCAAGCTGCACGATGTGTTGGCGCAGATACACCGCATCGCTGATGACCATGCGACTGCGTAGAAGAACAACATGGTGAAAAATAAAATGCGCCCGGTACATCCGGGAGAAATTTTGCGCGAGGAATACATCGTGCCGATGGGAATGAGCGTCCACGCGCTGTCGCAGGCATTGCGTGTGCCCGCCACGCGGCTGCATGAGATCGTCAAGAAACGCCGCTCGATCACACCTGATACCGCATTGCGGCTGGCGCGTTACTTCGGCACGGATGCACAGACCTGGCTGAACCTGCAACTGAGCTACGATTTGAAGATTGCCGAAGCGGAACTGAAAAATCGCATCGAGCGCGAAGTCGAAGAGATGGCGGCGTAGCATGGCGTTCCGCAAATATCAGCGGGTTAACAATTCAGCCTGATCTGCGCCATGACCGAAGTGACCAAGACCGAAGTAATTGGAATCGACCACATCTACATCGCAGTTTCCGATCTGTCGCGCTCGGAAATATTCTATGACCGGGTATTGCTGGACACACTGGGTTTTCGCAAGAACAAATTCAAGCTGGGCGGCGAGCCTTAAGCCCTCCGTTCGTGGTGAGCCTGTCGAACCATTCTCGGAGGACAACTTCAACACTTTGGTTATGTGCTTCGCCCATCGGGCACGAAGGCCAACCCTGATGCCCTCTCACCCGGATTGCACCACCTCTGCCTTCGTGTCGATACACCGGCAGACGTCGCAGCCATAGCCGCTCAGCTGCGCGGGGCTGGCATAGCAGCAAGCGATGCAAAACTCTATCCCATATACGCCCCGGACTATTGGGCAAGCTACTTCACCGACCCCGATGGCATCCGCCTAGCAGTGACAAACTACAGGCAAGAGCGTCGCGAGCGACATGACAATTGGTGATTCGGGGAACCCTAGCCCTTGTGTTGAGCCTGGCTGATTAAATTAGTGGCCTGTCGCTAATTGTTCCTGTTGACATATAACGTTCAGCGTAATATGATGAGCGTCATGATCAAGTCGTTTTCCTGCAAGGATACCCAGGCGCTGTTTGAAGGGAGCAATCCGCGACGCTTCCGAGCGATTCAGGCAGTTGCCGAACGCAAGCTGACGCAACTGGAAGCCGCAGCCACGCTGGATTTTCTTCGTGCGCCACCGGGCAATCGCCTGGAAGCCTTGCGGGGTGATCGCAAGGGGCAATGGAGCATCCGGGTGAACGACCAATGGCGTATTTGTTTCAAGTTCAAGAATGGCGACGTATTCGATGTCGAAATCGTCGATTACTACTAAGGAGATCAACATGGTGAAAAATAAAATGCGCCCGGTACATCCGGGAGAAATTTTGCGCGAGGAATACATCGTGCCTATGGGCATGAGCGTCCATGCGCTATCGCAGGCATTGCGCGTGCCCGCCACGCGGCTGCACGAGATCGTCAAGGAACGCCGCTCGATCACACCCGATACCGCACTGCGGCTGGCACGCTACTTCGGCACGGATGCACAGTCCTGGCTGAACCTGCAACTGAGCTACGATTTGAAGATTGCCGAAGCTGAATTGAAGGATAGGATCGAGCGCGAAGTGGAAGAGATGGTGGCGTAACGCGCAACGCAAAGGTCAGTGGGCTGAAACAATTCACTCTGACCCCTAGTGTTACCACCGGCGAGAGCCGGCACCGCGCCTGACGAGAAGCGTCCACATAAGAACAGTGCCGTCTCGGGATATTGAAACGGCGAACATAAGACGAATCAGTATCCTTAGGGAAGCGCTGAATAAGTCAGTTCGTGATGAGTGTTTCCCGTTCGCTCCTTCGATACACCGCGCTACGCGCGGCACTCAGGACGAACGGGAAATTTATCGAACCATAGTTGGGACTTATTCAGCGCTTCCTTAGAATACTGATATGGAGAATACTGATATGGATCGCTCTACTTCCCCCACCTCTCAACTCACCCATCTGGTGTTCCTCATGCAGATTACTTCAGCCGTCCGCGATTGCATGCGCAACGGGTTTGATCGGTGGCATAGCTTCCATTGGCAACCTTCTCGATGTCATTTCGTACAAGGCCGATATCCTTGAGGTCACGGTCAGATAGCGCCGATAGTTGCTGCTGTACAGAACGGCCTTTCATCTCCTTCTTTATGCGGCTCCAGGTACGCTGGCCGCAATTCATCACACAGGAAATAACATGCCGGGTTAAGCTGTTCCTCCCGGCTTGTGCATGGAGATATGGATATTTTGCGTCGAACATTCCGCTCTCCGTCTGGCGAACGCCGGTTTGCTGACGGTCACTCTGGCTATTGTTGCGCATGATCGCTGTCTCCTGTATTTGACAAGGAGCAGCGTAGATCGGATACTCGCAGCAGTACAGACTCAGACTTAGGTGATGTGGAGCGATACAGTTTGAGTTTATTGATTAACTGTACTTATTGAATTGGGAGCCAACTGTTATGGGTATAGCAACGAAGCGCAGCCAGCGCACAGAGTTACCTGCGCAATCCGATGGCATGCTTTACGAACAAGTGGCGCAAAAGCTGCGGGATCAGGTCGCCAGCGGCGTATATCGCCAGGGCGAGCGCATACCTTCTGTGCGGCGACTGAGCGGCCAGCTTGAGGTCAGCGTCTCTACCGTGGTTGAAGCCTATCGTCGGCTCGAATCGCAGGGCGTCATCGAGGCACGTCCTCAATCGGGTTACTACGTGCGCAAGCGTATGTGGCAACTGCCCGCGCAGCCGGAAATTTCCAAGCCGCGCTCCTCGCCCACCGACGTGAGCATGAGCACCTTTATCCTCAACGTATTGCGCGCCTCGCACGACCCGGATGTGCTGCAACTCGGCGTGGCCGCACCGCATGCCAGCTTTTTGCCGACCAAAGCATTGAACGGCATCCTCGCGCGTATCGCGCGGCGTGACACCGGACGCGGTGGCAGCTACGATTTTCCGCCCGGCTGTATTGAGCTGCGCCGCCAGATCGCGCGCCGAATGCTCGACGCCGGCGTGTCGCTGTCGCCCGACGACATCGTCACCACCAGCGGATGTCAGGAGGCTTTGAGCCTGTGCCTGCGCGCGGTTACCAAGCCGGGCGATACAGTTGCCATCGAATCTCCCTCGTTTTATGGCACGCTCCAGACCATTGAACAGTTGGGCCTGAAGGCCATCGAGATTCCGACCTGCCCGCGCAAGGGCGTTTCGCTCGATGCTCTCAAGCTCTCGCTCGACCGCTGGAAGATCAAGGCTTGCCTGCTTGTGCCGAACTTCAGCAACCCGACCGGCGCGATGATGCCGGATGACCGCAAGAAACGCTTGGTGCAATTGCTGGCCGAACACGATGTGCCGCTCATTGAAGATGATATCTATGGCGATCTCTCCCATCATTCCCCGCGCCAGAAAGCGGCCAAAAGTTACGACCGCAAGGGTTTGGTCATGCTGTGCTCTTCATTTTCCAAAACGCTCGCGCCGGGATTTCGCGTCGGCTGGGTGGTGCCGGGGCGCTGGCGGGAACAGATCGAACACTTGAAGTACGTCAACACCACGGCCACAGCCACGTACCCGCAGTTGGCCATTGCCGAGTTTCTCGAACAAGGCAGCTACGACCACTACCTGCGCAAAACGCGCGTGCTGTACGCGCAAGGGATCGAGCGCATGATGCACGCCGTGGCGCGTTATTTTCCGGAAGGCACCCGGGTTACCCAGCCCGAGGGAGGGTTCGTGTTATGGGTCGAACTGCCGGAGAAGGTGGACGCATTCGAACTGCACCGCCGCGCACTCGCACGGAAAATATCGATCACCCCAGGCTCACTGTTCTCGCCAAGACCGGCTTATCGTAATTGTATCCGCCTGACGTGCGCGCTTCCCTGGACCGAGACGCTCGAACGCGCTTTGATTACCTTGGGGCGACAGGCTGAGGAATTGGCGAAGTAAAGGTTCCTGGATCGATTTAACAGAACTAAAGAAAGGGGCCAGGTTCGATATATCTTTTTCAAGCCTGTGCGACCGAGTCCGGATGATCAGTAATTTCTAACCCCACGGGTTGACGACTTCCAGTCCTGGGTAGTCAAAGTCCTTTAGGTTGCGCGTGACCAGGCGCAGTTC
>JANXXX010000054.1 GCA_025350405.1 Gallionella sp.
GGCAATTGCCCCTGGTTTAAATCCTTGCTGGAGCTGGGTTTGAATCAAGACTCTATCATCCAAGGTGAGGTGTTTGTATTTTTCCGCCATCCAACATTCTTTCATGAAAGAATGTTGCACTTGGTTTTCGCGCCCGCCCAGTCTTTCGTGCGCAACATCGGCACAAAATCTACCGATGCGATGATAGTGCAAACTATTATCGGCATGGCCAACAACCTGAGCATTGAAGTGATTGCCGAAGGGGTGGAAACCCTTGCCCAACGCGATTTTCTCTGGGATGCAGGATGCAGGCTATTTCAGGGATATCTGTTCGGCAGGCCAGTGCCGGAGGCGGAATTTACTGCCTTACTTGCCTGACATAGCCAGAGCATACAGATGCCTAGGATCATATCTGGCACGGCAGTGCGCATGAATGTGTGCGGTTTGCTCAGCATAAGAAGCCTCAAGTGACTTTGCCCACGCTTACCAGCCTGCTACTGGAATGCAGCAGGCATTGCAGTAGCAGATGACGCCATGCAATGGAATTCGAGTTATTTCGTGAGGCTGGCGCGCGCACGCGCGATAGCGGCTTCCACTTGCTGAGGTGCAGTTCCACCGATATGGTTGCGGCTGGCGAGCGAGCCTTCCAGCGACAACACCTGGTAAACATCTTCGGCTATATGTGTCGAGAATTTCTGCAACTCGGCGATGCTGATATCGCTTAAATCGCAATTGCCTTGCTCGGCGAAACGCACGACCTGCGCTACCACTTCGTGCGCATCGCGGAACGGCACACCTTTTTTTACCAGGTAATCAGCCAGGTCGGTCGCGGTGGCGTAGCCCTGCAAAGCCGCACTGCGCATGGCTTCCGGCTTGACCTTGATGCCGGTGATCATTTCGGCGTAAATGCGCAAGGTCTGCGTCAGCGTTTCCACGGTGTCGAACAACGGCTCCTTGTCTTCCTGATTGTCCTTGTTGTAGGCCAGCGGCTGGCCCTTCATCAGTGTGAGCAGCGCGACCAGATGGCCATTCACGCGCCCAGTCTTGCCGCGCACCAGCTCCGGCACATCGGGATTCTTCTTTTGCGGCATGATCGAGGAACCGGTGCAGAAACGGTCGGCGATGTCGATGAAGCCGAAACGCGGGTTCATCCACAGGATCAACTCTTCGGAAAAGCGCGACAGATGCGTCATGATCAATGCGGCACTGGCGGTGAATTCGATCGCGAAATCGCGATCCGAAACCGCATCCAGCGAATTCTCGCACACGCCGTCAAAGCCCAGCAGCTGAGCGACGTATTCGCGTTTGATCGGATAGCCGGTTCCGGCCAATGCCGCCGCACCCAGTGGCAAACGGTTGACGCGCTTGCGGCAATCCTGCAAACGTTCCGCATCGCGCTTGAGCATTTCGAAATACGCCATCAGATGATGCGCGAAGCTGGTCGGCTGGGCGACCTGCAAATGGGTGAAGCCGGGCATGATGGTGTTGGTGTGCTGCGTGGCCAAGTCAAGCAACGCGCTTTGCAACGCTTTGATCAGTGCGAGTAGTTGGTCGATCGCGTGGCGCAAATAGAGCCGGACGTCGGTCGCTACTTGGTCGTTGCGTGAACGCCCGGTATGCAGGCGTTTGCCGGCATCGCCGACCAAAGTAGTGAGGCGTTTTTCGATATTGAGGTGTACGTCCTCAAGATCCAGCGACCAGACGAATTCGCCGCTGATGATTTCGTTCTCGATCTGTCCGAGACCGCGCTTGATGTCGTTCAGGTCCTGTGCGGCGATGATGCCGCAGGCCGCCAGCATTTGCGCATGCGCCAGCGAGCCCTGAATGTCGAACATGGCCAGCTTGTGGTCGAAGCCCACCGATGCGGTGTAGCGCTTCACCAATTCCGCCACAGGTTCGGCGAATCGTCCCGACCAGGTATCTTTATCTTGCATTACCGCCCCCACTTGTCCCAAAATGAAGCATCGAAAATTCAATGCTCTGCCGCCATGAATCTGAAGTTACGCTGCCATGAATAGATCGCGCAGTATAAAACAAAATGCCCGTCCTGATGGATTGCCAAACTTTCGCAATCTGGGTACCCAGATGCGCATACTGCTGATCAGCAACGCTCTGGCATTGTTGCAAGCAGTCTTGCTGGCGAGCACCTGGACAGACGTGGTGCAGAACTTGATGCAGATATCCACGCTGCTCACGCCGGTTCTGCTGGCCAGCTTGCTGCTGTTATGGGCGGCACAACCATGGCTGAACCGGCTTTCCTATTGGCGCGGGGTACAGGTGGTGACCGCATTGGTGCTCATTTTGACGCTGTCCGTTTATTTCTTTGGCCGGGAGATATTCCGTCCGCTGGGCGAAGTGGATAGCAATTTCGAGGTGGTTCGATACGGGCTGCTCAGTGTGATCGTGTGCGGCATCTTGCTGCTGTATTTCCGGGTACGTTCCAGGGTGTTGTCGCGTGCCATGAACGATGCACGTTTGCAGGTATTGCGCGCACGCATCCGGCCACACTTTTTATTTAATACCATAAACGCCGTGCTTGGCATCGTGCGCGCCCAACCCAAGCAGGCCGAAACAGCACTGGAAGATATGGCCGACTTGTTCCGCATGGCGATGTCGGAGGACCAGGATCTCGTGCCGCTGGGCCGGGAAATTCAGTTGAGCAAACAATATTTGGCTTTGGAGCAATTGCGTATGGGCGAACGACTGCGCGTGGATTGGCAAATTCAGGACGTACCGGATGACGCGCTGATTCCGCCGCTGCTGCTGCAACCATTGCTGGAGAACGCCGTTTATCATGGCATCGAGTCATTGTCGCAAGGCGGCACCATCCATATCGGATTGCGTCGCAACGGTGACGAACTGCATCTTAAAGTGGAGAATCCTTGCACGGTACGTGCTGTTGCCCTCCATCGCGGCAACCGGATCGCGCTGCGCAACGTTCGCGAACGATTGAACCTGTTGTTCGATGTCGAGGCGCGTTACCAGGTAGAAAGCGGCAAAGACTTTTACCGTGTAGAAATTAGTTTCCCCTATGTGTCCAATATAAAGGAGCGAACATGACGGACGAAATCGAGCTGGCATTGCGTGTTTTTATTGTGGATGATGAACCACCGGCACGCAAGCGGATGCGCGATTTGTTGAGTGATTGCAGCGAGCAGCTGGCGCTGGAGGTGGTGGGCGAAGCGGGCAACGGACAGGAAGCATTGGACCGGCTTGCGGAAGTCACTACCGATGTGGTGCTGCTGGACATCCGCATGCCGCAAATGGACGGCATCGAGCTTGCGCAACATCTGAACAAGCTGCCCAAGCCGCCGGTGATTATTTTCACCACGGCTTATGATGCCTATGCGATCAAGGCATTTGAACTGCATGCGATCGATTATTTGCTCAAGCCGATACGCCTGGGACGCTTGTTCGAGGCGCTGAATCGCGCGCGTGAAGCGGTGCCGGTACAAATCGAAGTGTTGCGTGAATTATTGCCCGAGCCGCGAAAAAATTTATCCATCCACGAACGCGGCAAGATTCATCTGATCCCCATCGAGCAAGTGCTGTACCTGCGCGCCGAGTTGAAATACGTCACGGTACGCACCGCCGAACGCGAATATCTGATCGAAGAATCACTCAGCACACTGGAAAAAGAATTCGCCGCGCGCTTCGTGCGCATCCACCGCAACAGCCTGGTCGCGAAAGAGGCGATTGCGGGCTTTGAAAGGGGCGGCGACGAGGGTGAGAGCGGCTGGATGGTGAAGCTGAAAGGCATGGAGGAGTTGCTCGCCATCAGCCGCCGTCAGCAGTATATCGTCAAGGAATTCAGTTGAACCTGGTCATGCAGGGGTGAAGCAGTGAGCGAGGGATACTGATCAAGGCATCGCTGAAGGCTTGTTGTTTTCCGCCGCAATGGTCTTGTCCATGCTGTAATAACGTTTGCGATTGGTATTTACAGTAGGCAAATAATTTCTGGTCTCTGCATAAGGCAGTTTTTCGTGCAATGCCTGAAATACTTGTGATGGACTAAGACTATTGATCCGCTGCAAGCCATCCTCAAAACGCTGTTTGCCTTTTGCATCGGTAAATGCGCGCATCACGTTGCTCGGGCCGGTGTTGTAGGCAGAAATGACGCAGTAATCGCGCGACGTCCGGTCGTCTACCTTATCCAGTTGCTCATAAGTAAGAACGCTCAAGTAGGCAGCACCCAGCTCAATGTTGTTTTCAGCGTCGAACAGGTAATCTGTGGAAGGAACGACATCCTGATTTTTGGCGCGACGGTATGCTTCGCGCCCGCCGCTGGTGGGTACCAGCTGCATCAGCCCATAAGCCGGAGCTCCGCTGACAGCATGGGGATTGAAGCTGCTCTCGGTGCGTATCACCCCGAGCACCAGACTGGGGCTGACGTTGTATTGCTTGGCAAATTTGCGCACGGGTTGGAGATATTTCTGCGCTTTCCGATCTTCGAAGTTCGCCACCATCCGGAAAGTGACGAAGCGCACCGGCTTTTCGCCGTTCTCAGTTTGGATTTTGCGCGTCCTGGCTAGCGGCAACAGCTTATCGGCAAAACCGGCAGCCAATGCTGGTGTTGCAATCTCTTGTCCCGCATCATTCAACACCAGCCCAAGTAAAAATGGGCTACGCTTGCTGCTCAGGTTGACGGCGCTGTCGGAAAATACGTCCACCGAGGCGGGATCCTCGGGCGTGAGCAGCGTGGAGACAATGGCATTCTTCAGGCTGGACTCGGCATTTTCTTCCAGCGTTTCAATATTGATCTCACCTCGCTCAAAATCCACGATGGCGCGGCTCTTATATTGTTTGGTGTATTTGACGTAGGTCTTGCGCTCAGGAAGTCGCGTTTCTTTCTTGCCCCACTTTTTCTGCACCTTGCCGGATAGCGCGTTCATCAGGTTATCGAAGTCGCGCTTGGCCACTTGTAAGTCCCGAATCAATCTCTCGGGGTCGCGTTCCCACTGGTCGCGCTTGTGCTCGAGCATGGCTTTTGCTGCGGCTTTGGGGTCGGCGCTGGAAGCGATCTTGGTGATGTTCTTGGCACTGCTGCTGTTTGCCGCATTTAACAGGCTATCCAATTTTGCGCTATCCCGGGAAGAGCATGAGGAAAGCAGAAGGAGCACGGATAAAGCAAACAGGATTTTCTTTAACATCGTGTCCCTCTTTATTCGTCCGGGTTATCCGCTGTTGCGCAGTCCGGTTGCGATGCCGTTGATGGTCAGATGGATCGCGCGCTTCACCAGCTCGTCCTTGTCTCCGGCCCGGTGGCGTTGCAGCAGCGCAACCTGCAAGTGGTTGAGCGGATCGATGTAGGGTGTGCGGGTCAACAGGCTGCGCGCAAACGCGGGGTTGTCCTGCAGCAGCGTAGTGTTGCCGGTCACCTTGAACAGCATAGCCACGGTGCTTTCCCATTCGTTGTTGATCGCGCCGAAGATGCGTTCACGCAACGCGACATCTGCCACCAGTTCGGCATAACTTGAGGCGATACCCATGTCGGTCTTGGATAGCACCATATCCATATTGGACATCAGGCCACGGAAGAACGCCCAGTTCTTGTACATCGCCTGCAGTTGCGCGAGCCCGGCATCGCCTTCGCGCGCGACGAATTGTTTCACCGCGCTGCCGAAACCGAACCAGCCCGGCAACAAAGTGCGGTTCAAGCCCCAGCTGAACACCCAGGGGATCGCGCGCAAATCTTCGATGCGATCGGATGCCTTGCGCGCCGAAGGACGGCTGCCGATGTTCAGCTCGGCGATTTCGCGTATCGGCGTCGCAGTGAAAAAGAATTCGGTGAAGCCGGGCGTTTCGTATACCAGCTTGCGGTAGGCGGCGAACGCATCCAGGCTCAAGGCTTCCATGATGCGGTGATATTCCGGCATGGTGCTGTCCGCGCCGTGATGATGCAGCAGCGTGGCTTCCATCGTCGCGGCGATCAAGGTTTCCAGATTGCGCCGGCCGATCTCGGGGTTGGAGTATTTGCTGGAGATCACCTCGCCTTGTTCGGTGATGCGGATCTGTCCGTTCACGCTGCCCGGCGGTTGCGCCAGGATCGCGTCGTAGCTCGGGCCGCCGCCGCGACCCACAGTGCCGCCGCGGCCATGGAACAAGCGCAGCTCGATGTCGTGTTTCTCGAACACTTTCACCAGTTCAACTTCGGCTTTATAGAGTTCCCAGTTGGCGGTCAGATAGCCACCGTCCTTATTGCTGTCGGAATAACCGAGCATCACTTCCTGGGTATTGCCGCGACTGCTCAGCAGCCTGCGGTAGTAAGGAATCGCAAACAGCTCATCCATGATCTTCGCGCAGCCGCGCAGGTCTTCGATGGTCTCGAACAACGGGATGATGTTGATGTGCAGCTGATGTGAGTCACCGCCTTCCAACAGCTTGACCTGCTGCAGCATCAGAGCCAGCTCAAGCATGTCGCTGACGGCATCGGTCTTGGAGATGATGTGGTTGGGCAGTGCAGCGCGGCCGAAGCGCTGATGGATTTCTGCGGCGGCTTGCATGATGCGCAACTCGCTTTGCGCGATGTCGGAGTAGTGCTTCAGGTCCGACAACAATATCTTGCCGGCTTGCAAGGTGGCCAGCAACACTACACGGCGTTCTGCTTCGTCCAGGTCTTTATAGTTGGCCTTGCCGCTGCTGTGCGAAAACAATTCGCTGACGGTTTGTTCGTGGATCGCGCTGTGCTGGCGCATGTCCAGCGGGGCAAGGTGGAAACCGAACACTTCCACGGCACGGCGCAAATAGGCGAGTCGTCCACGGGCCAGATACACTGCGCCATGCTTGAACAGCGAGTCGATCATCACATCCAGGTCGTTGATGAATTCCTGTGGGGATGCGTAAGGTCGCGCATGCTTGTCCACTGGGGGAAGGTGCGATATTTTGTGGCCCAGATGTAGTGCGGTGGCCGACAAGCGCGAATAGATCAGGATCAGCGCACGACGATAGGGTTCATCGGCGCGGCCGGCGGACTTGTCCGGCGACGCATCGGAAAGCTTGCGCAACTCGTCGCTGACTTCCACCAGCCGATCGGTCAGGCTCAGCCGCGTGCCGAGCAGGTGCGTCTCGCTCAGGTAGTGCTCGAATGCCAAAGAGGAATGCTGCTGTACCGCGTCCAGCGTCACCTCGTGTGTGACGAACGGGTTGCCGTCGCGGTCGCCGCCGATCCAGCTGCCCACGCGCAACAGCGGCGGAATGCAGATGTCCTTGTCGAAGCGCTCCTCCAGTTGTTTTTCCAGGTAGGCGTAAATCTTCGGAACCTCGCTGAGAAAAGTGTAGCGGTAGAACTCCAGTCCGTTCTTGATCTCGTCGTACACAGTCAGCTTGGTGGTGCGCAACATGCGCGTCTGCCACAGTATCAGCACGAAGCGATGCAAGGTCTCTTCGTTGTCAGCCAATTCATCCGGCGTCATTTCCACGCGATCACGGTCGGACAACAGGCGCGAAATAATTAACTGGCAATCGAGTATGCTTTTGCGCTGCACTTCGGTGGGGTGCGCGGTCAGTACCGGCGAGATCAGCGCATTGTCCAGAAAGGCTTGCAGCGTCTCCTTGCTGATGTGTTTTGCTTCGATGCGCTCGAGCGCCAGTAGCAGGCTGCCGTCCTTGGGCGCGCTTCCCGCCTTGAGGTGGGCGCGATGGCGGCGGTTGTGGTGCAGGTCTTCGGCGATATTGGAGAGCTGGGAAAAATAGCTGAAGGCGCGCACCACCACCAGCGTCTCGCTGGGAGACAGCGCGTCCAAGGTTTGTTCGAGTTGCACGCGGTCGCGGTCGTCCTGCGTCTTGCGGAAACGCACCGCAGCGCGGCGCACATTCTCGATCAACTGGAAAGACTTCTCGCCTTCCTGTTCGCGCAGCGTGTCACCCAGGATGCGGCCCAGCAGGCGGACATCGTCGCGCAGCGGCAGATCTTTGCTGGATATGTCGGTAGGGGCGGAAATCAAATTCATTACGTTCTCGGGACAAAAGCGCGGCGCACCTTATGTTAGAATGCGCCGGATATTAAACAAAATCATTAAATAAAATTTCAGGAAAAGCTATGAATCAGAAATCCCATCCAGTTCCCGCTCGATTAGTGATAGCTTCGCGTGAAAGCGCGCTGGCGATGTGGCAGGCACAACATATTCGAGACAGGCTGCGCGCATTATATCCGCAAACCGAGGTCAGCATATTGGGCATGACCACACAAGGCGACCAGATTCTCGAGGTGACCCTTTCCAAGATCGGCGGCAAAGGGCTGTTCGTCAAAGAGCTGGAAACCGCGCTGGAAGACGGGCGCGCCGACCTAGCCGTGCATTCGCTGAAAGACGTGCCGATGAATCTGCCGGACGGTTTTGTGCTGGCCGCGATCGGCGAACGCGAAGATCCGCACGATGCTTTCGTTTCGAACAAGCATGAAAACTTGGCCGCGTTGCCGCCCGGCAGCGTGGTGGGCACCTCCAGCCTGCGCCGTGAAAGCCAGTTGCGCGCGCGCTTCCCGCATTTAAAAATCGAGCCGCTGCGCGGCAACGTGCAGACCCGTTTGCGCAAGCTGGACGAAGGGCAATACGCCGCGATCATCCTCGCCGCTGCCGGACTCAAACGCCTTGGCCTGGGCAGCCGGATACGTGGCATCATCTCCAGCGAGGACAGCTTGCCTGCCGTAGGCCAGGGCGCACTCGGCATTGAGTGCCGCACTGATCGCGTCGATGTGATCGCCGCCCTGCAACCGCTGCACCATCCCGACACCGCAGCCTGCGTGCTGGCCGAACGCGCATTGAGCCGCGCGCTGGGGGGGAGTTGCCAGGTGCCGCTGGGCGGATTCGCCGAAGTTAAAAACGGCAAGCTGCGCATGCGCGGCTTCGTCGCCAGCCCGGACGGCAAGCGCATGATGCAATCCGAGATGACCGGCGATGTCACGCATCCTGAAGTTCTGGGGAATAAGATCGCGGATGCATTGCGTGCGCAGGGCGCAGACGTGATCCTTGCCGAGCTTGCGCTCTAACGCCGGTTGTGGGAGCGGTTTTAACCGCGACTTGTTATCACGGTTAAAACCGCTCCCACAAAATTGAGATGTACCGGCAGAACATGACTGACAACCTCCCTCTGGCCGGACTGAAAATCGTCATTACGCGGCCGCGTGACCAAGCTATGCAACTGGCGCAGCGCATCGAACAGGCAGGCGGAATTCCGATGTTATTTCCGCTGCTGGACATCGCTGCGGTGCAGGACACCAAAACGCTGCACGAACAAATCTCACGTCTCGCACAATTCGCTCTCGCCATCTTCATCAGCCCGAATGCAGTGAACTATGGCATCGCGGCGATACGCGCTGTAGGAGATATTCCCCCGGAATTAATAATCGCCACCGTAGGTCAGGGCAGCGCGAAAGCCTTGCGTGAATTGGGTATCGCCAATGTCATCGCGCCCACCGAACGTTTCGACAGCGAAGGCCTGCTGGCTTTGCCCGAATTGCAAAATGTCAACGGACGGCGCGTGATGATCTTTCGCGGCGATGGCGGGCGAGAACTGCTTGGCGACACGCTCAAGGCGCGCGGTGCGACGGTGGAATATGCGGCCTGTTACCAGCGCAGCAAGCCGCAGCAGGATGCCGGTATGCTGCTGGCCACCAGGCCGGATGCGATCACCGTGACTAGCAGCGAGGCGCTGGGTTATTTGTGGAATATGCTGGACGACAAGGCCAAAGGCGTTTTGCGCGACACGCCGATATTCCTGCCGCATGCGCGCATTGCCGAACTGGCCCGCGAGCAAGGTTGGCTTCAGGTGCAACTGACCGCATCCGGAGATGACGGGTTGTTGTCTGCTTTGGTAACATGGGCTGACAAGAATACAAAAGGGATGCAGGGCTGAGGTGCGAGGACTCAGGACTGAGTGCTCTTGTATCGCTGGCAAGCTCAGCCTGCGACCCTTGGTTCTTTATGAAAGGTATTGAATGAGCGAGCAAATCTCACAACCTGAAAATGCCAAACCGGATAACGCCAAGCCGGAATTTGCTGGACTGCCGCAACAGGCGCGCCCGGTGCATAAAAACCCGCTAGCAGATGTCATCGCGCACATCAGCCTCACGCAGCTGACGTTGGCGGTGCTGGTGGTGATCTTTTTGTGGCAATGGCTGGATGGGCGTCGCGCCATTAGTGACATGCAGCAGCAACTGGCGAAAAAAATCGCCGAGATGGACGGCAGCAGCAAAGCCAACCAGATGTTGCTGACGCAAAGTCAGGAACAGGTGCGCGAACTTTTCGCCAAAGTAACGACACTGGAAACCCGTTATGCCGAGGCGCAAAATCAGCGTGCCGCGCTGGAAAACTTATATAACGACCTGTCGGTCAGCCGCGACGAAACCGCGCTGGCAGAGGTCGAACAGATGCTGCTGATCGCCGCGCAGCAGTTGCAACTGTCGGCCAACGTAAAGGCCGCATTGATCGCCATGCAAAGCGCCGATGCGCGTTTGCAGC
Organism: Gallionella sp.; assembly: GCA_025350405.1. GTDB lineage: Bacteria > Pseudomonadota > Gammaproteobacteria > Burkholderiales > Gallionellaceae > Gallionella. Next base: position 10,434 of record JANXXX010000054.1, read on the forward strand.
GCATGAACCGTACGGCTTTTAACGGGCTGCGCAAGGCCATCAGCCAGGATATGGATAAATTGCGCGCGCTGCCTAGCGTGGATATAACCGGTATCAATTTGCAACTTAACAATCTGATCACTGCTGTGGATCAGATGCCGTTGACCTATCAGCAGCGTGCAGCAGACGAAAAGTTTTTGATGGAACCACTAGCCATTCGACTTGGCGAGCAAACGACGCCCGCCAAGTCGCTGGTTATGTCCGGGCACCAGAATGAAGTGGCCGCGCACCCGGACGAGACGGTTTGGCAACGGCTGCTGCGTGAAATCTGGCAGGAGGTGAAGCAGCTGGTGCGTATTGAAAACACCGGCAAAGCCGAGATCCCGTTGTTGCCGCCTAATCAGGAATTTTTCCTGCGTGAGAATCTCAAGCTGCACTTGCTGTCGGCGCGCCTCACACTGTTATCGCGCGACGAAGATAGCTTCAGGCAGGAACTGAAAACTGCGCAACTTTGGACGACACGCTATTTTGACGCCAAATCGAGCGAGGGTAAGCGGATGTTGGACGGGCTGAAAAAACTTGCCGCGTCCGACATCAGCATCGAGTTGCCGGACATCAGCCCCAGTTTGCAGGCGGTGCGCAACTACCGCCTGACGCGTGAGAGAGAGCCAAAGGCGGCGCGATGAAATATCTGCTCTGGATACTCGGGCTGTTTGCCGCGGCCGTTGCGCTCACCACTGCAGCGCATAATTCGGCGTTTGTGCTGCTGGTATATCCACCCTATCGCATTGAGCTATCGCTTACGCTGTTCATTGTCCTGTTGCTGTTGGCCTTCGTGTTTGGCTATGGGCTGGTGAGGCTGATCAACACTGTTGTGCAACTGCCGACGCATGTCAAGAAATTCCGCCAAGAGGGCGCACAAGCCAAGAACCGGGAATTGCTGGATGAGGAGCTCGGCGCGTTTTTCGAAGGCCGCTATGCTGCTGCGGAAAAGGCCGCAGTGCGCGCGATGGAATCAGGTGATACCTCCGCCTTGCACCCCATCATCGCGGCACGTTCCGCCCATGAATTGCGCGAATATAAAAAACGCGATGCTTATTTGTCCGCTGCCGAAGGCAAGACAATAGGCGATTCCACGATGCGTTTGATGACGGCCAGCAAATTTATGCTTGATCAACGCGATCCGAGCGGCGCATTGACGGCCTTGCAGGAATTGCGCGACAGCGGGGTCAAAGGGCACCTCGGCATGATGTCGCTGGAACTCAAGGCGCATCAGCAGGCGGGCAATTGGGACGAAGTGCTGAAAGTGCTCGACAAGCTGGAAAAGCGCGCTTCCATAGATGCGACACTGGCAGCGCAATTTCGCCAGCAAGCTTGGCTAGAAAAAATTCACCAGCAGCAAGATTTGGCGGGTTTGATTCTTTGCCTGAAAAACATTCCTGCCGATTTCAAACGACGCAGCAAGATTGCAGCAACCGCCGCGCGCGCACTGATGCAACACGGCGGCTGCCCGCTTGCACAACAACTGCTGTCCGATAGTCTGAATGCGCAATGGGACAGCGAACTGGTTGCGCTGTATGGCGACTGCCAAACCGGTGATGTGGTGGCGGAAATCGAGCAAGCTGAGAAATGGCTCAATCAGCACAAGCAGGATGCCGGACTGTTGCTTACACTGGGCAAGTTGTGTTTGCATCAAAAGTTGTGGGGAAAGGCACGAAATTATCTGGATGCCAGCACTAGCATAGCGCCCAGCCATGCCGCCTATACCGCGCTAGGGCAGCTAGCGGAACGCCTGGGTAAATCTGATGAGGCGTTCAAATATTATCAGCGAGCGATGGAGCTGGTGAAGCCGTAGGGGATGAATATCATCCCGGTTTGGGAGTAAATGTAAATGCATCCGAAAAAAAGGCTTCGTTCGGCAGCCTGCACTGGGCAGTGAAGTCGCGGTGTGCGGCTTCCACGACCACGGGTGCGCCACAGGTGTATACCTCATACGGCGATAAATCGCGGTAGTCATCCAGCACCGCTTGATGAACAAACCCGGTGCGTCCTTGCCAGGCATCTTCCGGCAAGGCATCAGAGAGTACCGGCGTAAATTTGATGCCGCTTCTTTCCCATTGCCTAGCCTTGTCCAGCATATATAAATCTGCCAGCTTGCGCGCCCCCCAGTAAAAGTGCATCGGGCGCTTTACGCCGATGTACAGCGCGTGTTCGATGATCGCCTTGATCGGGGCAAAGCCAGTACCGCTGGCGACAAAGATGATAGGCTTGTCCGAGTCTTCGCGCAGAAAAAAAGTGCCGAGCGGACCTCTGAAGCGCAGGATGTCGCGCTCTTTCATGACTTCAAATACATGATGGGTGAATGCACCTCCAGTGATGTTGCGGATATGGAGCTCAAGAAACTCATCGTCATGCGGCGCATTGGCCAGCGAGAAACTGCGCGGGTTGTGATCTTTGAACAAGATGTCGATGTATTGCCCGGCCAGAAATTGCATACGCTCATTGGCGGGCAGTTTAAGCGAGAGCACCATCACATCCGGCGCGACCCTTTGCATTTTTTGCACGCGGCATGGTAGGGTCTTGACCGGAATGTCCTTGACCGCATTCACTTCGTGGCATTCCAACACCAGATCGGACTGCGGTTTGGCGCAACAGAACAGCGCCATGCCCGCAGCCTTTTCGGCATCGGTCAACGCGCTTTCCTGATATTTGCCGTAATCCACTTGGCCGGCCACCACCTTGCCCTTGCATGTTCCGCATACGCCGTCGCGGCAACTGTACGGCAGCGTGTAGCCGTGCTTGAGTGCGGCCTCGAGGATAGTTTCGTGCGATTCGATAGGGAAGTGGTGGCCGCTGGGTTGAATAACCGTTTTGAACGTCATGATGAATGCTGTAGGTTGCGCAAAAGCGCAGATTTTAACGCATAATTATGGCATGAGAAGCATTCTTATTGTCGGCTGCGGGGATATCGCGTTACGCACAATTCCATTATTAAATCATGGTTATCGGGTGTTCGCTTTGGTGCGCGATCCGGCCAAGCGCTCGGCGTTGCGTGCGCTCGGCGTGATCCCGGTCATCGGGGATTTGGATGACCGTGCCAGTCTTTTGCGTGTCGCTGGATTAGCCGATGTGGTGCTGCATTTTGCCCCGTCGCCCAATGCTGGGATACGGGACACGCGCACCCGCAACTTGCTCAGCGCTCTGTCGCGGGGGTGTCCTGAGCCACTCGATGGGACCAGGATAAACTCCGCGCAGCGGAGTCGAAGGAGTAAATTACCCAAGCGGCTGGTGTACATCAGCACCAGCGGTGTGTATGGCGATTGCGGCGGCGCGTGGGTCAGCGAAATCCATCCGCTCAAGACCACTTCGCCGCGCTCGTTGCGTCGCGTGGATGCCGAACAACAGATACGCAATTGGGCAAGACGCAATCGGGTACATGCCAGCATCCTGCGCGTGCCGGGCATTTACGCGGCAGACCGTTTGCCGCTAAGGCGCATCCAGCAGGGCACGCCGGCCATCATTGCCAGCGAGGACAGTTACACCAACCATATCCACGCCGACGATCTTGCGCATATCTGTGTCGCCGTATTGCAGCGCGGCAAAACCTGCCGCGCGTATCACGCCAGCGACGACAGCCAGTTGAAAATGGGCGAATATTTCGACCTCGTGGCAGATGCGCATCATCTGCCGCATGTGCCGCGCATCAGCCGCACCGAGGCGCAGCACGTATTACCGGAAGCGCTATTGTCATTCACGAACGAATCGCGGCGACTGACCAATCAGCGTATGAAGCAGGAGTTGAAAGTAACGCTACGTTATCCGACCGTGGCAGATATGCTGGCTGCAAACGGACATTCCTGAATTGGCGCGAACACCTGTCTAGAAAAAGCCCGTCGTCATATAGATTTCAGTTAATGGCAGTTTCATCACGCTCGACTGAATGGAAGCTTGAGCAGCTTTCGCAAAGACTGTGTACTCACCGTATGCAGGGATTGCCACAACAGACAAAATGCCGATAAACGCAACCATGATTATCCGGTCAACCACGGCTGCACCTTGTTGAATGTTTTTCATGATAAAGCTCCTTCTTCTTAATTAAACACACTAATGTCATGTGTTCAGCAAGAAACAGCGCAATCACCGTGCCAACAATGCAACATATTGTTTTTAATTAGAAACGTATTTTTAATTTGAACCGGGTTAGCTGCTGATGACTAAATGTCAGCATTTAATTGCCAATTCTATGGCAGTTAGGTTGCGCGTCCGGTTGAAACATAAATTTTTTAATCGCCGGTTGAAATTAGCTGCCAGCATAGGCATCTTGAAATCGTCAGGGGGTTAGCGAGGCCATCGACAGCAACGTCGGCATAGGAAAAATTTTTAGTACACTGAATTGTATTGGTATTATGATAGCTTGCGCTTGAGATGAAACCTTAGTTAGTTGCTTAAACCGGATTGCATATTTGGCGAATGCAATTTTTTTAATACACGGCGGGCGCGAAAACCAAGTGCAACATTCTTTCATGAAAGAATGTTGGATGGCGGAAAAATACAAACACCTCACCTTGGATGACAGAGTCTTGATTCAAACCCAGCTCCAGCAAGGATTTAAACCAGGGGCAATTGCCG
>JANXXX010000055.1 GCA_025350405.1 Gallionella sp.
CAACACAATCAATACTCAAATTAGTACCATCATCAGCACCAATATGACAAACGGTGCCAGACCACCACCGACTAGTCTGAGTAAAAGAAAGACATTGAGAAGCAGTATTATTTGCTGAAGTCAATGCACCAGCCTGGGTCCAACACATACCAACATGAGTTGAAGTGCTAGTGACAGTACCAGACGCATGTGCCGGTCTGACCATCGTCATCGACGAGATCGCAATGACCGAAAGATACAGCGCGATGGTCAGCGAAACAGACCGGATAAATCTTGTTGCATCAAACGCTGGCGCAGCCATCATTTTGCTCCTCGATTATTCAAAACTTATTGTTCGTCAAGCTCAAGACCTGTTTGCTATTATGTTCAGCGTGAGTGGCGCGAAAACAAATTTTCCGCACTGCCGCTGGCACACAATATTGACTTTTTATAAAAATGTAATCGGGTAGCAGACGAAGGGTAATAAATATCGGACAAACGGGAGAGTTCAGGCGAAGGTAAGATTGGAGTCAGCATGAAGGGGAAAGGCGATAATCAAGATTTGACTGTAGCGAGATCGTCGTTGTGAGCGTGAGCGTTTGTTTCGGAGTGAATTTTTGATCTACTTTACTGGCAATAAATTGGATAATTTTTTGAGCTTGGAAGTAAAAAAGCCCTGTTTTAACAGGGCACATTTATTAAACTTTACAAACTATGTTGCCGTTTTTTTAAAACGGCACGTCGCCAGCCACGCGCCATGTCACAAATATGGCACCACCGGCGATGGCGAATGTCAGCATCATGAGCAGCAAAACTTGTATCCGGGGTGACTGCCTGGGTAGCGGCATCAGCCAGGCTAGCAGCGGAATAGCGGCAAGGATGGGCAGCGCGTACCACGGAAGTTTTGCGCTGAGCACGGCCACGCAGCCGGTCAGACCGGCAATCAGCGCGAGCGGTAAAGTGAAGGTGCGGCCTGCAGGGAGCGGCTGGTTGCTGATCAGCTGAATCAACAAGTGCGCGGCGGCGGCAGACCCAAGCGCCAAGCCGAATTGGCCGAGCAGGGCGGACGCGCCGACCAGTGCTGCGCCACCGGTGCCTATGCCCAGCGCGGTAGCCGCGCTGGCGGCGCGCAGCGGATCATTTTCCAGCTTGTCCATGCTCCCGACCAGAATCGCGACATAAGCCGCACAACCTGTGCCCCACAGCAGTACTACCTGGGGTGGTTGTTGCTGGAGGATACGCTGTGCCGTCCAAATAGCGGCCGCACCCCCGAGCACGGGAAGCAGCCAGCTGATCCAGCGCGCTTGCAATAAAGTGAGCAACAAGGCGAGCAATGCGCTGCTCCATCCCAACAGAACGATTTTCCGCGCGGCGGTGAGCGGCTCGATGGTGAAGTTGCTGGCCAGGTAAACGGTGATGGCAAACCCGGCGATGATGGCCAGGCCGCTCAATTTGAGGCGCTGCAACAATTCGGCGGTGAACAGCGCAACCAGGAAAGGAGCCAGGCCGGCTTGTACGGCGGGATGATTGAGCAGTTCTCGCAACTTGACCTCCGCTAGAGCATCGAAAGGCGGCGAGTTTACCACTATTGAATCAGTCCTTGAAATTCGAGGATGTGTCCCCAACATACGCGAGGCACGTGACAGCAATGTAGGACTGCGCGGCGCAAATTTGACATCGGAGGCTATAAGTATATGAAAAGAATATTTTTGTTTGTTGTGACCAATCTTGCCGTGGTGTTCGTGATCAACATCACCTTGCGCTTGCTTGGCGTGGATCGCTGGTTGAATGAAACCGGCGGCATCAACTTCACCGCGCTGCTGGTGTTGTCAGCCGTGATCGGCTTTGCCGGTTCGCTGGTTTCGCTGGCCATGTCCAAGTGGTCGGCCAAGCGCATGGTCGGTGCGCAGGTCATCGAAAACCCGATCGATCCCACCGAGCGCTGGCTGGTCGATACCGTGCGCAGGCATGCGCAAGCAGCCGGGATCGGCATGCCGGAAGTGGCGATTTACGATGCGCCCGACGTGAATGCGTTCGCCACCGGCTGGAACCGCAACGATGCGCTGGTTGCAGTGAGCACAGGCCTGTTGCACAACATGAGCAAGGACGAAGCCGAAGCCGTGCTGGGGCACGAGATCACCCACGTTGCGAATGGCGACATGGTGACCCTGGCGCTGATACAAGGCGTGGTGAATACCTTCGTGATATTTTTCGCCAAACTGTTCGGCTTCTTTGTGGATCGCGTGCTGCTCAAGAACGATGAACGCAACGGCCCCGGCATCGGCGCCTTCGTTGCGGAAATGGCCGCGCAACTGCTGTTGGGCGTGCTCGCCAGCATAATCGTGATGTGGTTCTCGCGCCAGCGCGAATTCCGCGCCGATGCGGGCGGCGCACACCTGGCCGGGTGCAACAAGATGATCGCGGCGCTGGAACGCCTGAAGATGAATCATGAGCAGGCGATGCTGCCTGAGAAGATGGCTGCGTTCGGCATTTCGGGCGGCAAGGGCGTGATGAGTCTGTTCATGACTCACCCTCCGCTGGAGGTGCGTATCGAGGCGTTGCGCAATGCGCAGGGTTAGGTAGAAGCTATCGCCGGTTTTATTGCCCAGCGTACAAAATGATGAAGGGACATGCGTGGAGGACATCACACATGTCCCTTCTGTTTTAATGCGGCGCATTAATTGTAGTAGTTCAGGCTTGATCTGACAGGGTCTGTCAGAGATTCGGCCATAGCGGTCAAATTATCATGCATTTGGGTATGGCAGCTTAGCCGACCACAGCAGAATCAACATCTGAGTTCAGTTGCGGCGCTTCTGGTCTACTGCTGCAGCGAATGACCAGGGGGCGCTTGAACTAGGCCAGAGTTGGAAAATAGCGTCATGTCAACTCCGTCAAATTTCATACACCGTTTTTCACGGACTTAATATCGAGGAGATTAATTTTGTCGATCTTATCTTTGTGAATCACAACTGTAAGCCTTGCCGGATACTTGAATCGCATTTCGCTAATTCGAAATGTCCACAACATAATTTTCAGAAGATCCTCGTCGCTGATGTTTTTGTGCCCCTGGATGCGAGTAATCCCTGATCCAAAGATCGGTGTGGATACGCTCTGCTGGGCATATACTTTGTTCACCTTATCCCAGAAATTAATCAAGAATTCTAGATATTCCTGCATAGTAAGCCGAGCCATATTATTGGCGTCGAACTTGGAAAACGAAGTCAGCAAATAACCCTTGTATACGCAGATGGTTCCAACCTGAAACCGCACTTTCTTTCCCTGCTTCCTAGCTAAATTCTTCTCAAGAATTTCGCTCGAATCAAAAGCGTAATTTTCGATATGCTGATCCAGTGCCGATACAGGCACATCGAGGTAATTCTTAATGAAGATGCCGTTTAGAGAATGCTCAGAAATAATTTGGTTGTCTACCTGGGTGTCAAAGTATTCGTTAAATGCGATCACTTTTAACCCCGGTTGCTGGAATATGTCGCCAACTTTAATTGTAACGTCGCTTCCTTCAACGTTAATGTCGATTTTATTGAGTCTGTTAGACCATATCCAAATCCCCAAATATATTAACACCAACAATGCCAGAAAAATCCATCCAAAGGGGTGCTTGAATTCTCCCGGGATATCCACAAACAGTACAAACAGCGATAAAGTGGCGCTTATCGCAGAAGTAATCTTGAGAAAATACTCGACTATCCTCCTATCAAAGAAACTTACTTTTGACATGGTGTGATATTAAATTCTAAGCGGCGAATATTTAAGCGGGGTAGTGAAAGATGCCATGATCTTTTTTTGTCGCGATCATCAAGTCCACATCTAGCAAAGATTTCACGATAAGACTTTTGTCCATAGGCACATGAAGAGTCGGAACATTTTTCATCGAGTCCCTAAAAATAGGGAGATTATCCCAAAGTTCCTTCACTGCTGGCTTTAATGATTCACCCGTTAGAAGACTTGCCTTAGTGTCATACTCGGGATAAATCACGATGACCGGCAGCCCTTGGTCGTTAATTCCGTAATCAATTTCTTCCCGGATCGCTCTAGAATTAGCTGGGCGGGCGCGAAAACCAAGTGCAACATTCTTTCATGAAAGAATGTTGGATGGCGGAAAAATACAAACACCTCACCTTGGATGATAGAGTCTTGATTCAAACCCAGCTCCAGCAAGGATTTAAACCAGGGGCAATTGCC
>JANXXX010000084.1 GCA_025350405.1 Gallionella sp.
GACGTGGACAGCCCGGAGACCTTTGTGGCGCAGAAGAAGGTCAGCAAATATGGCACCTTCAACATCGACGCTTCGGGTGAATGGACCTATGTCACCAACAGCGCGCTCGATTACCTCAACGTGGATCGGAATGCCACTGACATCTTCACCGTATCCAGTGCGGATGGTACGACCACTACAGTAAAAATTACCATTAACGGCACTAATGACCCGGCAATCCTGGGTTCTGCCGACGTGGCGTTGACAGAAACCAATGTTCCTTTGAAAGCACATGGCAAGTTGAACATCAAAGATGTGGATAGCCCAGAGACTTTTGTCGTAGAGAAAAAGGACGGCGACTACGGCACCCTCAGTATCGATGCTTCAGGTGCATGGACTTACGCCACCAAAAGTGCCCTTGATGAACTCAAGGAGGGTCAAGTCGTCAGTGACAACTTTACTGTATCCAGCGCTGATGGCACGCCCACCACGGTGAAAGTGACCATCAACGGCAGCAACGATCCGGCGATCCTGAGCTCTGCCGATATTGCCCTGGATGAAACCAACGAACCTCTAAAAACCGGCGGCAAGCTGAGCATCAAGGATGTCGACAGCCCGGAAACTTTTGTGGCACAAAGCAAGGTTGCCGGTAGCAACGGCACCTTTAACATTGATGCTTCGGGTGCCTGGACTTATGTCGCCAACAGCGCCTTTGACTATCTCAAGCCAGGTCAAAGCATCAAGGATAGTTTCACCGTATCTAGTGCGGATGGCACGACCACTATAGTGAAGGTGACTATCAACGGCACCAACGACCCTGCGATCCTGAGTGCTGACGAGGTGGTGTTGACAGAAACCAACGAGCCTCTGAACACCAGCGGCAAGCTGACCATCAAGGACGTGGATAGTCCGGAGACCTTCGTGGCGCAGAAAAAGGTCAGCGACTACGGTACTTTTAATATCGATTCGTCTGGTGCCTGGACTTATGTCACCAACAGCGCGCTCGATTACCTCAACGTGGATCGGAACGCCACTGACATCTTTACCGTGTCGAGTGCAGACGGCACAACTACGACAGTGAAAGTGACCATCAACGGCACCAACGACCCAGCCATTCTGAGCGCTGACGACATTGCCATGGATGAAACAAATGTCCCCTTGAAATTCGTCGGCAAGTTGACCATCAGCGATGTGGATAACCCCGAGGTATTCGTGGTCCAGAAGAAAGTCGCGGGCATCAACGGTATCTTTAGCATCGACGCTTCTGGCGCATGGACCTACGCTGCCAACAGTACCTTTGATGAACTCAACGTGGGCCAGAGTGTTGGCGACAGCTTCACTGTAACCAGCTCAGACGGCACAGCCACTACTGTGAAAGTCACGATCAATGGCACCAACGATCCGGCGATCCTGAGCGCTGCCGATGTGGAGCTGACGGAAACCAATGAGCCTTTGAGCGCCAGCGGTAAGTTGACCATCAAGGATGTAGACAGCCCGCAGACTTTCGTGGCACAGAGCAATGTGGAAGGTAGCAACGGCATTTTCAACATCGACTCTTCCGGTGTCTGGACCTATACTACCAACAGTGCCCTTGATGAACTTAACGTGGGTCGAAGCGCCACCGATATCTTCACCATAACCAGTGCGGATGGCACGCTCACTACAGTGAAAGTCACGATCAACGGCACCAATGACCCGGCCATCCTGAGTTCTGCCGACATCGTTATGGATGAAACCAATGAGCCGCTCACTGCCAGTGGCAAGTTGACCATCAAGGATGTGGACGATCCGGAAACCTTCGAGGCTCAGAGCAATGTCGCTGCTGCCAACGGCATCTTCAACATCGACGCTTCGGGTGCGTGGACTTATGTTGCCAACGACGCTTTTGACTATCTCAACGAAGGCGATTTCCTTGGTGGCAGTTTCACCGTATCCAGTTCGGATGGCACGACCACCACAATTAAAATCACCATCAACGGCACCAACGACCCGGCGATTCTGAGCTCTGCCGACATCGCACTGAATGAAACAAATGCCCCGTTGAGTACCAGCGGTAAACTGAGCATCAAGGATGTGGACAGCGCACAGACCTTTGTGGAGCAGAGCAAAATGCCAGGTTCTAATGGCACTTTCAATATCGACTCCGCTGGTTCATGGATCTATGTTGCCAATAGCGCCTTTGATCACCTCAATATCGGCGACAAATTGATCGATAGCTTCGTTGTCTGCAGTGCGGATGGCACGACCACTACCGTGCAAGTCACCATCAACGGCACCAACGATCCGGCGATCCTGAGTTCTGCCACCATCGATATGGATGAGGTCGAGATTCCTCTGAGTGCCAAGGGTAAGCTGACCATCAAGGACGTGGACAACCCGGAAACCTTTGTGGAACAGAAAGATTTCGTGGGTAGCACCGGCACTTTCAATATCGACTCTTCGGGCGCATGGAGCTATGTCGCCAAAAGCAATTTTGAGGAACTTAAAAAGGGTCAGACCGTCAGCGATAGTTTCATCGTAACCAGTTCGGATGGTACGACTACCATCGTCAAGATCACCATACATGGCACAGAGCCCAGTCAATTCAGGGGCAAGTTCTTCGGCGGGAAAATCGGTTTTATCAAGTCCGGTGTAACGGGTACAACCAGCGCGCCGGATGCGACCAATTTTACATATGCTTTGCAGGGCGGATATTTGCAGGGTGGGAAAAACTGGGATGTGAAAGATTTTGTTTTGGGGGTAGGCGCTTATTTTGACTGGAATAGCTATGTGGTTCACTCCAATCTGGTTGATTATGCCAGCGCTGCCTATGGTGTGGATACCAAGTGGGGGATGCCGGTAGCGTCGCCGGTTGGTGATTTTATGCCTTACGTCAGATTGGGCTATGGCTATAGCACGGGTCTAAGGAATGGAGTGCTGAGCACTGTTTCTCATAGAGGGTCCAACGCGGCTATCGGTATTGAGTATAACTTTACCTCCCGCTGGAGTGCCATTGTCGAGTTCAAGAGGGATAGATACTCGAGCCGTGACGCCTCGATTACGATTGATAATCGAATGCTTACCTTTGGATTTAGCTACTATTTTGATATACCCTTGGTGGTTAAAAAGGAAGAGGTTGCCCCGGAGCCTGACATCGTAATCCCTGAACCTACAATTGCCCCTGAAGCTGCCCCGGAAGCCCCGCCGGCCCCCTGAGTTTTGGGAATTTCTGAACAGGCAGGCGGTACTTAAATTACCAGCTTAGCCGCCAACCATTTTTTGCTCAAATTGAGCGTGTATCACGATGGTAAGATGAATATCCTTAATATGGTTTCAGTACAACGATGAAACTGGCAATCGCACAAATCAACTGTGTGTTAGGCGATCTGACAGGCAATGTTGCAAAGATTCAGCAATATGCCGAACAGGCCAAGCGGCAGGGTGCACAATTATTGCTGACCCCCGAGCTTGGTTTGTGTGGCTATCCGCCGGAAGATTTGCTGCTGCGTGATGGCTTTTATCTGGCGTGCGCGCAGGCGCTGGGTGATCTCGCCGGAAAGATTTCGGGCATTGCCGTGGTGGTGGGCCATCCGCACGAGCTGGACGGGAAACGCTACAACGCGGCTTCACTGCTTCGGGATGGCGTGGTTGCCGCAACCTATCTCAAATATGAACTGCCGAATTACTCGGTGTTTGACGAGGAGCGTTATTTCGATCACGGCACCGAGCCATGTGTGTTTGAAATGGAAGGTATTCGCTTTGCCCTGAACATCTGCGCCGATATTTGGGAACCCGCGACGGCACGCCTCGCGCGTAGCGCAGGCGCGCAAGTGCTGCTGGTGCTGAATGCATCGCCCTATGCCATTGCTAAGCAGGCATCCCGTCATCAGGTGATTCGCGAGCGGATTGCCGAGACTGGTATGGCGGTGATTTATGCCAACCTGGCGGGTGGCCAGGATGAGCTGATCTTCGATGGCGGTTCTTTCGCCATGGATCGTAACGGCGTGTTGACCGCACAAGGCGTACATTTTGAAGAAGCCTTGTTGATGCTGGAAATGCAGGATGACTTGCGTCCGTTCGGTGCAATGGCCGCTGCGCTCGGTGATGAGGCCGGCGTCTATCGCGCCCTGTGTCTCGGCGTGCGCGACTACATCACCAAGAATCGCTTTCCGGGCGTGGTGCTGGGATTATCTGGCGGGATTGATTCCGCATTGACGCTGGCGATTGCAGTCGACGCGCTGGGGGCGGACAAAGTCCATGCGGTGATGATGCCATCGCCTTATACCGCGCAAATCAGTCTCGACGATGCACGCGAGATGGCGAAAATCCTTGGTGTGCGTTATGACGAGCTTCCTATCGAGGCGATGTTTGCGAGCTATTCAGCTGCATTGGCAACGATTTTCGCCGGCCGTGCGGCGGATACCACCGAAGAAAATTTGCAGGCACGCATACGCGGCACCTTGCTGATGGCCTTGTCCAACAAGCTCGGTTCACTGGTGTTGACTACCGGCAACAAGTCGGAAATGACGGTGGGCTATGCCACGCTATACGGTGACATGGCGGGCGGCTTTGCGGTGCTGAAAGATGTCAGCAAAACATTGGTGTATCGTTTGGCGCGCTATCGCAACACGTTGGGGCAGGTGATCCCCGAGCGCATCATCACGCGTCCCCCCAGTGCCGAGTTGCGCGCCGATCAAACCGATCAGGACAGCTTGCCGCCCTATGATGTGCTGGATGCCATTATGGCGTGTTATGTAGAACAAAATCTCGCGATCCCGGAAATCATCGCACGTGGCTATGCGGAAGCGGATGTGAGGCGGGTAGTGCATTTGATCCGCATCAGCGAATACAAACGTCGCCAATCTGCGGTGGGCATACGCATCACCGAACGCAGCTATGGGAAGGACTGGCGCTACCCGATTACCGTGCGTTACCAAGATTCTTTCTAATCTAATTCCAATTAACCGCAATTTTTGATACAATGCGCCGCGTTTTGTAGATGGGCTTCGAGCCCGTTTTTTATTTGTGGGGCATATTTTATTTGTGGTGACGCTGGTTTATGGATGTGGTGAAGCTGGTCGAAACGACGGTAAGTGGCCTGGGCTATGAGTTGGTGGATTTGGAACGCTCTGGGCGCGGGCTGTTGCGCGTGTTCATCGACAAGCCGGGAGGCATCTCGGTGGACGATTGCCAAGTGGTGAGTAATCAGTTGACGCGTTTGTTCCTGGTTGAAAATATTGATTATGACCGCCTCGAAGTTTCGTCGCCGGGCTTGGACAGGCCGCTGAAGAAGGAAGCGGACTTTGTGCGCTTTGCCGGTGAAAAGGTGCAACTCAAGCTGCGCATGCCGCTGGCGGGACGCAAGAATTTCGTCGGCGTGATAGGCGGGATAAACGATGGGATATTGCATTTGGATGTGGACGGCAATCAGGTAGCGATTGAGCTGTCGAATTTGGACAAGGCGCGTTTAGTGCCGACTTTTTAGTTTTTAGTGTTTAGCGGGCAATTTGCCGGAGATATGGTATGAGTCGTGAAATTTTGTTGTTGGTGGATGCGTTGTCCCGTGAAAAGAGCGTGGACAAGGAAGTTGTATTCGAGGCGTTGGAGTCTGCATTGGCCTCGGCGACCAAAAAGCGTTTTTCGGACGAGGCTGACGTGCGCGTGGCGATTGATCGCAATACCGGCGCATTTGAATCTTTTCGCCGCTGGGAAGTGATGGATGACGAAACCTTCGAGACCCCTGACCTGCATATCAAGCTGGAAGAGGCACAAAAGCGCAATCCCGATATCCAAGTGGGAGATTTTATCGAAGAGCCGCTGGAATCCATTGATTTCGGGCGTATCGGAGCACAAGCCGCGAAGCAGGTTATATTCCAGAAGATACGCGATGCAGAGCGCGAGCAGGTTTTGGCTGACTTCATGGAACGCAAGGAGCATCTGGTGTCCGGAACGGTCAAGCGGCTTGAGCGCGGCAACGCGATCATCGAATTCGGCAAGATCGAAGCCCTGTTGCCGCGCGATCAAATGATCGCGAAGGAAAACTTGCGCGTCGGCGACCGTGTCAAAGCGCATCTGCTGCGGGTGGATCGCAGTGCACGCGGACCGCAAGTGATCTTGTCGCGCACCTCGAATGAATTGCTGACCAAATTGTTTGAGCTGGAAGTGCCGGAGATCGAGGAAAAGTTGCTGGAGATCGTCAGCGCCGCCCGTGACCCCGGTTCGCGCGCCAAGATCGCGGTGCTATCGCATGATCCGCGTATCGATCCGATCGGCACTTGCGTGGGAATGCGCGGTTCGCGCGTGCAGGGCGTGACCAACGAATTGGCCGGTGAACGCGTGGATATCATTCTCTGGGCTGAAGACCCGGCCACTTATGTCATCAACGCGCTGGCTCCCGCCGAGGTGAGCAGCATCGTCGTGGATGAAGAACGCCACAGCATGGATGTGGTGGTTGAGGAAGAAAATCTGGCACAGGCGATCGGACGCGGCGGCCAGAACGTGCGCCTGGCCAGTGAGTTGACCGGCTGGGAACTGAATATCATGACGGTCGAGCAGTCCAGCGAAAAGCATAACGAAGAGTTCTCCAATACGCGCGCGATGTTCATGGAAAAGCTGGATGTGGACGAAGAAGTCGCGGACATCCTGGTCCAGGAAGGTTTCAATACGCTGGAAGAAGTGGCGTATGTGCCGCTGGAAGAAATGCTCGAGATCGAATCATTCGACGAGGCGACGGTGAATGAGTTGCGCACCCGCGCACGCAATGCACTGTTGACGGCGGCAATCGCCAGCGAAGAAAAAGTGGAGCACGGTATCGAAGACCTGCTCAAGCTGGAAGGTATGGATGAACAGACCGCACGCACCCTGGCAGCCAAGGGTATTACGACGCAAGATCAACTGGCGGACCTGGATGTGGATGAGTTGGTGGAGCTGTCCGGCATGGATAGCGAACGTGCGAATACATTGATTATGGCGGCTCGCGCACCATGGTTTGCTTAAATCGGTAAGGGTAGTTTAAAGGACGGTAATGGGAAAATTGAACGTAGCGCAATTTGCGACTGAACTGGGATTGCCAGTTGCCTTGCTGCTTGAGCAGCTAAAGGCGGCAGGGATTGCCAAGGAACAGGATTCCGATCCGATGTCGGAAAAGGACAAAGCAAAATTGCTGGAGCATTTGCGCCAGGCGCATGGAGCCGAAAAACCCGCCAAGAAGATCACACTGATCCGCCGCGAAACCACCGAAATCAAGAAGGCTGACAGCTCCGGTCGCGCGCGCACTATTCAGGTCGAAGTGCGCAAGCGCCGCGTAGTCGCTCCGGCTGCTGTCGCTGAAGTTGCTATTCCCGCTGCACCGGTTGAAGTCGCGGCTCCGCCCAAGAAGGGCAAGGCCGGCAAGGTTGTGAATGAGCAGGAACTGGCTACGCGTGAAGAAGAAGCGCGTTTGCAAGCAGAATTGGCCGCGCGTCAGGCAGCCGATGCGCAAGTCAAGCAAGAGCGCAGCAAACGCAAGACCACCCAGAAAACCGCCGAGCCTGAGCCGCAGCCCGCCGCACCGGAAGTAATGAAAACCGAGGAGGCAGTTGCTGTTGTCGCTGCACCGGTCGTTAATCTGGCGGAAGGCACGTTGCACAAGCCGACACCGAAACCCGGTGACAAGAT
Source organism: Gallionella sp. (assembly GCA_025350405.1). Lineage (GTDB taxonomy): Bacteria > Pseudomonadota > Gammaproteobacteria > Burkholderiales > Gallionellaceae > Gallionella. The sequence continues at coordinate 7,615 of JANXXX010000084.1, forward strand.
AAGCAAGCCCAGCAAAAAACCCAAACCCGAAGCCAAGGCCAGCCCGTGGGACGAAAAGGGACACAAGAAGCGCACGCCCGTTAAAACCGGCGAGAAAACCGGTGCCTGGACTACCCCGATTCGTGCACCGCGCCATGACAAACACAGCAAGCATGTTGCCGAACCCGAGCATGCATTTTCCTTGCCGACCGAACCTATCGTGCATGAAGTCGCTGTTCCCGAAACCATCACCGTCGCCGAATTGGCGCAGAAGATGTCGATCAAGGCTTCCGAGATCATCAAGGTGTTGATGAAAATGGGGTCGATGGTCACCATCAATCAGGTGCTCGATCAGGAAACCGCGATGATCGTCGTGGAAGAGATGGGGCACGTCGCCAAGGCCGCCAAGCTGGACGACCCGGATGCCTATCTGATCGATAGCGAAGCGCATCACGATGTGGTGCTGGAGCCGCGCGCACCGGTTGTCACCGTGATGGGCCACGTCGATCACGGCAAGACCTCGCTGCTCGATTACATACGCCGCACCCGTGTCGCCTCGGGCGAAGCGGGTGGCATCACCCAGCATATTGGCGCGTACCACGTCGATACGCCGCGCGGCATGGTCACCTTCCTGGATACTCCCGGCCACGAGGCATTTACCGCGATGCGTGCGCGCGGCGCGAAAGCGACCGATATCGTGATTCTGGTGGTGGCCGCCGATGACGGCGTGATGCCGCAGACCAAGGAAGCCATCGCGCATGCCAGGGCTGCCAACGTGCCGCTGGTAGTGGCCGTGACCAAGGTCGACAAGCCTGAAGCCAACGTCGAACGCGTCAAGCAAGAGCTGGTCGCCGAAGGGGTGACGCCGGAAGATTGGGGTGGCGACGCGATGTTCGTCGAGGTTTCCTCCAAGTCCGGACAGGGCATAGACCAATTGCTGGAAGGCGTGTTATTGCAAGCCGAGGTGCTGGAACTGAAGGCACCGCGTACCTCGCACGCCAAAGGCTTGGTGATCGAGGCGCGTCTGGACAAGGGCAAAGGCCCGGTCGCTACGGTATTGATTCAATCCGGCACGATGAAACGCGGCGATGCGGTATTGGTCGGTTCGGTATTCGGGAAAGTGCGCGCGATGCTGGATGAAAACGGCAAGGCAGTCAATGAAGCAGGCCCATCCATCCCGGTGGAAATACAGGGCTTGTCTGAAGTGCCTGCCGCCGGTGAGGAGCTGATGGTATTGGCCGACGAAAAGCGTGCACGCGAGATCGCGCAGTTCCGCCAAGGCAAGTATCGCGGCGTGAAGCTCGCCAAACAACAGGCTGCCAAACTTGAAAACATGTTCGAGCAGATGGCCGAAGGCGAAGTGCGCACCTTGTCGCTGATCGTAAAATCAGACGTGCAAGGTTCTGCCGAGGCGATCGCACAATCGCTGCAAAAACTTTCCACCAACGAAGTAAAGGTCAATCTGATTCACGGCGGGGTGGGAGCGATTTCCGAATCGGACGTCAATCTGGCACTGGCTTCCAAGGCGATCATCATCGGCTTCAACACGCGCGCCGATGCGGCCGCGCGCAAGCTGGCCGAAGCATCCGGCGTGGACATCCGCTACTACAACATCATCTACGCGATGGTCGACGAGATCAAGGCTGCGCTGTCCGGCATGCTGGCGCCCGAGAAACGCGAAAGCATCATGGGCATGGTCGAGGTGCGCCAGGTGTTCACCGTTTCCAAGGTCGGCACGATTGCCGGTTGCATGGTGCTGGAAGGCATGGTCAAGCGCGGTGCGAAGGTGCGCGTGCTGCGCGACAATGTGGTGATCCACGATGGCGAACTGGATTCGCTGAAACGCTTCAAGGACGACGTGAAGGAAGTTAAAGCCAACTTCGAGTGCGGCCTGTCGGTGAAGAATTTCAACGATCTTCAAGTAGGCGACAAGCTGGAAGCCTACGAGATCGTTGAGGTCGCGCGCGCTCTGTAACTTTTTTCTTTGTTGGGCATTTTAGAAATTCGTTATACGGGTTGAAGCGCAAGAAGCCGCGCAGCGAATGACGCGGCATATCAGATGGATAGACACACCCGCAAGGGGTAGGCCGCGCGGTACCCGTAGCTGAAGCTACGACCGCTGCGCACAGGAATGAGCGAGCACGCGACGCAGCGATTCGCCCGTATAACGGATTTATAAATTACCCATGGCCAACTTTGCCCGAACTGATCGCATCGCCCAGCAAATGCAGCGCGAAATCGCCGAGCTGGTGCGACTTAAGATCAACGACCCGCGCGTGCGTCTGGTGACCATCACCGGCGTGGAAGTGGCGGGCGACTATTCTCATGCCAAGGTTTTTTTCACCCGTCTGGACGGCAAGCACGAAGAAGCGCAACAAGGCTTGGAGAGCGCGAGCGGCTTTGTGCGTAGCCAGTTGGCGCACAGCATCAAGCTGCGTGTGATGCCGCAATTGCATTTTGTATTTGACTCCTCCGTCGAACGCGGCAGCCATTTGTCGCAACTCATCGACCAGGCAGTAGCCAGCGATCTTCATCACGAAGACAAAAAATAATTGAAATAAATGGCACAAACCTTTCGCAGGTGCGTAGGTTGGGCACGCTTCGCTTTGCCCAACCTACGAAAAGACAACTTTACATTTTTGGCTCAAGTTCATCCGGTTTAATGTAATGGCACGAACTTATCGCCTGCTGGACGGTGTGCTGCTATTCGACAAACCGTTAGAACTCAGCTCCAACGATGCGCTGCAAAAAGTACGCCGCCTGTTCCAAGCCGAAAAGGCAGGACACACCGGCACCCTCGACCCCCTCGCCACCGGCTTATTACCGATCTGTTTTGGCGAAGCCACCAAGTTTTCCAATGCTTTGCTGGATGCCGATAAAACCTATCGTGCCTTGTTGCGCCTGGGCCAAACCACCACCACCGGCGATGCCGAAGGCGAGATCACAGCCGAACATCCGGTCGAGGTTCAGCAGTCTGACGTTGATAGCGTACTGGCCAAGTTTCGCGGCGAGATCCAGCAACTCCCGCCGATGCACAGCGCGCTCAAGCACCAGGGCAAGCCGCTTTACGAATACATCCGCAAAGGCGAAACCATAGAACGCGAACTGCGCAACGTGGTGATACACGAACTGACCCTGAATTCTTTTTCAGGCAACCAGTCCGAAAAACTTGTGGCCAGGCACCTGATGGACATCACCGTGCGTTGCAGCAAAGGAACATACATACGCACTCTTGCAGAAGACATCGGCGCTGCACTTGGCTGCGGCGCGCACCTGATCGGCCTGCGACGCACCGCGATTGCGCATTTCGATTTGAGTAATGCTTATAGCTGGCGGCAACTGGAGGCGATGAACGAGGCCGAGCGCGATGCCTGCATTCTGCCGCTGGAGAGCCTGATGCCCGATGTGCCCGTGCTGCAACTGGATGCCGTGCAAATCAAACGGCTGGCTCAAGGCCAACGGCTGGGGCTGGACACCGGCCTGCCGGATGGCAAGGTCAGACTGCATGGGCCGCAGGGATTTATCGGGATAGGATTGCTGCAAGGCCGCCGCCTCGCTCCTGACCGGCTATTGAACAATGTGGCAAAACAAGCCGCCAGTAGCAATTCAGAAAATCACTAAAGAGTTGCAATGCAGAAAATGTGGTTGACTACATTGCCCATCGGACCGATGGTGTAGGTCGCATCAAGCCGTTGCGTGATAAAAAATCTTATTGCCGGGTACGGCACACAGATAGCCGGCAAGGTGCAAATACCGGCCCTGAAATTTCCGGTGGACGAAAAGGAATTTCATGAGGAGAAACTGTATTCTGTGCGACCATGTCATCAAAGGGTAAGCCGCAAAATTAATATGCCGGGCTACATTAAACCAGCCGCATGACAATTCCATCGTGGTGGTTTGCCTTCAAATCAGAAAAGTCTGTATCCATAAATGCCGGAGAGCTAAGTGGAAATACCTATTTGCCAAAATATAATATGAGGAAACCATACTTGCATAGTAATATTTGTCATTGACGAACATTAATTGCATAGCCATGATTCAGAAGCAACTCAAAACAGAGATGGCTGATGCAAGCAACAACTGTAAATCCTCACCGGTTTCAGTCTGATGCCGCGCCGGTTCTTGAAGTTGGTTGCCAAGAGCCTGTCGCGCAAGCCTGTAGCGCACGCGCCCACCCATACCTTTAGCGCTGAAGATATCGTCTGGGCCATGGGCAGTTTCTGTGCCCTGAACCGCAAGCCCTTTGACGCCGGACTGCTACTCAAACAATTCCCGCCGCCGTATAGCTCAGACTCTTTTGTCCATGCGGCCCGCGCGTTGGGCTTCCGCATCAAGCGCCGCGATTGCAATAGTAGCGAGCTGAGCAAATTCAATTTTCCGTGCCTGGTGGTGTTGAATGAAGTTCGTGCCGAGAATGATTCCCCTGTGTCCGTTCGTGGTGAGCCTGTCGAACCACATGCACAGGGTGTCCATACCCTTCGACAGGCTCAGGGCGAACGACTCGGTGAGCAACCCGACATCAGTCCAAACGAAGCATTGGGCGAAGGAGCGCTACCCACAGAACCAGCCCCGATCAAACACCATCCCGCCATCATCGTCCAGATCAAGGACGATAGCGTCACCCTGTTCGAGGTCGGCACTAATCAACCCAGGACGATGACCCAAGCCGAGTTCGCCGCACGCTTTGCCGGCACGGCATTCCAGTTGGCGCTCGAAGCCAAAGGCATCAAGGACCCGGACGGCGCGTTATCCCAAAAAGCCAACTTCGGTTTCCACTGGTTCATCCCCGAACTGATGAAACACAAGCGCATCTGGCGCGATGTGCTGATCGCTTCACTCATCATCCAGTTACTTGCCTTGGGCACGCCGCTGTTCACCCAGGTCATCATAGACAAGGTCGTCGTCCACCACACCCAGAGCACGCTGATCGTGATCGGCATCGGCCTGGCGGTATTCATGATCTTTTCCGCGCTGCTTTCGTGGGTGCGCCAGTACCTGATCCTGCACACCGGCAACCGCGTCGATGCCGTGCTGGGCGCGGCGGTGTTCGACCACCTGTTCAAGCTGCCGCCGCGTTACTTCGAGCATAGACCCACCGGCGTGATCGCCGCGCGCCTGCATGGCGTCGAGACGATACGCGAATTCATCGCCAGCGCCGCCGTCACGCTGATCCTCGATTTTCCGTTCCTGCTGATCTTCCTTGGCATCATGCTTTACTACAGCGTGATGCTGACCTGCGTAGCCCTTGCTATGTTGAGCGTCATCGTCATCTTGAGCCTGATCGTCGCACCGATGTTCCGCAGCCGTCTCAACGAACAATTCCTGCTCGGCGCGCGCAACCAGGCCTTCACTACCGAATATGTGTCAGGGCTCGAAACTGTCAAGAGCCTGCAAATGGAACCCCAGCTCAACGCCCGCTACAGCGACTATCTCGCCGAATATTTGCGCTCGGGGTTCTCGGTGCGCCAGATCGGCAATACCTACAACGCGCTGTCCAATGGACTGGAACAGATGATGACGCTGAGCATCCTGATCATCGGCGCCTACACCGTGATGAACGACACCTCTTTCACGATCGGCATGCTGGTCGCCTTCCAGATGTTCGCCAGCAGATTGTCTCAACCCATGCTGCGGCTGGTCGGGTTATGGCAACAGTTCCAGCAGGCCAACCTTTCCGTGCAGCGCATGGGTGACATCATGAACGCCCCGGCCGAACCGTATTCCATCCTCCCCACCCGCTTGCGCGAGGGCAAAGGGCAGATCGACATCGAAGGCCTGAGCTTCCGCTATGCCGACAACCTGCCCTTCCTCTATGAAGGCTTCAACCTGAAAGTCGCCCCCGGCAAAGTCATCGCCATCATGGGGCCTTCAGGTTCAGGCAAGAGCACGCTAACCAAACTGCTGCAAGGCTTCTACCAGCCAGCAGGCGGCACCATCAAGATCGACGGCAACGACATCCGCTATCTCTCCGCCAACGAACTGCGCCATTACTTCGGCGTCGTGCCTCAGGAAACGATATTGTTTTCAGGAACCATCTACGACAATCTGCTGATGGCTAACCCCCACGCCACCTTCGAGCAAGTCGTGCATGCCTGCAAGATGGCCGAGATCCACAGCGCCATCGAAGCCTTGCCACAAGGCTACCAGACCGAGATTGGCGAGCGTGGTGTGGGACTCTCAGGCGGACAGAAGCAGCGCATCGCGATCGCACGGGCACTGATCAAGCGACCCAAGATACTGATCTTCGACGAAGCCACCAGCAGCTTGGATTCAACCACTGCCGAACACTTTGCCGCCACCGTCAACCAGCTCAAGGGCAAAGTGACGATGATGTTCATCACCCATGCCATGCCGAAGAACCTGCTGGTGGATGAAATCGTGCGGATAGGAAGCGGGACGTTAAGCGCGGTGAGCGGTACGCATGATGAAAACAAAAAGGAAGTTGAGGGAGGGGCGCATGGGCAACTTGGGTGAAAGCGGCAAAGCAGCGAA
>JANXXX010000094.1 GCA_025350405.1 Gallionella sp.
CTACCGGATGATGGCGTTCCGCCGCAACCACGGTTTGCGTATCGACCATATTTTGATCAGCGAGCCGCTGGTGGCGCAATGCAAGGGTTGTGTGATCGACAAGGCACCGAGAAAATTGGAGAGGCCTTCGGATCATACGCCGGTGGTGGTTGAACTTTTGTAGTTGTAGCGCGGAAAACAAATCAAAACCGCCGGTGGTAGACCGGCAGCTAGTTACTTTTCTTGTCTTGCCAAGAAAAGTAACCAAAAGAAATCGCCCCCGGTTTGCCGCCCCTGCAGGGTACCCTCGATCAGCCGCAAGTGAGCGGGGCTGCGCAACTCGACCTGGCGGGGCGCACACCCCGCGCCCCACTGCGGGACTCGAACATAACCAGCGACTTGGCTGGCGTCTTTTGCCAGCTTAGTCGAATGGCTAGTTGTTTCATCAGTGCTCGCCTAAACCTCCGCTCACTTGCGGCTGATCGAGGCGGCGCACAGGGGATAAAAAGCAAAAACCACCGCGTGGGCACAAAATCGTGCCCACCTTACCGGGCTTGCAACATAAAAAAATAAAGCGTTTAATTTGAACCGTATATGCTATAGCAGAGCATAAACTGTAGTTTTTGACACCGCAAATATAACTGTGAAATGGAGCAGTTTATGAAAAGTTCAGTTGGAAAAGAAAAAGCGCACGTTCCTCCACGCCGTATTCCACTACCAGTTCCTACTCCAACGCCGTCTATCAAGACATGAAGACAAGAGAAGAACTTAAGGGCGAAATTCGCTACGCAATCCGCCTGACGCAGCGGACAGCTCGGTTGTATCGGAATATCCAGATGGCTGGGACAATTCTCGCCGTCCTCGGAGGCAGCGGTACAGTTTCTCTAATTGCCAGCAGCGTACCCAAGTGGGTTGGAATGACTGGAGCCACCCTGCTAGCCGTGGTCGGCGCAGCACTAATCGCTATCCGACCCGCAGACAAGGCTGCGCAAAACGAAGCTGACATTCGCCGATATCAAACACTCATGGTCAAGGCACAAAACACTGCTGTGACAGACGATCAACTCGCAGTTGCCCTTGAAGAAGCACGCCAAGGCGATGCTCCCGAGATCGAATCATTACGTGAGGTGGCATTCAACGATGTGGCACTTGAATTCAATCGCACTGACGCACTTATTTAACTCTCTACAATTCAGAAGATATTGGCTGCTCTTGCGTAGTAATGGTGGGCAACTTGTTGCCCACCCGATTTTCGGTTTTTGCTTTTCATCCCCTGAGCGCCGCCGAGTAGCGGAGGCTGGTCAGGGGATTTCGGCGAGGACTGTCTGAGCGCGCAGCGCGAGTTCCGCAGCCGCCTGACCAGTCGAGCAACGCAGGGCACCGCGCAGCGGCGGTAAACCGGGGTCGCGTTTTCTTGGGTTACTTTCTTTTGGCGATGCAAAAGAAAGTGACCAGCTGTCGGGCTGCCCCCGACGGTTCTTGTTCTAACTGGGTTCCGTGTCGTGCCCTGCGAAGCTCGTTTCACCTGACTCCTAAATCTCCAGCGTCAAACATTTACATGCACCACCGGCCTTGATAAATTCGGAAACCTCCGTCTCAATGACTTCAAAGTCTCGCTGCACCAGTGCAGCTTTCATTTCTACCGACGCTTTGGGCAGGATGATAGTCTGATCGACGGAAACCGCATTGCAAGCGAAATTCCTTGCGTCTGGCTCAGAGACCCAAATGATGTTTTTCCCGAATGCCTGCTTGAGCGCCTCCACGCTTTTTTCCGAGAAGGCTTTTGGGTAGGCGATGAGCTGGCCTTCTGGCAATGGGCAAAATGCGGTGTCGAGGTGATACCAGTGGGGATCGATGAGTTCGAGCGCGCTGGCTTTGATATCAAGCGCGGTCATGATCTCAGGCAGCGCGCGTGGATCGCTCCTGAATCCAGAGCCTACCCAGAGTGTGCCTCGCGTGTCGAACAGCGCATCGCCAGCGCCTTCGAATACCGTGCCTTGCTGTAGATGTTGCACCGCGTAACCCTGAGAAGAAAAATATTCCTCGAAATATTTTTCTTCCGGCTGTCTTTCGCGATAACGGAACGACGACACGATGAATTGTTTTTTCGGGATGGCTCTTTTTTGGACGAGTCCTGCGTTGGCGGTGAACACCATGTCCGGTAGTCCGGCAACCGGTTCAATCAGGCTGACAGTCGCCAACTTCGACAGGGTGTTATACAGGTTTTCCCACTGCTGCCTCGCCAGCGCTTTGTTCACTTTCCCTATGCTGCCCTCCATCCAGGGATTGATCACATAGCTCACTTCAAAAAACTTCGGCTCGCACATCAGGAAACGTTTCATCTCATTCCCGTCATTTTATGAATGGTGGATTGGGGCTGATTTCATTGAACTGCATCAAGCATGCTTGATCACAATGCCCTGACCCGTCGGGAGCTCGAGTACCTGGTGGCCGCGTTGATTCATGAACGCCAATTCGGCTGTCATCTGATTGACATTGCACGTCCAGCCGAAATCATCGAAGACGATAACGCCGCCGGGAGTGACTTTATCGAACAGATGTTCCAGGGCCAGCATCTCGGCTTTTTCCGAGTTCATGTCGATATGTAAAAATGCGATTTTGTCAGGGACAGCTTCGGCAAAAGAGTCCGGCACAATTCCACGGACGATTTTTACATTGTTGTACTTCGAAAACTTTTCGCAGACGCCGGTGTAAATAGCCTCGGGATCGTATTCCGAATAGTCCCAAGCTTCTCTCTCTTGTTCTGTTGAAGTTTTCTCGGGAAGCCCCTCGAAAGTGTCATACAGATAGGCTTGCTTAGGGATATTCTGAAAATCGAGATACTTTAATATCACCGATGAACAAAAGCCCTTGAACACGCCGCATTCGACAAAGTCGCCCGCAACGTATAGCGCATTTTTTGCTGCCCATGCGAGCGTATGCAAGCGCCAGATGAGACTCTGTTCCTGATCGTTTGTGACTGCATCGTAATAACATGACATGAATTTTTGATCATGCCTAAATGACAAGTTACGCCATAGGGCGACCAGCATGTCGTTGCAATAGAATTGCCCCGGATACATATTCGCTATAGTCTCCAGCGCTTGTTGCAGTTCTTTTTCCCGGCCTTGTGGAATTCCGTAAAACATTGATTTATGCCCCTTGAGATTTCATTTTATCGTGCCCATAAAAGCAGAATAATTATGCAACAACTACGTTGCCTTATGTGAATATTAAGCCCGCTTAGGGTTCCAAAGCTGGCTGTGTTTCTCCCCACGGCGCAATCTTCAACAGCAGCGCCATCCCCGGTATTGCCAGCGCAGCACACAACAGAAAGAAACTGCTCCAGCCCAATTGCTCCACCAGCCAGCCCGCTGTAGCATTGACGAAAGTGCGCGGCACGGCTGCCAAGCTGGTGAATAGCGCGAACTGGGTGGCGGTGTATGCGGGGTGCGTGGTGTGCGCGATGTAGGCGACGAAGGCCGCGGTGCCCAGCCCGACGCCGAATGCTTCCAGGCCGATCACGAAGCCAAGCTGGGCAAGGTGCAGCGTGGTCACTTCGGCCTGTGCACCCAGTATCGCCAGCCAGTAAAAACCGAAGATGCTCACCACCTGCACCACACCGAACAGCCACAGTGCGCGGTTGATACCGAGCTTCAACATCCAGAGGCCGCCGATCAGTGCGCCGATCACCGCCGGCCACAGCCCGGCATTCTTGGCGATCAGGCCGATCTGCGTTTTGCTGAAGCCCATGTCGAGGTAGAACGGCGTCGCCAGCGCGGTGCTCAAGCTATCGCCCAGTTTGTAAAAAAACAGGAATGCCAGGATCAGCAACGCGCTTTGCCAACCTTTGCGCATGATGAATTCGCGGAATGGTTCGACGACGGCAGCGCGCAGCGTCCTGGGCGTGTTGACTGCCAGCGGCTCATTGACCAGCAGCGTCATCACGATGCCCGGCAGCATGAACAGCGCGGTGATGATGAACACCATGTTCCATGGCAAGTGATCGGCGAGGATCAGCGCCAGCGAGCCGGGTATCAGCCCGGCGATGCGATAGGCGTTGACGTGCACCGCGTTGCCCAACCCGAGTTCGTTATCCAGCAACAGCTCGCGGCGATACGCGTCCAGCGCGATATCCTGCGTGGCGCTCAGGAATGCCAGCAGTGTGGCGAGCATGATGATGATGCCCAGATCGTTCTGCGGCGAGAAACCGCCCAGCGAGGCAATCACCACCAACAGCGCGACTTGCGTGAGCAGCATCCAGCCGCGCCGCCTGCCCAGGGCGGGCACCACGTAGCGATCCAGCAACGGAGACCAGAGGAATTTCCAGGTGTAGGGGAACTGGATCAGCGCGAACGCGCCGATCACTTTAAGATCGATGTGCTCGGTGCGCAGCCAGGCCGGAACCAGATTGAGCAGCAGATACAGCGGCAAGCCGGAAGCGAATCCGGTGAACACGCAGATCAGCATGCGGCGGGTAAACAATTGCTGCCAGACGCTCATCCAGTCAGGCCGCACGCTTGAATCGATACACCGCCATGCTGCCTAGCAGGTTGGGCAGCACATTCTTTTCCTTTTTACCGGTCATCACGTGACGTCCGAGTATCTCCACGCGATGGCCGCTGCAGAAAGTCTCGAAGTCGTGCAGCGTACACAAATGCACGTTAGGCGTGTCGTACCATTGGTACGGCAGTTCGTCCGACACCGGCATGTAACCGCGCAGCACATTGAGCCGGTTGCGCCAATAGCCAAAGTTTGGAAAGCTGACGATACCCTCGCACCCGACGCGCAGCATTTCCTGCACCAGCGGTTCGGTATGGCGCGTGGCCTGCAGCGTCTGCGACAGCAGCACGTAGTCGAAGGCGTTGCTTTCGAAGCCGGACAGGCCGGATTCCAGATTACTCTGGATCACGTTCACGCCGTTGCGGATGCACGCCACGATGTTCGCGTCGCTGATCTCAACACCGTAGCCGCGCACGTTGCGCGTTTCCTTCAGGTAGCGCAGCAGGCTGCCGTCGCCGCAGCCGAGGTCGAGCACCGACGCACCCTGTGGTATCCAAGCCGCGATGGCGGCGAAGTCCGGGCGGGCAGCGGCAAGTTCGACGGAATCGTGCGCGCTCATGCTGGAAACTCCTTGGCGATGCGCTCCAGATATGTGCGCATCACATCGTAGTATTGTTCACTCTGCATCAGGAACGAATCATGACCGTGCGTCGAGGCGATCTCGGCGTAGCTGACGTTGCGCCGGTTGTGCAGCAGCGCGTTGACGATTTCGCGCGAACGCTCCGGCGAAAAACGCCAGTCGGTGGTGAAGGATAGCACCAGATAATCCGCGCGTGCAGCGGCGAACGCCTTGTCCAGATTGTCGCCGCATGCGCGCGCCGGGTCGAAATAATCCAGCGCCTTGGTCATCAGCAGATAGGTGTTGGCATCGAAATATGCGGCAAACTTGTCACCCTGATAGCGCAAATAGGACTCGATCTCGAACTCGATGTCGTAGTTGTAGCCGAGCTTGCCCGCGCGCAGGCTGCGTCCGAATTTGTCCGCCATCGCATCGTCGGACAGATAGGTGATATGCCCCAGCATGCGCGCGAGGCGCAGGCCGCGTGTCGGCACCACACCATGCTGGTAATAATTTCCGCCGTGAAAATCCGGGTCGGTCAGGATGGCGTTGCGCGCCACGTCGTTGAAAGCAATATTCTCCGCCGTCAGGTGCGGCGCACAAGCGATCGCCAGCACATGGCGCACACGCTCGGGAAACGACAGCGACCATTGCAAGGCTTGCATCCCGCCCAAGCTGCCGCCCATCACTGCTGCGAACTGTTTGATACCCAGCATGTCGGCCAGACGTGCTTGCGATTCCACCCAGTCTTCCACGGTCACTACCGGGAAGCTTGCGCCATAGGGCTTGCCGGTTTTCGGAGCTATGCTGGAAGGCCCGGTGGAACCGTGGCAGCCGCCCAGGTTGTTCAAGCCGATCACAAAAAACTTGTCGGTATCCACCGGCTTGCCGGGGCCGATCATATTGTCCCACCAGCCTATATTTTTTGTGTCGTCGGCGTAGCAACCCGCCACGTGGTGATGACCGGAAAGGGCGTGACACACCAGAATCGCGTTGGATTTGGCCGCGTTCAGCGTGCCATAAGTCTCATACACCAGCTCATAGCGTGGCAGCACCGCACCGCTCCTGAAAGTGAGCGGGGTGTCAAAGATTGCGCGCTGCGCGCTGACGATGCCGATGCCGATGCTATTTGATGCGACCAATATATTTTCTCCAAAAACAAAACCCGTTCAGCTCTCGCGGGACGGGTTGCCTCGCTTTAGCTGGTATGTTTTGAGTGCCCCGCAAGCTGATGTCAAATCGGCACTGATAAAACTACTAGCCATTCGACTAAACGAGCAAACTACGCTCGTTAAGTCGCTGGTTATGATGCGCAGTTTCCGCGTTTTGTGAAATGCTGTCAATAAGCACCGGTCAGCAATTACAACCCGTAAAATCAATTAGCCACAGAGATCACAGAGGACACCGAGAAGAGCAGGTTCAAACCTTTATTCGATCCGGCTGATGAGTGAAATCGGTTTTGCTTCAGTTAAGATTTATCCTCTGTGAACTCTGTGTTCTCTGTGGCTTGAATTGAATTTTTAATTTTAACGTTTATGCGGGCATTTCTTTTTGGTGCAATCCGCATAGATATGCAACGAGTGGTCGCGGATGGCGAAACCCAATCCGGCGGCAACTTTTTCCTGGCGAGCCTCGATGGCCGTATCGTGGAATTCCTCGACATGACCGCATTGCAGGCAGACGATATGATCGTGATGGTCACCTTTGTTCAGCTCGAACACCGATTTGCCGCCCTCAAAATGGTGCCTGACCAACAACCCGGCCTGCTCGAACTGGGTCAGCACCCGGTATACCGTCGCCAGGCCCACATCCTCCCCGCTGCCAAGCAACTGCTTATATACGTCTTCAGCGCTCAAATGGCGTTCTTTACTATTTTCGAATAAATCCAACACTTTAAGCCGCGGCAAGGTGGATTTTAGACCGGCGTTTTTGAGGTGTTCAGGCTGGTGCATATCATTAAATCCTAATTAAGTTGAAAACATCATGCCAGAAAGTTGTTGCAAATGCAAATAAGAACGATTATCATTCGTACAAGTCAATTAAGGAGATCGTCATGAAACGCTTATTGCTTATCACTCTGTTACTTCCGCTTGCCGCTTATGCAAGCGATGCCGATTATAAATTGGTCATCAATGACCATCGCTTCCAGACGGCCGAACTCACGATCCCGTCCGGTACGAAGATCAAACTCACGATCGAGAATCAGGATGCCACGCCCGAGGAATTTGACAGCCATCCGCTGAACCGGGAAAAGGCGATTGCCGGACATAGCACCGCCACGATTTACATCGGTCCACTCGAACCCGGACGTTACCCGTTCACCGGCGAGTTTCACGAAACCACTGCCCAAGGCGTCATCGTCGCCCAATAAGCCAATCAGACACTCGGAGTGAGCCATGTTCGCAACTGCCATCATCGTTTTTCGGGAAGTACTGGAAGCATCCATCATCATCGGGATCCTCGCTGCCGCGACGCGCAGTGTGCCCAATAGCAAACGCTGGTTGAGCGCCGGCCTGCTGGCCGGACTGCTCGGCTCCGGCCTGGTCGCCGCCTTTACCGATGTGATCGGATCGTTGGCCAGCGGCATAGGCCAGGAATTGTTTAACGCCATCGTGCTCGGCATCGCGGTGCTGATGCTGGCCTGGCACAACATCTGGATGTCGTCGCATGGCGCCGCGCTGGCCAAGAACGCAAAATCGGTAGGAAGAAACATCAGCGACGGAACCAGCGAGTGCTCGGTGCTGCTGGTCATCGTCGGGCTGGCCGTACTCAGGGAAGGCTCGGAAACCGTGCTGTTCCTCTACGGCATCGCCGCCTCAAACGACGGCGGCCAGTCTTCTATGCTGCTTGGTGGCATGGTCGGGATGCTGGCCGGCATCGCGGTCGGCTACACGCTTTACGCCGGGCTGGTGCGCGTACCGATGCGCTGGTTCTTTGCCGCAACCGGTATTTTGGTGTTGTTGCTGGCGGCCGGCATGGCTTCGCAGGCCGCACACTTTTTGATCCAGGCAGATTTATTACCCAGTCTTGCCGCGCCACTGTGGGATACGTCGGCGGTGCTGCCGGAAAGCGGATTGCCCGGCATGTTGCTGCATAGCCTGATCGGCTATGACTCGCGCCCGGCCGGAATGCAGATCCTTTTCTACCTCACTGCGCTGGTCGCCATCTTCATCGGCATGAAATGGGCTGCGCGTCCGCGCCAAGCTGCCAAATAACCTGGCCATGCTAAAACCCTCGCCCTGTTCCCATTATTTTTCTTTGGGAGTCCTGCTCTGCGCAATTATTTGCGCCCGGGATGTTTTCGCCGGCGCGGCGGATTATGTCTATATCCCCGCCGTTGAATATGGCGAACGGGAGATCGACATCAAGCTCGGCGCAACGTCGCCGCTTAACGGAATCAGCACACAAGGCGCCAGCCTCGGCTACGGTTACGGCGCAAAGGAATACTGGTTCACCGAGGTCTATTTGAAGCAGGAACGCGATGGAAACAATATTGCCAACATTGCCGAATGGGAAAACAAATTTCAACTCACGGATACCGGGCAATACCCGGTGGATCTCGGCTTAATCGCCGAGCTGGAAGCACCGTTAAGCGCTAACGCACCATGGGAATTCAAGATCGGCCCGTTGCTCCAGACTGAATTCGGCAAGCTGCAACTGAACGGCAACCTGCTTTTCGAGCGTGCATTCGGCAAGACAGATGAAAGCGGCGTGCCATACGTCACCAATTGCAGTTACCAGTGGCAAGCCAAATATCGCTGGCAGCCGGTTCTGGAATATGGCTTGCAGGGCTTCGGCGAAATGGGGAAATGGAACCACTGGGATCCTGAAGCTGAACAGAACCACCGCATCGGCCCGGCAGTCTTCGGCAAATTTGCGCTCGGCAACCGGCAGGCCATCAGGTACAACGCAGCATGGCTGTTCAAGGCAAGCGGTGCCGCGCCAAACCATACTTTCAGAATGCAGGTCGAATATGAATTCTGAGCGTGGCAATACTGTTGTTCAACAACCATCCGCCCCGTGTAATTCCGATTCCATTTCAAACAACAATAATCTGTAGGGTGCGCTCCGCGCACCCTACGAAATTGCATTTTTAATTTGAAATAGAATAAAACTTGCACAACGACACATTCGATACTGAGGATCGATCATGGGTAACGCGCGCACCTGAAACGAATCACCTATCCAGCGGGCTCACTACACCCTTGCCGCCCTTGTTCAGCACATGGGTATAGATCATCGTGGTGGAAACATCCGAATGGCCGAGCAGCTCCTGCACGGTGCGGATGTCATAACCGGCTTGCAAGAGATGTGTCGCGAACGAATGCCGCAAGGTATGCGGCGTGGCGGGCTTGGTCAGCTCCGCATCGCGCACCGCCTGCTTCACCGCACGCTGGATTCCTTTCTCATCCACATGATGGCGGCGCGTCTTGCCGGAGCGCGGATCGACCGACAGATTCTTTGAAGGAAAAATATATTGCCAACCCCATTCGCGCCCGGCCTTCGGATATTTCTTGTCCAGCGCGAATGGCAGATACACCTCGCCGCCACCCTGCGCCAAATCTTCTTTGTGCAAGGCTTTCACTTTAAGCAGATGTGCTTTGAGAGGCTCCACCACCGCCTCCGGCAACATCGTCACCCGGTCCTTGAAACCCTTGCCCTCGCGCACCAGAATCTCGTGGCGCGCAAAGTCCACATCCTTCACCCGCAAGCGCACCGCCTCCATCAGACGCATCCCCCCGCCATACAGCAACGAAGCGATCAGCGCATGCGTGCCGGTCAAACGCGACAACACCGCCTGTACCTCGCTCACCGTCAACACCACAGGCAAGCGCTTGGGCGCTTTGGCCTGAGTAATGTTGTCCAGCCAGGGCAACTTGATTTCCAGCACCTCGCGGTAGAGGAACAGCAACGCGCTCTTGGCTAAATTCTGTGTCGCAGCAGCGACCTTGCCTTGAACCGCCAGATGGGTGAGAAACGCCTCGATATCCCGCGCCCCCAGATTCTTTGGATGGCGCTTGCCGTGAAAGTAAATATAGCGTTTAATCCAGCCCAAGTAGCTTTCTTCAGTGCGGATGCTATAGTGCTTCACCCGCAATTTTTCACGTACCCGGTCAAGCAACTTGGGAGGATTTGGAGTGGTGCTTTTATCCAATAAATTAGGGTGTACCATAATTCAGCCCTCAGCAAAGTCAAGGCATTGCGCGCTACGTGCCAGATTATACACCTCGAAGGTGCCTTTCCCGGCATTTTTTAGGGTGTCTATTTTACGTTAGACGTTTCCGAAAGGTAATCAGTAATGCCAAATATTGTTTACATCCTGACGAATGAGGCGATGCCGGGGCTAGTTAAGATTGGGCTGACTACCGACAGCGTTGAATCCAGAATTGCTCAACTCAGCACTCACTCAGGAGTTCCACTTCCGTTTGAGTGTTACTTCGCGGCAGAAGTGAAAAACTGCGACAAGCTCGAAAAAACCCTTCATCAACTTTTTTCTGAAAATCGCATTAACCCAAAGCGAGAGTTTTTCAAGATTGACCCAGAAAAAGTGGTTCTCGCAATCAGTATTGGAGAGTTCAAAGAGGTTACACCTGGCGCAGCTGAAATCGACAAAGAAGAGCAAGAGGCCCTGGAGAAAGTTAAGGCCCGTCGTCCTCGCTTAAAACTTGATGCTTTAGGTATCAAGCCCGGCGACACCCTCACATGTTCCCGTGATGAAATGATTACGGCTACAGTTGTGGACGGAGGGAAGGTTAGTTATCAAAACGAGGTAATGAGCTTATCTGCTGCCGCATTAAAAGCGCTTCACAGTCTTGGTTACAGCACTCCTGCTGCAAGTGGCCCCGGATATTGGAAGTTTGACGGTGAACTACTTGATGAAAGGCGGCAGCGAATTGAAGCCGAACAATTCGATGAAACGGCATCAAACAACGTCTAACCTGTCATTCGAGAGGGACGCGCCAAAAGCGGCGCGCCCCTCAATTTTACGTTGGGCGTCATGACCACATTACCTGATAAATTGAACAATCTATTGGTCAAGCACTCCCTCGATTACGGAGTTTGTATTGACAGTTCTGGAGATATTATTTCAACTTGTGGAAGTGTCGATCAGTTTCCCTACATGGGGTTGGTAAAGCAGCTCCTTGGTTCTACTGAGGCCGTGAAATGTACTTTTGAGTTCATTCTCGGCAGAACACTCTTGCCGCAAATGTACCGTCAAGGTGAAGTTATCGCATTCATTGATCGTGTAACCCAAGAGCACGTTGTAGCACTTTTCGGACGAGTGGCACCTGAAAATGATCGCATAACAGAAATCAATCGCATACGAAAAGATATTGGTAAAAGTATCACTTTGGAGTTTGGTACCAATGTATAACCTTTCCTATAAAATGCAGCTCGTTCTCACGAAACTGCCGCCCAACCCGGCGTTCGA
>JANXXX010000107.1 GCA_025350405.1 Gallionella sp.
CACAGGTATAATTCGCCCTCACGATTAATCAGCAAGGAAATATCTTGGAACTTTCGAAACGCGTACAAGCCATCAAGCCCTCTCCCACCCTCGCCGTCACCGCGCGCGCCGCGAAGCTGAAAGCGGAAGGAAAAGACATCATCGGGCTGGGCGCGGGCGAACCGGATTTCGATACGCCGCAGCACATCAAGGATGCGGCGATCGCCGCGATCAACAAGGGATTCACCAAGTACACCGCGGTGAGCGGCACGCCATCGCTCAAGCAGGCTGTGATAGCCAAGTTCAAGCGTGACAACGGGCTGGATTATACGGCTAAGCAGATTCTGGTTTCGTGCGGCGGCAAGCAGAGCTTTTTTAACCTTGCGCTGGCGGTGATCAATCCCGGCGACGAGGTGATCATTCCGGCGCCTTACTGGGTGTCTTATCCGGATATCGTGCTCATCGCGGAAGGCAAGCCGGTGATCGTGCAGGCAGGCATCGAGCAGGGCTTCAAGATGACGCCCGCACAACTGGAAGCGGCGATCACGCCGAAAACAAAAATGGTGGTGATCAACAGCCCGAGCAACCCGTCCGGTGCGGTGTACACATTGGACGACCTGAAGGCGCTGGGTGCAGTGTTGCGCAAGCATCCGCAAGTATTGATCGCAACCGACGACATGTACGAGCACATCGCGCTGACCGATGCGAAGTTTGTCAACATCCTGAACGCCTGCCCCGACCTGTATCCGCGCACGATGGTGCTGAACGGAGTGTCAAAATCCTACGCGATGACCGGCTGGCGCATCGGCTATGCGGCGGGGCCGGAGCACATCATCACGGCGATGGAAAACGTGCAGTCGCAGAGCACGTCGAACCCGACTTCGATCTCGCAGGTGGCGGCAGAAGCTGCGCTGAACGGCGATCAGGGCTGCATCGCGCCGATGCTGAAGGCGTTCCGCGAGCGGCATGTGTTTGTGGTGAATGCGCTGAACAAGATTCCGGGGTTGAAATGCATCATGGCAGGTGGCGCGTTCTATGCCTTCCCGGATGCACGAGGTGCCATCGCCGCTTTGCATAAAAAAGGCATCCTCAAGCAAGCCACGGATATCGCGCTGTCTGAATACCTGCTGGTGGAGGCAGGCGTGGCGGTGGTGCCCGGCTCGGCATTTGGCAGCGAAGGCTACATCCGTTTGTCCTTCGCTACTTCGATGGACAATCTCAAGAATGCGCTGGAGCGTATAGCGAAAGCGCTTTCTTGAGATTTCGGCGTAGGCTAACCTTCAGACAACAAGCCATGCAGGCTTGTTGCGGTGTAGGCTAACTTTTAAGTTATGTCGAAACCAAGATGCCGAAGCCACAATCTGCAAAAGGCTTTGGAACGGATGCACAAAGCCATCGCCTAATTAACAATAGCGCGTGGAACTCAAGTCCGGCTTAAGGAGCATAGCGCAAAGTCGGGCTGTCTATCGATCCTCCCACTTGCAGGTCTACAGGCCCCGCCGTATCCTGCAGCGACAAATTAACGTTCATCTTTCCCGACAACTGTTGTTTGGTGACATCAAACGCAGCCGTTGCATTTATCACACCAGCCGCGACTTTCACCTGCTTGAAGTGATAGGTGTTATTAGCATATGAAATAACACCGCTGAGTCCGTCGAAATGCGTCCTGCCGCCCGGCAAATTTTCCTTGCTGTGCACACGTGCAGTTTCAACGATGTCCATGCCGCTGATCACCCCGTCCTTAGCGATGAAACTTCCGTCCAGCGCAACAGAATCGGCCAAACCACCTAAATCCCGTGAGGTCATTTTAAAGCGCGCCGATCCTTCCAGATTACCATCCAGCAAATGATTCAATTGCTGCATAGGAACCTTCGCACTCAGTGCGCCTTGTGCGCTCCAGCCGGAACGCCAGTTGATACTTGCATTCCCCTGCACGGCGCCGCCCAATATCCGGGCATCGAAATCGCTGATCACCAGCTCATTATTGTTTAGCTCGCCCTTTGCAGTCAGATCATCGAACGTCCAATTCGGCAACAATGGCAATGTACTGCCACGCACTGATATGACGGCTTGCAACTTGCCTTCTGGAGTGGCTTTCATACCCAGAGCGTATTTTCCACTGTTCGCGCGCAAATTGGTTTGAATGAATTTTCCAGCCGGACCGAAATCCAATTCGCCCTCTATGCCGGTCAATTCAAAAACGTCCGCATCCAGCTTGCCTTGGCTGATCACCATGCGTCTCACTGGGTATTTATTTTCATTGGCCATTTGCAGCAACCATTCGGATACATTCATCAACCAGGCAGCTCTTACTTTGACACCCTGAAATTCGACACTGCTGACCGGTTTCGCCTCGGTGAACAGCCCAATAAGGGCAAAGTTTATTTTGGCATCCTCAGCCTGAAATTGCTTCACATCGCCAATATATATCTCGCTCAATTCAAAACGCGGCATCGGCAGGATACGTCCGGACAAACGTCCGATGTGCACCGGCTGGTGTAATTTTTCGGACAGCATCTGCTCGGCTTTGGGCATGTAATCCCTCATCGGCATTAGATATGGAATGATAAACAATGCGCCCACCAGCAACACCAACAAAAACAACCCCAGCTTGAACATAAAGCCGACCAGCTTGCCCCATGAAAATGGCTTGCGGCGGACTCGCGCAACCGGGGCTGGTTTAACGACAGGGGTATCGGTATCGGCCACAGTATATGTAGCTTGCTTGGCGGCTTGCTCTGCCTCGGCCCTGGCGGTTTCAATTGCGCGTTGTTCGGCTTCAGCCCAAGCCTTGGCTTGTGCCTCGGCCATTTTTTTGGCCTCCAGCGCTTCAGCTGCCATGCGCTCTTCCACCTCCTTACGCTCTTGCATCGCACGTTGGATTTGTTCCGGGCTGGGCTGGCCATCGACCGGTTCATTCGCGAGCTGAGGCGATACTTGTTGCTGCTTAACCGGCCGCTGGGCTTGTATCGGCTGGGCTACTTTCGCAGCAGGGACTAGTTGTTGTGCGGGACTGGTTTTCTGCGCCGCCGGTTTTTCTACATGCGATTCGGATGTATACAGAGGCTGATCGACTTGAAACGAGTCAAAAGCAAACTCACCCGGCTTCCCCACAGGGGCAGATTTAACCGGGCTGGTTTTTTGCGCTGGCGGCTTTTCTTTTTGTGCTGGCTGCTTTCCCAAATGCGACTCGGAAGTGTACAGAGGCTGATCGACTTGAAATGTGTCAAAAGAAAACTCACCCGGCTTTTCGGCAGGAGCTGCATCACTGGTCTGAGCTAAATGTTTAGCTGCCGCTTCACGCGCCCTTGCTGTCTCTTGCTCGTGTTTGATAATGCGCTCAGCCTCCTCGCGAACTTTGGCGGCCTCTTCTTCAGCGAGCATTCGTTCATGCGCCTTGGCGGTCGCCTCCAGGCGTGCTTTGGCCTCCAACTCAGCCCTCATCTTGGCCATCTCCAGCTCGATGCGCATCTGCGCAGCTTCCTGTTCTGCTTTGATGAGCACGGCTTCGGCTTTTTGCTGATCTAGGGCTGCGCTTTCGAGACGAAGCTTGGCTTCTTGCTCTGCCTTTAACTTGGCGGCATCGAGCTCATTGCGCACTTTCCTGGCCTCTTGCTCTGCTATTAAACGCGCAGCTTCGGCTTTTTGCCGCTCCTTGGCAGCGGCCTCAAGTCGCAACTTGGCTTCTTGCTCAGCCTTTAACCGGGTGGCTTCCGCCTCTGCCTTGGCACGACGCGCCGTCTCTTCACGGATTCTGGTGGCTTCCTGTTCAGCCTTATGAAGGATGGCCTCAGCTTCCCGCTGTGCCTTTATTTTTTCGGCCTCGATTTCCTGCCTGTATTTTTCTTCAGCTGCCGCCCTCAACTTCTCAGCCTGACCCGCCCCATCTGACGATATTTCCGGTGAGGATGTGGTAAACCCTGACATAAAATCCAACTCGCCGATTTCATCAGCCACTGGTTGTTGTTTTTTTGGAGTAGCCATTTTGACCGGAACGGACATCTTGGGAATGTTGTTGCCCTTGGCTTTGCTTTTATCTTGATCCTTTACTTTATCTTGCGTTTTCTCCCTAATGAAACCGCCCTTTTCCAGTTCTTGTAGCATCTCGTTAAGACTGGCGCGCATGCTGGGCGCGGCGCGCTTGCTGATCTCGCCCAGAGTTGCGTTTCCATCCACCATCAGCAAGGCACGCTTAACGTCACCGGCAAGATGCATAGTCCGGCTATGCATCTCGTCTTCGCCTTTGCTGGTTTTGACAAAAATTGTTTTATTGTCCATACCCTATTCTAATGGATAGTGCGCCTGAATTGTGATAGTCAATCATCCCTAATGGTTGATACAGGTACAAATGAATTATTGCGCTTATCTACATTTTTGCCGAACGGCATATCCAGAAATCCGACAATTTTAATTGTCACATCCACCCCGCGAAGGCGGTGCCCACACAGCCTGGCGGCTTAACCAAGCACTGTTCTAAAAACCAACTGCAACATGCGACAGACCAGGATCAATTACCGGTAATGCCGCTACGGTGAAGCGCGAAAATAAATAACGCCCCATCCACAGCATAAAGGTTAATTTAAGGTTGACCAGGCAAGGCAAAATCACTATCATGCGCACCTCTTCATTCCCTGATAGCTCAGTCGGTAGAGCGACGGACTGTTAATCCGCAGGTCCCTGGTTCGAGTCCAGGTCGGGGAGCCAACGAATTCTAAGGGTTGCAGTGATGCAGCCTTTTTTATTTCAGCCAGTTGTGTAATTCCTGCGTAACTGCGACAAATTTATTACGCTACCTTACTGCGGCGATGGCGCGGCTTGCAGACAATGCGCTCGCAAATCGTGCAGAACGCTGTCGCGCCAGCGAGAATCGGGTGGAGCTTAGCACCTTACATCAATACCCATCTGCACTTATTATCCAGCAAACCAGTTTGCGGTTATCGATAAGAACTCTAAAAAAAACGGCACCCTGTTGGATGCCGTAAAGAGGAGGTGAAGTACAAATTATCTTAAGAAATGTCATTGGGGAAAATCCATAACTTAAGAAGTTGTAATTCTAGTCGTGAATTGTTACGGCATTGTTAATAACTCCGGTCTCTATTCTGAACATTGAGTTTGTGTGATTCGATAATCTGCCTATGATTTAAATTGAACAACCGTCATGCGACTTGTAATAGTTTTGTCACATACACGGAACAAAATAATAGAGTGTTCCGCTCAATTTTAAATTCAAAAGGATTCCATGAAAGCAATCTACAAAACATTATTGTTCGCTTTGGCTCTATCGACATTCACAGGTGCAAATGCCGCCGAACCCAACGCTAAATTGGCAAACGGCATGGCACAGGCCGGCTTCAAGGATTGTGAGGGTTGTCCTGAGATGGTAGTGATTCCGCCGGGAAGTTTCGACATGGGCTCGAATGATGGCGAAGACAATGAAATGCCCGTTCACCGCATTACTTTCACCAAACCGTTTGCGATGGGCAAGACCGAAGTTACGCAAACGCAATGGAGTCTCATCATGGGCAACGAACCCAGCAGATTTTTCAATTGCGGCGGCAATTGCCCGGTTGAGCAGGTAAGTTGGGATGATGCCCAAACATTTATTCGCAAGCTCAATGCCAAGACGGGTGAACAGTATCGGCTACCTAGCGAAGCAGAATGGGAATACGCGGCACGTGCAGGAGGCAATGCCGCTTACCCATGGGGAAAACAGGCCAGCCATGAATATGCCAATTACGGTGACGATGAATGCTGTATGGGACTCGCGCTAGGACGGGACAAATGGATGGACACCGCTCCTGTTGGTAGTTTTCCTGCGAATGCCTTTGGCCTGTATGACATGATAGGCAACGTGTGGGAATGGGTAGAGGATGGCTATCACGAAAGCTATGCAGGTGCGCCAATAGATGGCAGTGCCTGGTCAGGGGATGGCTCGGTACACGTAGTCCGCGGTGGCTCGTGGAATTTCAATCCTGAGTTTGTGCGCGTTTCGATACGCAGCAGGTTCAACCCGGAAATTCGGATCAACAGCATCGGCTTTCGTTTAGTCAGGATACTGCCGTGAAGTTAATGATCCACCGCACATCATCGCCATGATTAACTTCCGTCGAATAAGCTGTACGCTACCAGTAATCGCCCCGCTATCACCCGCTGGTCATCAGTTTGTAACCTCAATAAAGCACGCCGCAGGCCACGTGGTATTGACTGCGCTCTTCACTCTGCGGGCTTGTAGCCAGCCTTCGCCCCAGGGGACAAAGAATTGAATTCAAGGTATGGTTGCTGCATCCTTATGCCAAACGTTCACTTGCAACGTTGATGACATCTAACTTTGCCAGTTTATCGAGCTAAGCAACTGACCGAAGTTTTTTCAGGAACTACAAGGCTGGGATTGCAATCGTCTCTGATTTTCCAGACGGCAGTGCAACATATTAAATAGATGTGATACGCTGGGCGGTTTCAAGATCCAAGTGCAACAAGGTTAAGTTGATTTGCCCAGTAAGTCTTAAAGTCAAAAGCGCCTTCAGGAAGGAAGACTTCAGCAGGGCATTTCCAGTTTAGCGTTTTTCTGGGGCGCGTGTTGAGTTT
>JANXXX010000152.1 GCA_025350405.1 Gallionella sp.
GGTCTTGCCCGAGCCGGTCACGCCGAGCAGCGTCTGGAACGACAAGCCGTCGCGGATGCCCTCGACCAGCTGCGCGATGGCCGCAGGCTGGTCGCCCGCCGGCTCGAACGGCTGGTGCAGGATGTAGGGGCTGTTGGGGAATGTGATGATGTTCATGGTGAGGGGCGTATTGTACGGGGAATGGAGTTGTTGCCAAAGGACAAACCGTGGAGGAAAATCCGGTACGGCAGAAGCCAAGCCATTGGGTGTTGTGAAATTTGAATTGTCTGAAAAATTTGAGTTGGATCAACTAGGTTTAAAGGAGAATAACAATGAAACGAACAAACACCAGTATCTCCGCACCATTTCTATTATCCCTGCTTCTGGCAATATCGTTTGGTGGCTGTGCAACAGGTTCGACCAAGCATACAACCAGTGCTGTTGATTTCCTCTATCCGGACACCAAGGATCCCATTGTCACACCAAGCGTCCCGGTACTAACTCTACCCTTGCGCCTCGGCATCGCATTTGTACCAGGCGAAGGCGGCGGGAACTATGGAAGCAGGTTGTTTAATAAAGGGGGGGGCAGCCCTACCGATTTCGTCTTGCCGGAAAAGAATAAACAGGCGCTTATGCAAGAGGTCGCGAATCACTTTAAACAGTACTCATTTATCAAGGATATTCAACTCATCCCTTCTGCCGATCTCACATCTGGCGGTAGCTTCTCCAATCTGGATCGGATTCGTGCCGTCTACGGAGTGGATGTCATCGCACTATTATCCTACGACCAGGCGCAATTCACTGATGAAGGCGCCGCAAGCATTACATACTGGACGCTAATTGGGGCTTATGTCATTCCCGGCGAAAAGAACGACACGCACACCATGCTTGACGCGGTCATTTACGACATCAAGAGCCGCAAGATGCTTTTCAGGGCTCCCGGCACCAGCCACACAAAAAGCAACGCCACGCCAGTGAATATCACTGAACAGCTCCGAACCGATAGCGAAAAGGGCTTCGACAATGCCGCAAAAGACATGATCATCAATCTTGATGAACAGCTCGCCCGCTTCAGGGAAAAGGTCAAAGAGAATCCGGCTGAGTTCAAGGTCATCAAATAACCAGAGGCAGTTCGCAGAAAATGGAGTATCGCTCGTTGCAATTTGCATTTTTTAATCTGGGTTTCTCGCATCGGTAATTTTCAATTGAGGAGATCACAATGAAACGCACAGGCATCAGTCTTTTGGTTGTATTCGCAATCTCGATATTTGTTGTCGCCTTGTTTGGAGGTTGCGCCACGGGCACAACGAAAAACGCCACTAGCGTGGTTGATTATCTTTTCCCGGACACCAAGGACCCTGTCGTTACGCCTGGCATTCCGGTTCTCACCCTGCCCCTGCGTGTGGGTATCGCATTCGTGCCGAGTGATGGCTCAGGGCACAGCAGACGATCCAGCGGTGCGTTTGCATCATTTCAGAATGGCAGTCCCGCACTTACCGAAAAGAGGAAGTCGGACCTGATGCAAGCGGTTGCCGATCGCTTCAAGAAATATCCCTTCGTCAAGGAAATCGAAATCATCCCCTCTGCTTATCTCAAACCGGGCGGCAGCTTTGCGAATCTCGAACAGATACGCACGATGTACGGGGTGGATGTTATCGCGTTGCTGTCCTATGATCAGGTGCAGTTCACCGATGAAGGCAAACTCAGCCTCACCTATTGGACTATCGTGGGTGCCTATGTCATTCCCGGAGAAAAAAACGACACGCAGACCATGCTTGATGCAGTTATCTACGACATCCCCAGCCGCAAGATGCTGTTCCGCGCACCTGGCCTGAGTCACATAAATGGCTCGGCCACACTGGTCAATCAAAGCGAGGAGTTGCGCGCCGATAGCGGCAAGGGTTTCGACGATGCGGCGAAGGAGATGATCGTCAATCTGGATGAGCAACTCACCAATTTCAAAGCAAAAGTGAAAGAACGCCCGGAGGAATTCAAGGTCGTGAATTCACCGGGATATACCGGCGGTGGCTCGGGCGGCGGAAGTATTGATTTGATCTCACTGTTGCTGCTTGCGGGACTGGGAGGGTGTTTTCTGTGGATGCGCAAGCACACCTGATCGCCGCGCGATTCCCGTATAGGACGCTGGCAATCAGCGCCGGCGCGCTGCTTGTATTCATTTTGCCTGGGTTGGGATCGCTGCTGATCTATGATCGCGCAGCGATCATCCACGGGGAACTGTGGCGTCTGGTGACCGGCAACCTCGTTCATCTCTCGACTAGTCACTTGGCCTACGATTTGGCCGCATTCCTGATCGTGGGCACCATCATCGAAATTCGCGGTTATCGTTTTTTCCCGATGCTATGCCTCTCAGCAGCCACCTTCATAGGCATCATTCTTTTCTGGGTTGAACCTGAAATGTTTTTTTATGCGGGACTTTCCGGCGTCGTGACCGCCGCAGTCACCTATCTGTGCTTGCAAGGGCTGACCGAAAAAGGGTCGTGGCGCTGGCTGTGCGCCGCGATGCTGGCCAGTTTGGCGTTCAAATTCTGGGTCGAGCTGGCGTTTGGAAAATTCTTGTTGTTGGCCGTCAGCACGGAAGATTTCGTGCCGGTGCCACTGAGCCATTTGATCGGATCCGTTACCGCTATAACCCTGTTTGTCCTGATGCACTTATCGGCAAGCATAAAATTCACAAAGACTTTCATTTAGCAGTAACTGGCAGGCAAGCTTCGCATTGATTTCCCAGCCCCGCACTAACTCTGAAAGTATGCAACAAAGCCTCACCAGCCCGCCTTCGCTCCTTTCAAAGTTTCGCGATGGAAGCAGGCTGGCCGCCCGCCAGTTAAAGGGATCAAGCTCGCATTACTTTTTCTCAAACTACAACCACGCCGCCCCTCGCACACCACTGGAACCGCCGAAGCGACGCTTCACCAGTTTCGTATCCACCCGATCGGAAAACACCCAGCGGGCCCAGAGTTCGGGTATGTTCGCATACAGACTGCAATCGCTCCAACTTCTTTGCACCCGGATTCATTACTTTCCCCGGCACAGGTATAATTCGCCCTCACGATTAATCAGCAAGGAAATATCTTGGAACTTTCGAAACGCGTACAAGCCATCAAGCCCTCTCCCACCCTCGCCGTCACCGCGCGCGCCGCGAAGCTGAAAGCGGAAGGAAAAGACATCA
>JANXXX010000154.1 GCA_025350405.1 Gallionella sp.
GACAGGCCGGTGGCGGAGAATGGGCAGGTGGTGATACGCCCGATGAATTATCTTGCGGTGTCGTATGATCATCGCATCATTGATGGACGGGAGGCAGTGCAGTTTTTGTTGACTATCAAGGAAGCGTTGGAGTATCCGGGGAGGGTGTTGTTGGATTTGTAGAAGATGCCGTTCGCCCTGAGCTTGTCGAAGGGTGAGCGTACCTAAAATCAAAATCAACACCGCCGGGGGTAGCCCGGCAGCTAGTCACTTTTTCTTGCTTCGCCAAAGAAAAAGTAACCAAAAAGAAGGCGACCCCGGTTTGCCGCCGCTTCGCGGTTCCCTGCGTTGCTCGACTGGTCAGGCGGCTGCGGAACTCGCGCTACGCGCTCAAACAGTCCTCGCCGAAATCCCCTGGCCAGCCTCCGCTACTCGGCGGCGCTCAGGGGGTGAAGAGCGAAAAGCAAAACCGAAAATCGGGTGGGCAACAAGTTGCCCACCATATTGGGTCAGATAGGCAAAATAATTCGACTCCGGTACATTGAAGCTATTTACGCGGTTCAGAATACCAAAATTAATTCGGCAAGCTTGAGGTTACATTGAATATTTTTATCGATGAATCTGGATCATTCGTAAGTGCCAATCATGCTGAATCATGGAATGCAGTAGCTGCATTAGTCGCACCAGAAACGGCTCGAAAAAAAATTGAAAGTATTGTGAGTCGTGCTCGCTCATCTCGACATAATCAAATATTGCAAGAAATTAAATTAAGGGAAATTAACGAGGATCAATACTTCGAATTCTTATACCAACTTGGCCGCTTACCCATTGCCTTATTTTGTGTTGCCACAGACGCCGGACTTAACAGTTTGGATACAGTAAAACAACACCAGATCCAACAAGTTGAGAAAATTCGAATAAATATTCCCAAGATGCGCTTTGAATCTGGCAAGCAAGGGCTCGGAAAGCTTGCCAACGATATAGCAACTCTTTCGCCACAACTTTATACGCAACTTATTTGCCAAGTCGAACTCATCTACGACACATTTATTGGGTCAGTTACCTATTTTGTCCAGCGACACCCTAAATGCTTACGAGAAATCAGATGGCGGATAGATCAGAAGAATTCTGATAAAACCACATTTGAGGCAGCTTTCGAAATAATTGCCCCAGCAGTGTTGCAGTCAAAGTCGCTCGAAAGGCCTTTCCCAATGATTAGAGAATGCGATTACAGCTCAATGGCGCATTATGAATTTACCAAGGAAACGTTTCCGACGTACCTAAAGGATGACTATGGAATCGAAACAAAGGGCAGTGCATGGAATCTTGGAAAAATACTTCGAGACAATATGAAGTTTGTTGACTCAAAGAGCTCAGATGGAGTGCAAGCTGCTGACTTAATAGTTTCAGGAATCCGGCGTTGCTTGCGCAGGGAGTATAGCGATAACAACACAGCCGCAGATTTACTTGGATCTCTTATGGTTCAATCAATGGACAGACAGCCACCGATCAGGCTCGTTAGTCTTGGTATAGAAGCAGACATGCATTCAGAAAGTGGTCATCTGGTAAATAGAATGACAAGGCGAGCAAAACCAATGCTGATTTAACCTGGTAGGAAGGGCACAATTTTGTGTTCATACGGCAATACAACAGATGGTGGGCACAACGTGCCCACCCTACGATTTAAGGTTTTGGGTTTCGTTTTTTCATCCCCTGTGCGCCGCCTCGATCAGTCACAAGGAAGCGGAGGCTTAGGCGAGCACTGTTCGAGTCCCGCAGTGGGGCGCGGGGTGTGCGCCCCGCCAGGTCGAGTTGCGCAGCCCCGCTCGCTTGCGGCTGATCGAGGGTACCGCGCAGCGGCGGCAAACCGGGGTCGCCTTCTTTTTGGTTACTTTTTCTTTGGCGAAGCAAGAAAAAGTGACTAGCTGCCGGGCTACCCCCGACGAAGTTGATTTTGATTTTTCGTTGTCACACCTCAGAGCGTCCGCCGCTTTGCGGCGACCCTTCGACAGGCTCAGGGCGAACGGCCTTATGTATACCCCCTCTCCCCAACCCTCTCCCGCGAGGGGAGAGGGAGTAGATGTACTCTGACGGTTTTGACTTTGGATATTCATATGAAAAAATTCTCCGCCTATCAAATCTTTGAACAAGACGGAAAATCGCAAGGTCGTTTCGTCGACCTGTCACTAGACGATCTCGATCAAGGCGAAGTCGTCATCCAGACCCATTACTCCAGCGTAAATTACAAAGACGCCCTCGCTGCCAACGGTGCAGGCAAGGTGATCCGCCGCTTCCCCTGTGTAGGTGGCGTGGACGCATCCGGCGTGGTGACGAGTTCATCCGACGCTCGCTTCAAGGCGGGAGATCAGGTGCTGGTCACCGGCTATGTCATGGGCGTGGCGCACGACGGCGGTTACGCCGAATATGTGCGCGTACCTGCCGGTTGGGTGGTGCCACTGCCGCAGGGATTGTCGTTGTTCGATGCGATGGCCCTGGGCACGGCGGGATTCACCGCTGCGCTGTCTATACATCGTCTCGAACAAAACGAATTGCGCCCTGAAAACGGCAAGGTGATCGTCACGGGTGCGACCGGCGGGGTGGCGAGCCTGGCGATCCAGATGCTGGCGCAACTGGGCTACCACGTGGTGGCGCTGACCGGAAAAGATACCGAGCACGATTATCTGAAGTCGCTCGGCGTGAGCGAAATCTTGTCGCGCAAAGATTTGGTTATGGGTACGCGGCCACTGGAAAGAGCGCAGTGGGCCGGTGCGCTGGATGCGGTGGGCGGCGAGACTCTGGCGTGGCTGACGCGCACGATGCAGCAGAACGGCGTGATCGCCAGCTTCGGCAACGCGGGCGGCGTCGAGCTGCACACCACTGTGCTGCCGTTCATCCTGCGCGGCGTGCGCCTGATCGGCATCGACTCCGCCGCGACTGTGATGCCGTTGCGCCGCCAGATATGGCAACGTCTTGCCTCTGATCTTTATCCTAAACTTTTGGCGCAAGTGGCGCATACCATACCATTCGTTGAGTTGTCGCAAGTATTTCCATTGCTGCTGCAAGGCAAGCAGCGCGGGCGTGCTGTGGTCGAAATAAAACCGGCAGGCTAGTGATATAATCCGTACGCAAAGCTGGAAGCGGAATAATCCGGAAGTGGCAGCGCGAAAGTGGCGGAATTGGTAGACGCACTGGATTTAGGTTCCAGCGCCGCAAGGCGTGAGAGTTCGAGTCTCTCCTTTCGCACCAAGGGTTAGTTTCAGAGAGGCGCTAAGTTTCAATACAATCGCTGGAAGCGTTAGTAACATCGGGATATTCTCCGGGGTGCTCGGCACTGGCTGCATCCCTGGCGTTCCTGATGCGCAGCGACATAAACCTCATTCCTGAACGTTCATACTTTTTTAATGGAAAGACACCAACCCCCTCAGGGGTGCAGATATGGGAGGTTAGACTAGCAAGTGTAGTTGATTGATTTTCGCCAAGCTGCTTTGGCGTGCCTGAATTGCATTCGAACTCGGAATCTATATTTCTATTAATACAGGTCTAGGCACTCCAGCCGTCGGCCGAATATCAGGGAGAATATAAGTGAACCAAGCCGTCAATGTATTACCACTAAGCCGCTCGCTATTTGCTTCCGCCTGGACGCAACTCATCATTGGTATTGTCTGTATGGTGATGATCGCAAACCTGCAATATGGATGGACATTTTTTGTTCCGGACATTCAAAAACAATTTGGTTGGGACAGGGCGTCTATCCAGATCGCTTTCACACTCTTTGTATTGTTTGAGACTTGGCTGGTGCCGATCGAGGGGTGGTTTGTCGATAACTATGGCCCGAAGATCGTCGTGTTTCTCGGTGGCCTTGCTTGTGCTCTCGGATGGGTGCTGAACTCCTACGCGACGACGCTTGGCGCTTTTTACACCGCGCAAATTATCGCGGGCATTGGAGCGGGTGCCGTTTACGGAACCTGTATAGGCAATGCGCTCAAGTGGTTTCCGGGACGCAGAGGACTGGCAGCCGGTTTTACCGCCGCAGGGTTTGGCGCCGGTTCTGCGTTAACGGTCATCCCTATTCAGTCCATGATTAAAAGCGAGGGGTTTCAAAATACTTTTCTTTATTTTGGATTAGGCCAGGGCGTTGTGATTTGCCTGTTTGCTCTTGCAATGGTGGCCCCGAAGCTAGGGCAACTTGGATCTTCGGTTATCAAAAATTCTGCGTTTCACAGCAACCGGCACTTCTCCGCCACAGAAATTATTGGCCCCAATCGTTCGTGGATCATTGCTATTCTGTTCGCGACTGTCGGTGGGCTCACGATGTGGTCATTGGGCCAGCAGTTTTATATCCCATTAGCGCTGGCTGCTGTCATTTTCACCGTCGGTGGCACCATCGTCTGGAGGCAAGGGCAACCTATCTTTACTTTGCTGTACTTCATGTTTGTAATTGTCGGCGCGGGTGGACTCATCGTTACGGCCAATTTGGCGTCTATTTCGCTGGATTTAAAAGTAGGAACGATACCAGTCACCCTTGCCTGGTTGACGCTACCTGCACTCACTTTTGCAGCCACAATCGACCGCACTCTTAATGGTTTGACGCGACCATTTTTTGGTTGGGTATCCGACCACATCGGGCGCGAAAATACTATGTTCATTGCCTTTACGCTGGAGGGCATAGGAATATTCCTGCTCTATAAATTTGGCTCTGATCCGTTCTGGTTTGTTGTCTTGAGCGGTTTGG
Source organism: Gallionella sp. (assembly GCA_025350405.1). Taxonomy (GTDB): domain Bacteria; phylum Pseudomonadota; class Gammaproteobacteria; order Burkholderiales; family Gallionellaceae; genus Gallionella. The sequence continues at coordinate 4,712 of JANXXX010000154.1, forward strand.
TATTTTTTGCCTGGGGCGAGATATACAGTCTTTTCCCGGCAACATGCACGGACACCTTCGGGGCTAAGAACGCATCGGGTAATGCCGGTCTTTTGTACACAGCCAAGGGTACTGCCGCATTGCTGGTTCCCTATGCCAGTTCCATCCAGAAAAGCACAGGAAGTTGGGACATGGTGTTCATCATTGCAGCTGGCGCAAATATCCTTGCTGCCCTGCTCGCAATTGCGGTACTTAAACCATGGCGTCACAAAGTTATTGCAAGGTTCAATAGCGTGCCTATTAAGAACTGATAACAGCCAAGGCTGTTTAATTATATTGCCCAAAGGAATCTATGGCACAGTGGATAGCATTTACCCACAGGGGCAATCCTGGGTTTGGCCAAGTAGAGGGTGAGCGGGTCATAGTCTACGAGGGAGAGATGTTTGCCGCGCCGCGCAAGGCTGGAGCAGAACTCGCACTGGTTGATGTCAGTGTCGATCTGCCCTGTTGCCCGAGCAAGTTCATTGCGTTATGGAACAACTACCATGCGCAAGCGGCCAAGCGGAATCTGGCGATTCCTGCCGAGCCTTTGTATTTCATCAAGGCACCCAACAGTTACTGCGCGCACGAACGTGTTGTGCCGTCACCCGCCAGCTATGAAGGGCGCGTGGTTTATGAAGGCGAGCTGGGCATCGTGATAGGCAAGCGGTGCAAAAGCGCGAGTGAAGAAGAAGCCAGGCAAGCGATATTCGGCTACACCTGCATCAACGACATCACGGCTCTGGATTTGATCGCAAAAGATGCGTCGTTTGCGCAATGGACCCGTGCCAAGTGTTTCGACGGCTTCGGGGTCATCGGTCCGGTCATCGCAACAGGACTGGACTGGAAAACCTTGCACGTCAGAACCTTGCTCAATGGCAAGGAACGCCAGAACTATCCGTGCAGCGACATGATATTCTCACCGGAGAAACTCGTGCATGCGCTGAGCCAGGACATGACGCTGGAACCGGGCGACGTGATCGCGTGTGGCACCTCGCTGGGCGTATTGCCGATGAAACCCGGATCGGTCGTCGAAGTTCATATCGAGGGCATCGGCACGCTGCGCAACACCTACGGCGTATCAGCTCCGGTTTGATGTTTTAATTTTTCAAGTTAACAAAAGATAACATCCATGAAAATTTGTATTGTAGGTGCGGGTGCCATAGGCGGCATGTTGGGAGTCAAGTTTGCATTGAGCGGCCACGATGTCACCCTGATCTTGCGCGGCGCCAATCTGGCTGCGGTGCAGCAAAATGGTCTGCGGCTGATAGAAGAAGACGGCAACGAGCTGCTTGCCCAGCCGATCAAGGCTACCTCGATCATTGCGGAAGCGGGTGTTCAGGATGTGGTGATCCTGGCGCTCAAGGCGCACCAGGTCGCCGCTGTTGCCGCCGATCTTCCAGCGCTGATGCATGCCGACACCCGTGTCATCACGATGCAGAACGGCATACCGTGGTGGTATTTCCACAAGCTGCCGGGCGAGCTTGGGCAGCGTTATCAGGGCACGCCGGTCAAGTCAGTCGATCCCGACGGCATTATCGCCAAACACATACCAGTCGATCGTGTGATCGGCAGCGTTGTGTATCCTGCCAGCGAAGTGATACGCCCCGGCGTGATAAAGGTCATCGAGGGGAATCGCTTCACGCTCGGCGAACTCGACGGGATCGAAACGTCGAGCATCCGCGCGATCAGCGATGCATTCAAGAATGCCGGATTCAAGTCGCCGATCATCAATGACATTCGCTCCGAGATCTGGCTGAAGCTGTGGGGGAATCTGAGTTTCAACCCGATCAGCGCATTGACGCATGCCACGCTGGAAGACATCTGCGTCTTTCCCGCCACGCGTGAACTGGCCGCGAACATGATGAAGGAAGCACAGGTCATCGGTGAAAAGCTGGGCGTGCATTTCCGCGTCTCGCTGGAGAAGCGCATCAACGGTGCACAGGCTGTCGGCCAGCACAAGACCTCCATGCTGCAAGATGTCGAGCTGGGGCGGCCTATAGAACTCGAGGCGTTGGTCGGTTCGGTGATTGAACTGGGCAAGATCACCGAAACCCCGACGCCCAACATCAATGCGGTCTATGCGCTCGCGTCGTTGTTGGCGAACAAGTTGCAACAGCACAAGGCAACTTTGCGCCTCTCCTGAACAGGCTGTCCTCTATCAATTCTGATTCCCATATCCATTGCCATGAAAAAATTCACCACCCTTTCCGAAATGATCGCGATCCATGCGCAGGACACACCGGATGCGATCGCGCTAACCGCGCCATCCGCACAACCCCTTAGCTACAAGTCACTGAGTGGCCTCATCGCAAACACCGTAAGCACTCTCAACAAACTGGGCGTGGGCAGAGGAGACCGGGTCGGCATCGTGTTGCCCAACTGTCCCGAGATGGCCAGCGCATTCGTTGCGATCGCCAGCGGCTGCACAGCCGCGCCTTTGAACATGGCGTACCGCGCCGATGAGTTAGAGTTTTACCTTGGCGATCTGAAAGCCAAAGCAATCGTCGTTGCGAGCGGGAGTGAAACTCCCGCTCGGGCCGTCGCCGCAAAACTGGGTATCGCGATTCTGGAATTGACGCCCCATCCTGAAGTCGGCGCAGGCAGCTTCACGCTCAGCGGTGCGGCTCATGCAGGCAAGCTGGTAGCAAACGGCGGGCTTGCGCAAAGCGACGACATCGCACTGATCCTGCATACCTCCGGCACCACCTCGCGTCCCAAGATCGTGCCGCTCACGCACAAGAATGTATGTGCGTCCGCGCGCAACATCAGCGCGACGCTCAAGCTCACACAACAAGACCGCGAGTTGCATGTGATGCCGCTGTTCCACATCCACGGCCTGATCGCGGGCGTGCTCGCACCCATGGCGGTCGGCAGCCAGATTTTCTGCACGCCGGGTTTCAATGCGTTGAAGTTTTTTGCATGGATGAAAGAGTGCAAGCCAACCTGGTACACCGCCGTGCCGACCATGCATCAGACCATCTTGTCGCGCGCCGCAGGCAACATGGACGTCATCGAGGGCAATCCTTTGCGCTTCCTCCGTTCATCGTCATCGTCAATGCCGACGCAGGTCATCGCCGAGTTGGAAAAAGTATTCAACGCGCCTTTGATCGAGTCGTATGGCATGACTGAAGCAGCGCACCAAATGGCGAGCAATCCCCTGCCGCCCGCGAAACGCATTCCCGGTTCGGTCGGTATCGCTGCCGGGCCGGAGATCGGGATCATGGACAACGACGGCAAATTGCTGGCACCCGGCGTGATCGGCGAGGTCGTGATACGCGGCGAGAACGTGACGCTGGGTTACGAGAACAATCCCAAAGCCAATGCAGAAGCTTTTATCAATGGCTGGTTCCGCACCGGCGATCAGGGCACGCTCACCCCAGATGGTTACTTGACGTTAACAGGCCGCCTGAAGGAAATCATCAACCGGGGAGGAGAGAAGATCTCGCCGCTGGAAGTCGATGAAGTCCTGATGGATCATCCCGCGGTGATGCAGGTGGTCACCTTTGCGATGCCGCACGAAAAACTGGGTGAGGATGTCGCAGCGGCGGTTGTGTTGCGCGAAGGCCGGAGTTTGACCGAGCGCGAACTGCGCGACTTTGCCGCGACCAGGCTGGCGGATTTCAAAGTGCCGAAAAAGATATTGTTCATGGCTGAAATTCCCAAAGGCGCCACGGGTAAATTACAACGTATCGGCCTCGCCGCCAAGTTGGGGTTGGGCTCATAGCCTCATTGGGCATCTGATTTAACGCGATGTAATTAAAATACGGGTTCTTGAGTTGCGTTTCTAACTTTCGCGTCCGCACAGCTTTTGAGTTGGAGTGCGTTTGCCAGCGCGGACAAATCTAACAAGCATTATCCAGTTCTTATTCCTTACTGGCGATCCTCTCAGGTAATAAAGCAGCCTCAGCTTGTGCCGCAGGCATAGTCCCAGCCTGCCCAAGCATGGACAACTCGTCTACCGACAACACCTTGTCGGCATCGAGAATAATGACGAACTTGTCCTTCACCTTGCCCATGCCGCTGATGAAGTCGGCGCGGATCCTGGCGCCGAAGCTCGGTGCCGGTTCGATCTCGGCAG
>JANXXX010000159.1 GCA_025350405.1 Gallionella sp.
GAGTATGGAATAACGGCGAAGGCGGGCTTGCCTTTTGCGTCTTTCAAAATCTGTATGTTAATAGGTGCGTTCATTTCGTTTCTCCACATGCGTTATGGTGACGATGATGGGTGTGCCGCTCTGGTCGGCTATAAATATCACTTGGAAAAATCACCCGGTGGCCGCCGATGCGCAGCCGGTAACCGTCGCGGCCTTGCAGGCGTTTGATGTCACCCGGACAATCCGGCCAGCGTGCGAGCTGCTGCACTTCGGCAAAGATGCCCTGCCGCTTGCGCTTGTCCGCAATCTTGCGAAGTTGCCGCACTGCCTTTGCCGACCATTCGATGGCGTTCATGTTGCCAGTATAAGTAATTTATAAGTTTTGGCAAGTGTGCTCCGTTCCTTGCACTTTTATTGCGGGTGGCGATTTCTTTCCTGAGTTGATTGACATCAGAACGTTCGTTCTCTACGATGTGGTTATCGTTCTGAACGTTGATTCTCCTGACTTAGTCCGGGAATAAAACTGGAACAGGGAGGAATACACCATGAGCAAAAAACACGAGTTACCCGACCAGCCGGAAAACCATCTTGTGGTCTTTCAGGAAAAAGCTATCCGCCGCACTTGGCATAACAAGGAGTGGTGGTTTGCTATTGTGGACGTCGTGGCCGTGCTTACCGATTCGGTTCAGCCGGAGGGGTACGTCAAGGATTTGCGGCGACGTGACAAGGAGTTAGCCAAAGGGTGGGGGCAAATTGCCACCCCCCTTCGCATCGCGACTGAGGGCGGTGTGCAGCGGGCCAATTGCGCCAACACCGAGGGTCTGTTCCGTATCATCCAGTCCATCACGTCACCCAAGGCTGAACCTTTCAAGCGCTGGTTGGCGCAGGTGGGTTACGAGCGGGTGAAGGAAATCGAAAACCCAGAGCTGGCCAGTGCTCGCGCACGCGAGCTTTATCAGGCCAAGGGCTATCCGCAGGCATGGATCGAGAAGCGGTTGCGCTCTATTTCTATTCGCGGCGAGCTGACCGATGAGTGGAAGCAGCGCGGGGTGCAGGAGGGCAAGGAATATTCCATACTCACCGCAGAGATCGCCCGCGCCACTTTCGGCGTATCGCCCGATGCACACAGCCGCATCAAGGGGCTGGACAAGGTGAAGACCGGAAATAATCTGCGCGACCATATGACCGATCTGGAATTGATTTTCACGATGTTGGGCGAGGCGGGCACAACTGAAATCGCGCGGCGCAAGGATGCACAAGGCTTTGTGGATAATCGCAAGGCCGCGAAAGAAGGCGGGGCCGTTGCGGGCAATGCGCGGAAGGCGCTGGAAGCCAAGAGCGGCAAACCGGTAGTGAGCAAGGAGAATTATTTGCCGCCCGCAAAGAAGAAATTAGTGCGGAAATAAAATGCCCAACGCGGATCAATAACCGGTTACAACTGCCCCGTTGCTCATCATGCATACACCTCAAATCTTGCCGCATATCCTACCGGGTCTTTGCCATCCCACACTGTGCCATCCATCAACCTTGAACTGCGCATCTCATCGGCGGGCACGGCCACGTTGAGCTGCGATGCGGCCTGCCGGTACAGTTCGATGCGGTTGATCTGTTTGGCGACAGCGAGATAGTCCGGGTCTTCCTTGAGCAGCCCCCAGCGCTTGAACTGGGTGAGGAACCACATGCCGTCCGAGAGATAGGGGAAGGGCAATTTGCCGTCGTTGAAGAACTTCATGTGATTGGGGTCATGCCAGGTCTTGCCCAGGCCGTCTTCATAGTTCCCCATGAATCGCTCCGCGATGACTTCGACCGGCGCATCGATGTAATCCGGGCTGGCGATGAGTTCCGCGACCTTGGCGCGATTGCCCTGCGTGTCGATGAACTTGGCCGCATCGAGCATGGCCATCACGAGTGCGCGCGCGGTGTTGGGATTTTGCTCGACGAATTCGGCGGTGGCGCCCAATACTTTTTCGGGATGGTCGGGCCAGATGTCCTGCGACGAGGCCACCGAAAAACTGACATTGTCGTAGATGCCGCGAGCATTCCACGGCTCACCCACGCAAAATCCATGCATGCCGCCGAACCCTGCATTCGCGACCATTTTCGAGGGTGGCACGGTGATGGTCTTGATCTCCGAGATCGGGTCGATGCCGTAACTGGCCAGCCAGTAATACAGCCACATCGCATGGGTGCCGGTAGGGAAGGTATGCGCAAAGGTGTATTCGCCGGGCTGCGTCTTGATCAGCTTCGCCAGCGATGGGCCGTCGGTGACGCCCTTTTTCTTGAGCTGGCTGGCGAGCGAGATGCCCTGGCCGTTGTTGTTGATGGTCATCAGCACGGCCATGTCTTCCTTGAGCCCGCCGATGCCGAGATGCACGCCATACACCAAACCATAAAGCGCCTGCGCGGCATGCAGTTCGCCGCTGACGACCTTGTCGCGCACGGCCGCCCACGAGGGCTGCTTGCAGGGGATGATCTTGATGCCGTATTTCTCGTCGAACTTCATCAACGAGGCGATCACCACGGATGCGCAATCGGTCAGCGGAATGAAGCCGACCTTGACCTCTTTGAGTTCCGGCGCATCGCTGCCAGAAACGAAATGACCAGCTACGAGATGATCTGCTGCGGAATATTTTTTAGCTTGTGCCATTTCGAATTGCTCCTGTGTTATTTCGTTTGCGATTATTTGCTGGAGTGCGTGATTGCGGCGCCGTTATCTAAGCATCAGCTTGAAGAGCAACGCCAGATTGACCAGCAAGGAAATGATCGCGATCCATCGCCAGAACAACAGCGGGTCTCGCCCCAGCAGCGACGTGGGCGGCGACGGCAGGATGGGCTTGCGTTCTCCGACTTCCAGTTCGTGCAGCATCTCCTCGGCGGTCTCGAAGCGCATCGCGGGGTCGTGCGCGACGGCCTTGAGCACGATGTTTTCCAGCCATTGCGGGATGTCGGGGCGATAGCGTGTAGGCGGCACCGGATTGCCGAAGCGCGGACGCTGGAACGGTTCCACTTCGCCATAGGGATAGCGTCGTGTCAGCAGGTGATAGAGCGTTACGCCGGCTGCGTAGAGGTCGCTCTGTGTGTTGGCGGTTTCACCGCTGAATAATTCCGGCGCCATGAAGCTGGGCGTGCCGGGATTGCCGGTACTCTCCCCGACCGTCACCGCGCTGGTGGCGACGCCGAGATCGAGGATGCGCAGCTTGCCGTCGTCGCCCTGGTGCAGGTTGGCGGGCTTGATGTCGCGGTGCACAATATTCAGGCGGTGCAATGCGCCCAGTCCTTTCGCGAGGCGAAGACCGATGCTGCCGACATCGGCGGCTGAGAAGTGCTGGCCGCTATCGAGCTTTTGTTGCAGCGTGGCGCCGGGATGCCAGCTCATCACGTAATACAGACAACTGCGCCGCTCTGCCGGGACGGGCAGCACCTGCGGAAAATAATGCGCGACCACGCGCTTGCCGAGCCACTCTTCATTGATCAGCCCGTTGTAACTTTCCATGTCGTTGACGAGCAGCGGTTGCAGGGTCTTGAGCACGCACACCTGGCCATTGAGCAGATTCTTTACGCGATAGATCAGGCTGGCGCGCGATTCATACAGCAGTTCAATCACCTCGAAATCATCGAGCTGTTCGCCGGGCTTGAGGCGCGGCGGCAACCCAAGGCGCTTCGCTTCTTCCAGCAGGTCAGCGAGATTTTCTTCTCCGGGCTGCTCGATGCGCACCACCAGTGCGGTCGCATTATCCTGGCTGCCTTCGGCCAATGCGCGCTTGACCAGGTTGTCCGCGGCGAGCTGCGGGGTTTGATAGAGCAGGATGGTCTCGTGTATGCCTTTCTGCCCGAGGCGTTCCCACACGCCGTCGCTCATCAACGCGAATACGTCGCCCGCCTGCAGCTCGCCCTCGGCATAATCCACCAGCAGTTGCTGGTCGAGGCCAATTGCGCGCTTGAGCACGTGGCGCATGTCCGGCCTGTCCCACACATGGTCGGTGGTGAGCTGTTTCATCTCGCCATTGCGCAGGCGATAGATGCGGGTGTCGCCTACATGCGCCAGCGTGTAATGCCTACCGCGCAGCACCAAAAGCGAAAGCGTGGTGGCCATGCCGGACATCGCATGATGGCTGCTCGCCTGCGAGATCACCCAGCGGTTGAGCGCCGTCAGCACTTTGTCCAGCGCGGTGCTCACCCCGAGGGTTTCCGGCGTCGCGTAATAATCGGACAGCACGCCGCGCACGGTCATCTCCGCAGCCTCGCGCCCGCCGGCATTGCCGCCGACGCCGTCTGCCACGGCGAGCAACACGCCCTTGGTGGCGAGCTGCTCATCGGTCGGCGTGGTCACGCCGAAAAAATCTTCGTTGCGCTCGCGCAGTCCGGTTTCGCTGGTTTGGCCCAGGGTGATTTTAAGTGTCATGTTTTCAGTCTAAATCACAACGTGAACTTATACCTTCGCCACTGTCATCGCGGATGAACCCCAGGTGGTGCGCCAGCGCTTCTTGACGCTCAACAACCCGAGCGAGGCCAGCACTGTCAAGCCGGCGAATATCAAAAATCCGTATTGATAGTTGCCGGTCAACTGCTTCGCATAGCCCAGACTCGAAGCCAGATAAAATCCACCGATGCCTCCTGCCATGCCGACCAGCCCGGTCATCACGCCGATCTCCTTGTGGAAGCGCTGCGGCACCAACTGGAACACCGCGCCATTACCAGTGCCGAGGGCGAGCATCGCGGAGATGAACACCACCAGCGACATCCACGCCTGCGGTAAACCCAGACTGACGATCGCCAGAGAAATTCCGGCCAGCACATACATCGCCGACAGCGTGCGTATGCCGCCGATGCGATCGGCCAGCATGCCGCCCAGCGGCCTGACCAGCGAACCGGCGAACACGCAGGCCGCCGTGAAGTAACCGGCCATCACCGGGCTCAGCCCATACTGTGAATTGAAGTAGATCGTCAGCGATGCCGCCAATCCGACGAAGCCGCCGAATGTCACGCTGTAGAAAAACATGAACCACCACGCGTCCTTGTCTTGCAGCACCTTCAGATAGTCTGCCAGCGATTTTGCCGGTGGGCAATTCGGGCTGTTCTTGGCCATCAACAAATAAGCGGCCAGCACCAACACCAGCGGTATCACGGCCATGCCAAACACATTCTGCCAACCGTAGATCGACGCCAGCAGCGGCGCAAACAACGCGGCAAGCACGGTGCCGGAATTGCCCGCACCGGCGATGCCGAGCGCAGTGCCTTGATGCTCGGGCGGATACCAGCGCGATGCCAGCGGCAATGCCACGGCGAAGGATGCGCCAGCAACTCCCAGCATCACCCCCAATACCAGCACTTGCTGGAAGCTGTGCACGCCCAGCCACCACGCGAGCAGCAACGCGGCGATCACGATCACCTGGCCGATGGCACCCGCCAGCTTGGGCTTCAGGTGATCCACCAGCATGCCCATCACCAGACGCAACAGCGCGCCGGATAACACCGGCGTGGCGACCATCAAGCCTTTTTGCGCTGCTGTGAGTCCCAGGTCGGTGGCGATCTGCACGCCCAGCGGGCCCAGCATCACCCACACCATGAAGCTCAAATCGAAATATAAAAACGCCGCGAACAAGGTCGGCCTGTGTCCCGCCTGCCAAAAACCCGATGAAAGTTTTCCTGATGCCATTTTGCTTGCTCCTTAAGTAGTCTGCTGCCTAATCAACAACCCGAAATAAAAAATGCGTCCGGCTGCGCATGTACGCAGCGGGACGCCTTTGTCCTTTCAAACTCGTGCCGGATCGCCATTGATCCAGTTACAGCAAACTACGTTGCAAGAGCTATGCCAAAAATCGTTGGTTTGCTGAGATACCCGAGGATAAAGGGATGTAGTCGGTTAGTTGTGTTGGTGAATCAGTGTACCGAAGGACACCAACCGCAACGCTTTGGTGCATATTCCGCACAACTTCCATCGCCAAGCACTACATTCATGCACTCAGCTCTTTGGCCATGATGATCGCCTCGGCAATCTCTGCTATTCGTTTACCTTTATTCATCGCTAAACTGCGCATGCGTTTGTAGGACTCTGCTTCGCTATAGCCGTGATCTTCCATCAGTATCGCCTTGGCGCGATCAACCAATTTGCGTTCTGACAACTGGCTTTTCGCCTCTTTCAATTCGTCGCGCAATTTTTTGTGTTCGGCAAATCGCGCAGCGGCCACGTGAATGATGGCGCTCAAATCCTCACCCTGAACGGTATGCGCCACATAAGCGCTGACCCCGGCGCGCATGGCCTCTTCGATACTGCGCTGGTCTTTCTGCGCACTCAACACCACCACCGGTTTTTCCAGTGTGGTGGACATCAGGCTGATCTGCTCGAGCGTGTCGCGCCCGGGCGCATTCGCATCGACGATGATGACATCAGCCAATGCCGCCTGGATCGAATGTTCGTCCACCTGCTCCCAAACCAACAGCCCGACCACGTCGAACCCGGCCAACTCAAGACTGGCCTTCAACCATGCGGCGCGATCTGTTACATCATCAATGATCAGTATTCGTTTCACTCTTGGCTCCTTGCGTATCCAAATACATCTGCAATAAGCGGGCCATACTCATAGTTCCTGCAACTTGATGTTCAGTGCGGCTCATTCTCCACTCGCCCCGTGCGGAATGAATGGCACGCCTGCACGGGTTTAAAGCAGCATCAGTGGCTCAAGCAAGCAACGATTGTGTTAACGCAAAAAGTGTAGCAAGCGCACATAGACGGTGCACCAGGCCTGGTTTTGGTGCGATGAACGCTGCACGCCGCCTGTCAAATGCATGTTCACATCAAGTCAAACATGGCAACCATGCGCGTTCCAGCTGCATGACATTTATTGGCTTGGCGTCTCGTTTTAAAGCGTATTGGGTACTCTGATCGCAAGAGAATAAAGATGGAAAATTATCCGGCGGCAAGGGCCGATTCGAATTGGGCATGAAATATGCTCTTTAATTCTTGGCCGAGACAAAGTAGCTAAGGCGGTTAACGGATTATTTGGAAATATCGAAACATGTTAAAGCGCAAATTCAAAAATCTTTTATTCGAACTATTGCGGGTGATGGTTGTTTTTATACTGGCTGCGGTTAGTTGGGTATTTAAATAAAAAGGGAATGATGAGTCGGCTAGGATTGAGCACAAGAACTAGAGAAAAATTACTATTACAGGCCCCCACACACGGCAAATACTTTTTTGGGAATAGCGAAAATGATCCTACTTGATACACGGCATGACAACCCCCAAACAGCCATACGCATGATGGGCGGATCGATGATCGCCGACAAGCGGCTTCTGGGTGCATTACGCAACAGCAGACTGGTCGATAATTTACGCGACTTTGAAATCAATATTTTGGCCAATCTCATCGATGTTCAATACTTCGAGGTCAAGGAGCTGGTGGTCGAGCTGGACGATGATCCATTGAAAGATGCGCTGATGATTTTGGTCGAAGGTGAGATTGAGGTCAGCGCAATGGTTGGCAATGAACCGGTGTCGCTGCATCTTGAAGCGCCGGGGGATCTGGCCAGGGTCATTAGTTTTGTGGGCGGCACTATCATGAATATTCGCACCAGAATAATAATCAAGAAGAACAGTGCAGTGCTGTTGCTGCAACGCTCCAAGCTGGAAACTTTACTGCATTCTCACCCTTCCATCGTTTATTGCGTTTTGCACAATCTGGTTTTGCATGTGCACGGCGTGGCTAGACGCAAGAACGCCGAGAAGGAGGAAATGACCAAGTATGTGTATCGCACGCAAGGCCTTTACTGATAACCGTATTGATAATTTAAAGTTAAACGACTCTGCATAGTGCAATTACTCAGCAAAGGTTAAACATGAACAAAAAAGAACTCATCGCCGCATTGGCCAACAAGACCGGCAGTACCAAGGCCGGAGCGAGTCTTAACATTCTAGCGCTAACAGAAATTATCAGTTCCACTCTGAAAATGGGCGGCAAAATAACCTTGTCCGGTTTCGGCATCTTCGAGGTACGCGAGCGTGCCGCCCGAATCGGCCGCAATCCCAGAACCGGAGAATCAATGAAGATCAAAGCCGCCAAGGTTCCTGCTTTCAAAGCTGGTGCTGCACTGAAGGCGACGCTGAACGGCGGCAACAAATGAGTATTTTTTTATTCGTTAGCACGCGTTACAAACGCAGGCTAGTGCTTCAAGAGCAGTCCAACTCAATCCAGAAAGGAGGTTAACACCAGAAAATTCCTTAGCCCGAACTGTTCAGAAATAAACGGAAAGCGGAACAGATTTAAACACAACCCGATTCTCTGAATACCCTGTTCGTCTTAACGATTATTAAGGAGATTTAAAATGAGCGATAAAAACCACACCAACACTCCATCAGGAGACACTGAATTCCACCTTGCTCTCGGCTGGCTTACAGCATTATCAGTTTCGATTGCCAGCTGGGCTGGCCTGTCATAACGGCCACGTCAGTGAGTTATAAAACAAAGGGCGGTAACACC
>JANXXX010000167.1 GCA_025350405.1 Gallionella sp.
TTTCATCCCCTGTGCGCCGCCTCGATCATCCGCAAGTGAGCGGAGGTTTAGGCGAGCACTGTTCGAGTCCCGCAGTGGGGCGCGGGGTGTGCGCCCCGCCAGGTCGAGTTGCGCAGCCCCGCTCACTTGCGGATGATCGAGGGTACCCCGCAGGGGCGGGAAACCGGGGTCGCTTTTTCTTTGGTTACTTTATTTTGGCGAAGCAAAAGAAAGTGACTAGCTGCCGGGCTACCCCCGGCGAAGTTGTCTTTGGTCTTTCATGTTTCGATACGGCCTCCTGCCTACTCAACACGAACGGCTTTCTTTGTCAGGCTACCCCCGACAAGCATTCAATTAACCCGCTACCCTCAATACCAACCCTTTGAGATACGCCCCCTCCGGAAAACTCAGCAACACCGGGTGATCCGCACTGGCATGCAGATGATGCACAATCTGTGCATCCACGCCTGCATCGAGCGCAGCGCCAGCGATGATCTTCTGGAACAAATCTTCGCTGATGCCGCCTGAGCAGGAGTAGGTGCACAGCAGGCCGCCCGGCCTGAGCAGCTTGAATCCGAGCAGGTTGATGTCTTTGTAGCCACGCGCGGCTTTTTCGGCGAAGGCGGCGGTGGGGGCGAACTTGGGCGGGTCGAGGATGATGAGGTCGAACTTGCGGCCCTGGTCGCGCAACGTGCGCAGCGCCTGGAACACATCGGCTTCCTGCCATTCGGCGCGCGATGCATCCAGACTGTTGCGCGTTAGATTTTCTGCGGCGATACGCAATGCGTCAGCAGATGCATCGATCGACAACACCGATTTCGCACCGCCGCGCAGCGCATACAGCGAAAAACCGCCGGTATAGCAAAAACAATTCAGCACCTCTTTGTCGCGCGCCAGGGTTTCGGTCAACGCGCGGTTGTCGCGCTGGTCGAGATAGAAACCGGTCTTCTGTCCTGCCGCCACATCCACGTTGAAGTGCAGGCCGTTCTCGATCACTTCCACGTTGTCTGGCAAGGTTCCGCGCAGCACACTGTTGCGCAGTTCCAAGCCTTCCAGTGCGCGCGAGTCGGAATCGGAACGTTCATAAATGCAGATCGGCTTGCAGAGTTCTTGCAGGATGTCCGCGATGATATCGCGCCAGCGCTCCGCCCCGGCGCTGCCGATCTGCAGCACCAGCACGTCGCCGTATTGGTCAATGATCAGTCCGGGCAGGCCGTCGGATTCGGCGTGGATCAGGCGCATGCCGTTGTTGTCGCGCGCGAGATTAAACCCGCTGCGTGCTGCCAGCGCATTAGAAATTTTGTTGCGGAAAAATTCTGCGTCTATGACTTCATTTTCACGCCACGACCAGACCCGCGCGGTGATCTGCGAATCGGGGTTGTACGCCGCCCAGGCGAGAAAATTTCCTGCGGCATCGCGCACCGGCAGCGTGTCGCCGCTGACGGGCGCGCCATCCACGCGCTCGATTGCGCCGGAGAATATCCACGGGTGGCGGCGCAGCAGGAATTTTTCGCGGCCCGCCTTGAGGATGAGGCATGGTTGCGCAGAAGCCGAACCGACTTGAAGTTGCGGCGCGCCGCGCGAAATAGTTCTCTGCGCGTCGGGCGGATTTCTGTCGCGCTTGGTTCTGTTGCGAAAATCGCGGTTTCCCTGTGATGGGAGGTGCGGCGTAGAAGGTGATTTGGTTTTTTGCTGAGTCATATTCTATTTTGGGATTTTCTTTTTGGCGCGCGGATGGGCCGCGTCGTAAATCTTGCTGAGATATTGAAAATCGAGATGGGTATAGACCTGGGTCGTGGAGATGCTGGCGTGGCCGAGCATTTCCTGCACGGCGCGCAGATCGCCGGAAGACTGCAGCACGTGGGTGGCGAACGAGTGGCGCAGCAGATGCGGATGCACGTTGCTGGTGATGCCCTGCTTGATGCCCCATTGTTTCATGCGCAGCTGCACCACACGCGGCGAGATGCGTGAGCCGCGCAGGCCGACGAACAATGCGGTCTCGTCCTCCTTGGCGAGTTGGTCGCGCACTGCCAGCCAGGCTTGCAGCGCGGTGATGGCGAACTGGCCGAGCGGCACGATGCGCGTCTTGCTGCCCTTGCCGGTCACGCGCACTTCGCCTGCGCTCAAGTCGAGCTGAGCCGGGTCGAGGTCGACCAGTTCTGCCAGGCGCAAGCCGGAGGAATAGAACAACTCGAATATCGCCTTGTCGCGGATTGCTTCGATAGTGTCGGTCGGCAGGTCGACCATGCGCGCTGCTTCGTCGGGCGATAGCGCTTGCGGCAAAGTCTTGGCTGACTTGGGCGCACGCAGTCCTACGCAGGGATTGTCAGCGAGGCCGTGATCGCGCATCAAATAGGTATAGAAGCTGCGCCATGCCGACAGCATGCGCGCCAATGAACGGCCGCCCAGACCTTTGCTGTGCAGTTGCGCGATGTAGCGGCGGATGTGTTGTATCTTGAGATTGGCCAGCGGCGTATCGGCAGCCAGTTCGAATAAATGCTTGAGGTCGCGCGCGTAATTTTCTGCGGTCAGTTCAGAATACTGCTTCTCGTTGCGCAGCCACGCCAAATAGCCTTGTAGGAATTTCTGGTTGGGTGAGGCTGCAGCCGTCATTTTATTCTTGGCATTGCATGCTAGGTGTGCCTAACGGTCAAGGTGCGGATGTAGCGCACTGGCCACTGCTTCTGCGATGCGGTGCAGAAACACGGTGCCCATCTCGGGATAGAAACGCTGTTTGTCCTCGCTGGCCAGCACCAGCAGGCCGATGGTTTTGCTGCCTGCGCGCAACGGTAAATAAGCGTACGAGTGCAATTGCACGGCACGCTCGCCAAACCATTTGGCGGTGTCGTGTGCGGCATGATGCAGGCAAACCGGTTGCGCTTGTGCATCGGCGAACGCCAGCACTTCCGCGCTGGGCGGGCTGATTTGCCACATACGCAACACAGCGTGAGGTATGGAAAAAATATCGCGTAACAAACGCGGGATGGTTTCTTGCAGTGTGGCAAGATCGCGTGCGCTGAATAAAGCGATCACGAATTCATGCACCTTGTGTTGCAGAGCGTCATTGTCCTGTGCAAATGCGATCATTTCGCGCAGCTTTTTTTCCAGTTCCTTGTTCTTCTCGCGCAGGGCAAGCAACTGTCTTTCGCTCAACGAAATCGTGCGCCCGCCGTGCGGGTGCGGCAGGTTGATTTGCGTCAGCGTTTCGACATGTTCCTCAAAGAACTGCGGGTTGTTCTGCAAATACTGCGCTACTTCTTCAGCTCTCATCGCCACTACTCCCTATATATTGATTTCGCCTGTAAATACTGTAATCGCCGGGCCGGTCAGCAATACCGGTGAAACATCGCCGCCCCAAATGATGGTCAACATGCCGCCGCGTGTGGCAACGTTCACCGGGCTATCCAGCAATCCACGCCGGATGCCGGCCACGACTGCGGCACAAGCGCCGGTTCCGCACGACAGAGTTTCCCCCGCGCCGCGCTCGTAGACACGCAGACGCACGGAATGACGATCCATTACCTGCATGAAACCGGCATTGACGCGCTTGGGGAAGCGCGGGTGGTGCTCGATCAGCGGACCCAATTCCTTTACCGGCGCACGCTCGATATCGTCCACCACTTGCACCGCATGCGGATTGCCCATCGACAGCGCGCTGATGCGCAGTGTTTCGCCTGCGACCTCCAGCGGTTCGCCGGCCGCACCGCTACCGCCATCGAACGGAATACGTGCCGGTTCAAAAATCGGCGCACCCATGTTGACTGTTACACGCCCGTCCTGCTCGAGACGCGGGCTGATCAGGCCGCAACTGGTCTCCACCATGATCTCGCGCTTGCTGGTGAGCTTTTGGTCATGCACGAAACGCATGAAGCAGCGCGCGCCGTTGCCGCACTGTTCCACTTCGCCGCCATCAGCATTGAAGATGCGGTAGCGGAAATCGGCATCCTTATTTTCGGCGGGTTCAACAAGCAGAATCTGGTCGCAACCCACGCCAAAATGCCGGTCGGCCAGCAGGCGCAATTGTTCCGGGCTAAGCTCAATATTTTGGCGCACGCCGTCCAGCATGACGAAGTCATTGCCGGCACCGTGCATCTTTGTGAAATTTAACAGCATCCCGTAACCTGTATATCCTTTAGTCTTTGTGTAGCTCGGCGTACCTGAAGCAATCCGTGGTGTGGTCGTTCACCATGCCGGTCGCCTGCATGAGTGCGTAGCAAATCGTCGACCCGACGAATTTGAAGCCGCGCCGCTTTAACTCTTTGCTCATCGCATCCGAATCCGGCGTTGTGGCAGGAATATCAGCCAAACCGCGGCGCTTATTTTGCTTGGTCTTGCCCTCGACGAACTGCCAGATGAATTTATCAAAACTGCCGAATTCGTCTTGCACCTCGAGAAATTTCTGCGCATTGACGATTGCGGACTGTACTTTCAGACGATTGCGCACGATACCCGTATTCTGCAGCAGCGATTCTATTTTATTTGCATCATAACGGGCAATGCGCGTCGCGTCGAAATCATCGAAGGCAGCGCGATAATTTGCGCGTTTGCGCAAAATGGTGATCCAGCTCAAACCCGCCTGCGCGCCTTCCAGTATCAAAAACTCGAACAGGCGTTGATCGTCATGCAGCGGCACCCCCCATTCAGTATCGTGATAGTCCTGATACAAGGCATCATTGCCCGCCCAGGTACAACGCTGCTTATTCATGACTATCCTTCATCGCGCGCGTGCACCCAGCTGCACCGCATCGCGCCCCATGCAGCGATTCATGATCACGTTGATACCCGCTAGTTGAGCGCGCAGCGCGGCTTCCTCATTAATGATGCCGTCCTGTAGCCAAAGATTCTTAATGCCGAGCTTGATGCAACTTTCCACGATGGCGGGTACATGCTCCGCTGCGCGAAACACGTCCACGATGTCAGGCGGTTCGGGTAGGCTTTCCAGGTCAGGAAAAGCTTTCTCGCCCAGCACCTCGTCAACCATGGGGCGAACCGGCATGATGCGATAACCTAAACCCTGCAAAGCTTGTGCTATACGGAAGCTGGGGCGCGCCGGGTTGGGCGACAAACCTACTACCGCGATGCTGTGTACGCTATTCAGCAATTGGCGGATATGTTCGGAGCTGGGATTGGCAAATGGCATGGCAAATAATCAGAGTTCAAGCATACATAAGATAGCACTTTTGCGCGCTGTTGCTGCGGGCTTTTTCATATTATGAAAAAGGAATTATTAGTGATTGCCCCCCGGTTTGTATAGCTGCTACCATGGGGCTCGCGCACGGTCTTGATCAACTGCGTGACTTTAAGAAATTAAAACAATCACTACGGAGATAAAAACATGACAGCGACAACAGCTACGCGACATCGCATGACCAAAGAGGAACGAAAAGTCATTTTCGCATCCTCGCTGGGAACCGTTTTTGAATGGTATGACTTCTATCTGTACGGCTCGCTGGCTGCTGTCATAGGCAAGCAATTTTTCTCCGGTGTGAATGAAACGACGGCGTTCATCTTCGCCCTGATGGCGTTTGCCGCTGGCTTTGCGGTGCGTCCGTTCGGTGCCGTGGTGTTTGGTCGCCTGGGTGACCTGGTCGGGCGCAAATACACCTTCCTGATCACCATCATGATCATGGGTCTTTCGACTTTTATAGTGGGCATGTTGCCCAGTTATGAATCCATCGGCGTCGCGGCACCGGTTATTCTGGTGTGCTTGCGTTTGTTGCAGGGTTTGGCGCTGGGCGGCGAATACGGCGGGGCGGCGACTTATGTGGCGGAACATGCGCCGCAGAACCGGCGTGGCGAATACACCGCATGGATACAAACCACTGCGACGCTCGGGCTGTTTCTGTCGCTGATCGTGATCTTGTTGACACGCAATTTCACCGGCGCTGAGTTCGATGTCTGGGGTTGGCGCGTACCGTTCCTGGTATCCATCGTTCTGCTGTTCATATCCGTATGGATACGATTGTCGCTGAGCGAATCGCCTGCCTTCGTCAAGATGAAGGCCGAAGGAACCGGCTCCAAAGCGCCAGTGGCTGAATCATTCGGTCAATGGAAAAATCTCAGGTTCGTTATCATCGCCTTGCTCGGCCTGACCGCAGGCCAAGCCGTGGTGTGGTACACCGGACAGTTCTACGCGCTGTTCTTCTTGACCCAAATGCTGAAGGTCGATCCGCAAACCGCGAACTTGTTGATCGCCGCATCGCTGATCATCGCGACGCCGTTCTTCATCGTGTTCGGCACGCTGTCCGACAGGATAGGCCGCAAGCCCATCATTATGGCGGGCTGTTTGATTGCCGCGCTGACCTACTTCCCGATTTTCCAGGGATTGACCCACTACGCTAATCCGGCATTGGAAGAGGCCCGGGAAAAATCACCAATCCATGTGGTGGCCGATCCTGCGATATGCAGCTTCCAGTTTGATCCGGTCGGCAAGGCGAAATTTCTGAACTCTTGCGATATTGCCAAGAGCGCCTTGGTAAAGTCCGGCATTTCCTACGTGAACGAGGATGCTGCCGCAGGCACGGTCGCCACGGTGAAAGTGGGTGACAAGGTTATCGCCAGCTTTGAAGGTGCGGGACTGGACAAGGACGCGTTCAAGGCCAAGTCCAAGGAATTCAGCGACGGCTTGACTGCGGCCATCAAGGAAGCGGGCTACCCGGCCAAGGCTGATCCAACTCGCGTCAACCATGCGATGGTGCTGCTGTTGCTGGTGATCCTGGTGATCTACGTGACCATGGTGTACGGACCGATCGCGGCGATGCTGGTGGAATTTTTCCCGACGCGGATTCGTTACACGTCGATGTCCTTGCCGTATCACATCGGCAACGGCTGGTTCGGCGGCTTTCTGCCGACCGTGGCGTTTGCGATGGTGGCGTGGAAGGGCGATATTTACTACGGCCTGTGGTATCCCATCACTTTTGCATTGATGACCTTCGTGGTCGGCATGCTGTTCGTTAAAGAAACCAAACACGTCGATATTCATACTTTCGACCGATAGCAATCTGATTGGTAAAACCCCTCATCGGGAAACCGGTGAGGGTTTTTTTTATGGGTAGTCGCGTGGACGGTCGGGTTAAAAACCGTTATGCTGCGCGCCTTCTCAACATGCGCCCGTAGCTCAGCTGGATAGAGTATTGGTTTCCGAAGCTTCGGGCGCGGTGAGGTAAAATGACCACAAGTCTCAAATGCGGTTTTGTGACCGTTTCTTAGTTTTTCAAATACGCGCTCGTAGCTCAGCTGGATAGAGTATCGGTTTCCGAAGCCGAGGGTCGTGGGTTCGACTCCCGCCGAGCGCACCAAATTCAGACTTTTGGTCATGCGACTTTAGGTCACAAGTTTTTCTGAATAATACTCCGTGCCCATTCCGTGCCCAAAATGTGCCTAATCCGTGCCCACTTTTTTTGCCCTGAATGAAAGGGTGATTGATT
>JANXXX010000171.1 GCA_025350405.1 Gallionella sp.
AATTGCCCCTGGTTTAAATCCTTGCTGGAGCTGGGTTTGAATCAAGACTCTATCATCCAAGGTGAGGTGTTTGTATTTTTCCGCCATCCAACATTCTTTCATGAAAGAATGTTGCACTTGGTTTTCGCGCCCGCCAAGCGTGGCCGTGGCAATTGCCGCCTACCTGCAAGCGCTTCACTACCCGTTCATCGGGGACGATGCAATCCAAATATCCGAGAATACAAAACTGGCAAAGCTTCCCGTCAGCGAGTTATGGAGGCTCTTGACCGAGCCATATAACTCCATGTTTGAATTCCTACCGCTGCGGGATCTTTCCTACTGGTTCGATATGACGCTGTTCGGTCTGAACCCCTCCGCGTTTCGGCTGCACAACATTTTGTTGTATCTGCTTTGCTTGCCACTGGTCTATGGCACAACGCACTGGTTGTGGCGATACTTCCGCCCGGCGGATGTTGCCAGCGCATCATGGGCTGCAGCGACAGTCACTGCATTATTTGTGCTGCATCCTGCTTTGGTCGAATCAGTGGTTTGGATCACTGGGCGAAAGTACGTGCTTCCCAATCTTTTTTCGATGCTTGCATTGTGGTTGGCCGTGAATGCCAAGCATGAGCATGGGCTTTCAGTACCTTATGCTACCGCAGCTTTGTTTGCCTTCGCCGCAGTGATGCTTTCCAAGTCGTCATACATCGCAGTGGCACCGATTATCGCGATGCTTTGGATTCTCTTTTGGCGTGATATCCCTGCGCCTAACCGGAAGCGATATACATTGCTATGGCCACTCGCCATTTTGCTCCTGGCCATGTTTATGGTTCGTATCTTCATCTCCAAAAGCGAAGACCATGTTCCATTTTATTTTGGAATCGAGGCGCTAATCCGATCATTGGCCGTGTTGGGGTGGATGGCTCGCCTTGCCATCAGCCCTGAAAACCATCATTATTTTTATCCGGTTTTCGAGGATCCGTATTTGCCTGCTATGGTGGCACTCGGAGTAGCGGTTCTGCTGGCTGCCGGGGTGGGTGCGGTAATGATTTTTCGCAAGCGCTCGCTTGAGGGATTTGCTCTGGCCACATTTTTTCTACTCAGCATGCCTTATATCCAACTGATTCCCTATGAATCACCTTCGTTAGTTCAAGACCGTTACTTGTCCCTCGCGGCATGGCCGGCCGTGATGCTGACTGTTGCCCTGGCATGGCGATTGAGAGCAATGTACCGTACGTTACTGTTGCTCATCATCGCGCTGTCATGGTGCTTCCAGACCGTAGAAAGGCCTCGTGACTGGCGCAGCTTCGAATCGCTGGTAGATACCGATATCAGAGCCTACCCGGGGTTCTACATGCCTGTTGCTTACAGAATCTTTATTGCCATATTTCGGCAGGAATCAATTCGCGAGGCAAGCGAGGCGGCCAATAACATAGCAAGCACTGAATTCCGCAATATCGTGAACGGAATGATACAAGCTAATCTTGAGATAAATATCGCCACAGCTTCAAAGGGCAACCACCAAAAAGTAACTGAGTTACTTTGGAAATTGGGTCTTGATCTCAAGCAACCACCAGCTCAGTCCAAGTGGAATTTGCCGATAAATCACTTCTGGAAAAAGAGCCAATATATACTCTCTTCAGATTGGTCTCATCTGGCCGGACATTTTCCCGATGATACGTCGATATTCTACAGCGCGGGGTTGTGGTCGTTGGAGATACATTACTTCGATGACGCGGTGACTTATTTAACAGCCGCGACGCAATCACAGAGCCTTGCGGAATCCGTGCGTGGCACAGCCCTCAAAAGCCTTGGTCTTGCCTTGATGAATTCCGGGCATATTGCCCAGGCGGAAGCGCCATTACGTGCCGCACTGACACAATCACCTCCGGATTTGCGGGCTCATTGCGCGCTCTCGGTGGTATACAGGCAGACCAACCGGCCTGAAGAGTCTGCTCGCTCCGCGGCCAACTGTTCAGGCGGGGCAGGTATAGTTCCTCGTCATCCTTGATTTGTCGCGATATTAAAACGCATGATGCAGTAAAAACCCGCGAAACAATGTTCAACTCGGGGTTCACCGTGCAGCGCTTTGTTGTTCTGCCTGAGCGAGTCGCTTAATTTTTTCGCCACATCTTCCTGCCAGAATCCCGGCAGGAAAGGCTCGAGATACCCAAGCAGCAAACGGAATGGCATGAAGCGATACAGCAAGTGCCGATACGGGGCCGCGCCATATTCCGTGATCAGCACCGAGCCGCCCGGGCTCACCACACGCGCGATTTCGGCATAAGTGTTATTCCGCGCTTCAGCAGGCATTTCGTGAAACAGGAAAAACACAATCACCTGATCGAATATATCGCTGCGATACCCCAGACACTCTGCGTTCATGCGTGCCAGATGACAACGATCCGAGTAGTGCAGCGTCTTGCGTCGCGCCAATTGCAACTGACCCGTTGCAACATCGCACAAATGAATTTCATTGTTGGCGCCGAAAAACATCGACGGCGTGAACTTGCCGTACACGCAGGTCAGTTGCAGCAATCTTACGTTCGGCCTGGTCTCGACCTGAGCCAGTGTCTTTCTCAGCAGGCTGTCGTATTGGCCGAACAGGATGGCGTTGATGATGGGCTGATGATCAAAGAACCAGATGCCCCAGCGCCACAGATACGCCCACCAGTAATAGCGCGCGAGGTATTCGGGTACGCCGTCGAGGAATTTTTTGTATAAGCGCATGCCGGCACGAAGATCCGAGGGCGATTACTTAGAAGACTTCCTTGTTCTTGTTTTCTTCCAGCGCAGTCCTGAGATTTTTCATGCACAAGGACAGCTTGCCGGCTTCGTCCTCCTTGAGCCGCCTATCAAACTGGAATATCTCGTCAGGCCCGGATTCGTTTCTATTGAGTCCGACCTTGAAGTTTTCCTGCGACATCGCAAGCAACAATTCCACGGTACTGGTAAATTCCGTGTTCACCATATAAGCGTCGCTGTGCAACGACCCGTCATTTTTAGAAGTCAGGGGTTGCTTCCCCGAGTCGGGTTTTATCCAGGCCTTATGTATTTTTCCGAGGTTTGCATAGGTGATCTTGCCGTCCTTCAGCAGAGGAACGCCGTCCTTTGTATTTACTTTTCTGGCGACCACTTTGATCACCCCGAAAGTGGCTCCCGTATCTTTCCTGAAGACAGTGATCAACACATTGAGCCATAAGTCGTCCTCGGTCTCCCCGGTGGCTCGCAACCCGCACCCCGTTTGCTGTCCATTGCTGAAATAATCGACCACCGCCAAATTCTGGTTCAACGGAATGACAGGGGCAGGGGAGTCGGCAAGCGCATGTGCGGATAACAGCGCGCTGAAAAGAAGAACCCAGCATTTCATTTGATTGCTCCTTCTGCTTATCGGTCATGGAATTTGGGCAAGATGCTCGCGCTCGAAGCGTTACACGTTGAATAAAAAATTCATCACATCGCCATCCTGCACAACATAATCCTTGCCCTCGACGCGCATCTTGCCCTTCTCCTTGGCGCCCGCCTCGCCACCGCAGGCGATGAAGTCGGCGTAAGATATCGTCTGCGCGCGGATGAAACCCTTCTCGAAATCGGTGTGGATCACGCCTGCTGCCTGAGGCGCAGTGTCGCCCTTGTGGATCGTCCAGGCGCGCACTTCTTTTACACCGGCGGTGAAATAAGTTTGCAGGCCGAGCAGGTCGTAACCGGTGCGGATCAGGCGATTCAGGCCGGGTTCATCCAGGCCGAGGTCGGCAAGGAATTCTTTCTTGTCGGCGTCATCGAGATCGGCCAGCTCGGCCTCGATCTTGGCGCATAGCGCGACAACAGGCGCGCCTTCTTTCGCCGCGTGTTCGCGCAGGCGGTCGAGGTGAGGGTTGTTCTTGAAGCCGTCCTCCAATACATTGCCCACATACATCGCAGGTTTGATGGTCAGCAGGCACAGCGGCTTGATGAGCAGCTTCTCGTCGTCGCTCAAATTAAAAGTGCGCGCGGGTTTGCCTTGATTCATATGCGGCAGCAGCTTCTCCAGTACAGCGATCAGTTTCTGCGCATCCTTGTCGCCGGACTTAGCTTTCTTGCCGTCGCGCTGGATGGTGCGCTCCACCACGGCGAGATCGGCCAGCGCCAGCTCGGTAAGGATGACTTCAATATCGGAAATCGGATCGACTTTGCCTGCCACATGAACCACATTGGGATCGTCGAAGCAGCGCACCACATTGACGATCGCGTCGGTCTCGCGGATGTTGGCGAGGAACTGGTTGCCCAGACCTTCACCCTTAGATGCACCCGCAACCAGCCCGGCGATATCGACGAACTCCACGATGGCCGGTTGCATGCGCTGCGGCTTGACGATCTCGGCCAAGGCCTGCATGCGCGGATCGGGCACCTCGACGATGCCGACGTTCGGCTCGATTGTACAAAACGGATAGTTTTCCGCCGCAATACCCGCCTTGGTCAGCGCATTGAACAAGGTGGATTTGCCCACGTTGGGCAGGCCGACGATACCGCATTTCAAACTCATGGTTGTTCCTTAACTATTGCTGGATTCTAAAAAGGCGCGAATTGTAACACCTTGGGCGATCCGGCCTGGCGGGCAGGAGATGCCAAGCTGAAAATAATTTCAGCAATGCGTTGGGCTTT
Organism: Gallionella sp.; assembly: GCA_025350405.1. Taxonomy (GTDB): domain Bacteria; phylum Pseudomonadota; class Gammaproteobacteria; order Burkholderiales; family Gallionellaceae; genus Gallionella. The sequence goes on from JANXXX010000171.1 coordinate 4,621, forward strand.
TGGTCTGTTCGGCTGTGGTGATCAGCATGGAAGAATAAGCTGAATGTGCAGTCTACTTGCAATAAATGGCCGGTAGAGAGAAGCTCAAGCCGCCGCTTTCAACACCAAACCGCCATTTCACATTCTTAGAAACGGCCAAGAGGCCTATGTGTTCATAAAGGTAGTTAAAACAAAGGGCGGTTACCCGCCCTCTGTGATGCTATTTGATGCCGTTGTTGCGTTTAAGTAAAAAAGCCATGTTAATTAGCTACAGGCTGGTGGCTATACTGGCAATCGTTACTGCCGCCGCGCTAAGCCAGCCGAGTTCGCCGACAAACTTGACGTCTTCCCTCGATAGTTTTTCATTGTTTTTGATTTTCGATTCCATAACCGCTAATTCATCTTGCAATTCTTTCAGTTTTTCTTGTTGAGCATGCAATTCTTTCAGCTTTCCTTGTTTTGTTTCTAGTAAATTGGCTTTTGATTTTGTTTCCATGATAGCAGTCTCCTAACGGTGAGTTGAAAAAGAAGAATGACGGCTACATCAGCCGACACGATACATGTGAACTCTATAACTAAAATTAGTTCACTAACTATTGTTTGAAACTAAACTTGGTTCTATTATTGGGATGCTTCCTTTGCATTTCAATAGCATTTCGTAGCTCAGGCCTAAATTGAAAGCGTTGACAGCGAAATACACCCAACTCTGATCAAAGATGTATTGTCCGTTCACCATGAACCCTTGCTGATACTGGTACGCCATATCGTAATTACCAAGAGAGGCATGCATGTCACTACCCAATTGGCTGTATGCGTTGTTAAGAGACGACTCCCCAGTTAGGTTGTAAGTTGTGTGGCGAATATCTCATATAGAATGGGCTATATTAGGGCAGATTATGCATATCTAGGCCATCAGGGGATGCTGACTTTCACATAACAAAGCGCTGCGGTTGGAGGTAGGAGTTTCCCTAATTGGGAGCATGGACTCACTAGCTGAAAGACCACGCCGGCACTTTATAGTCACCCCGTCTTAGGTGAAATCAATCCAGGCTTAATGAGCACGCACTTCCTTGGCGAGAGAAATATACGGTGGAGTCATATCGAATCTGCGTCACCGCTCCAATAACTTCAGGGTTATGCGCTATGCAGTTTCAACATCGCCGCCTCGGTTTTTCCTTCAATGAGCAGATGTGCGATATTCTGCGCTTTTTGCATGGCCTCTTCCATCAATTCACTTTCTTCGTGACGCGGATCGCCCAGCACGTAATTGGACACTTCAGTGCGTTCGCCGGGATGCCCGATGCCGATGCGCAATCGCCAGAAGTCTTTGCTACCGAGATGCGCGATGATGTCTTTCAGGCCGTTGTGCCCGCCGTGTCCACCGCCTAGTTTCAGGCGCGCCAAACCCGGTGGCAGATCCAGCTCGTCATGCACCACCAGCATCTCTGCCGGTTCGATCTTGTAGAACTGCACCAGTGCGCCGACGGCTCGTCCGCTGTGGTTCATGAAGGTTTGCGGCTTGAGCAACAATACTTCTTGCCCGTGTAACTGGCCGCGCGCGGTCAAGCCGTGAAACTTGCTCTCGCTCTTGAAACTCAACTTTTGCTTGCGCGCGAGTTCATCCACCCACTGGAAGCCGACGTTGTGCCGGGTGGTTTCGTATTCGCGTCCGGGATTGCCCAGACCAACAATTAAATGTATCGCTGTCATTCCATTCAATGCGCCTGAATAGATAGTGCATGAATAAAAAAACCCGCCACAGCTTTCGGCATGGCGGGTTTATTGTGCAGCCAATCGGATTACTTGGCTTTTTTGGCGGCCGGTGCAGCAGCAGGGGCAGGGGCAGCACCTGTCGTTTTAGCAGCACCTGCCGCAGGAGCCGGGGCTACGGCGGCAGAAGCTGCAGCGGCCGCTGCTGCCTCGGCAGTCACTTCAGCTTCCAGCATGCCACGCGGCACTTGCACGGTGGCGACTACTGCTTCAGCGGCATGAGCTGCGTGCGATGCAGCTTCGACGCCTTTCGGTAACTTCAAATCGGATACGTGGATGGAATGGCCGAGCGTCAGATGCGCCAAGTCAACTTCAATGAATGCCGGTAGATCTTTTGGCAAACATGCGATGTCCAGATCGTTCATCACGTGGCTGATCTTGCCGCCTTCCTTCACGCCCGGCGCGAGATCTTCATTGATGAAGTGCAATGGCACTTTGATGTGCATCTTCTTCTTCTCATCCACGCGCTGAAAGTCGATGTGTTGCACTTGCTGGCGGAACGGGTGCATCACGAAATCGCGCAGCAGCACGGATTCCTTTTTGCCTTCCAGATTCAGCGTCAGGATGGAGGCATGGAACGCCTCTGCGCGCAGCTTGTAATACAACTCATTGTGATCCAGCTCGATCATGTTCACGTCGCCCACGCCATACAGAACACCTGGCACGCGGCCGGTGTTACGCAGACGGCGGCTCGCACCCGTTCCTTGCGCCTTACGATTAGTTGCATTGATTTCGATTGCCATTTTACTTCTCCTCAAAAAGAATCATCCGCGACCAGATGATTCAACATTTGCGACAGCCAACATGGCCATCGCTAAAAACTTATGTAGGGTGGGCAGGTTTTTTTCCCCGCAAGAGGGAGGCCGTGGTTGTAAAGCCGACAAGTCGGCAACAACCATGCTCTGCCCAAGCGATACCGAACTGCTTGGGCACGATGAAACCGTGCCCACCCTACCCATTTACTCGGCAAATAATGAACTCACCGACTCTTCGTTATTGATGCGGCGTATAGTTTCCGCCAGCAATTCTGCCGTACTCAGTTGGCGGATGCGCTTGCTCTTGCGTGCCGCTTCGCTCAACGGGATGGTGTCGGTTACTACCAGCTCATCCATCGCGGATTTCTCGATGCGCTCGATCGCCGGGCCGGACAGCACTGCATGAGTGCAATAGGCCAATACCCGTGCCGCGCCTTTTTCCTTCAACGCGTTGGCGGCTTCGCACAGCGTGTTGGCGGTATCCACCATGTCGTCCATGATCAAACAGGTGCGTCCGGCCACGTCACCGATGATGTTCATCACCTTGGCCACATTTGGCTTGGGGCGGCGCTTGTCGATGATCGCCAGATCCGCATCCAGTTCCTTGGCCAATGCGCGGGCACGTACCACGCCGCCCACGTCCGGCGATACCACGATCAGATTCGGATAATTGTGTTTCCACACATCGGACAGCAATATCGGGCTGGCGTAAATGTTGTCCACCGGAATATCGAAGAAGCCCTGAATCTGGTCGGAGTGCAAATCCATCGTCAACAAACGATCCACACCGGCGCTGCTCAACATGTCCGCAACCAGTTTTGCCGTGATCGCGACACGCGCCGAACGCGGGCGCCTATCCTGGCGCGCGTAGCCAAAATACGGCATCGCAGCGGTGATACGTCCGGCAGAAGCGCGTTTCAGCGCGTCCACCATGACCAGCACTTCCATCAGGTTGTCATTGGTCGGCGCGCAAGTCGATTGCAGCACGAACACATCCCGTCCGCGCACATTCTCCAGCAGCTCGACCATCACTTCACCGTCGGAAAACCGCCCAACCTTGGCGCGACCGAGCTGAATGTGCAGATACCGCGCGACCGCTTCAGCGAGCTTAGGATTGGCATTGCCGGTGAACACCATCAGGCTGTCGTAGGACACGTGCGACCTTTCAATCTATAACAACAGGGCAATATATAACAACGGGGCGCATGCCCCGAAAACTGGCTGGGGAGGTAGGGATCGAACCTACGAATGCCGGAATCAAAATCCGGTGCCTTACCACTTGGCGACTCCCCATCAAAAACATCAATCAGGCACCCAATCATGCAACGGATGCTTGGCTAAACCTTGTGCTACTACGCCGCGCATTTCGCGAGGCAAATTCTGTAAAACTGCTTCAGCCTGGTTGCGGTCGGCAAATTCGGCAAATACACAGGCACCTGAGCCGGTCATCATCGCTTTGCCGTATTTTTCAAGCCAGGCTATATGTCGCGCCACTTCCGGGTAAAGCTTGCACGCCAAAGGTTGCAGATCGTTGCGAAGTTGCTGCTCCCGGAATGGCCTTTCCGAAAGGGCGCGCATTGTGATGGAAACCGTATCGCGTGTCAATTCCGGATGCGCAAAAATCTGTGCGGTCGGCACGTGCACCGGGGGAAATAACACCACGTACCACGCCTCCGCCAAGGGATAAGCCTGTAGCTCCTCGCCTACCCCTTCGGCAAACGCATTTTCGCCGAACACGAACACCGGCACATCGGCCCCCAGCCGCAAGCCAAGCTGCATCAGGCGCGCGCGCGACAAACCCAATGACCACAGGCGATTCAACGCGATCAGCGTGGTGGCCGCATCCGAACTGCCGCCGCCCAGGCCGCCACCCATCGGGATGCGTTTTTCTACCGTGATGTCCACCCCCAAGCCGCATCCAGTCTCGCTTTGCAGCAGACGCGCCGCACGCACGCACAAATCCTGTTCTTCGGCCACGCCCTCGACAGTATTGGTACGCCGCACCGTGCCATCTTCGCGCAGGCTGAAGTGCAGCGTGTCGTGCAGGTCGATGAAGCGGAACAGGGTTTGCAGCAGGTGGTAGCCGTCCGGCCTGCGTCCGACGACATGGAGGAATAGATTTAATTTTGCCGGGGCAGGGCAGGTGAGTTCAATTGTCACTGTGGAATCCATTCCCACTCGTCGATCAGCAATTGAATTTGCAAGTCTTCATGATTTAACTGCATGCGTTTTGGCAAGCTGTCCGGCGTGCTGTCTGCATAGCGCAAGAAGCGCACCTCCCAGCCATCCTGATGCAGCACGGAAATTTGGTCATTGTCAGCACGTTCGATTAGCGCAGGCGTTTCGGGATCAGCCATACCCAGCACCCAATGATGCAAGCCGTTGAGCGGCAGGTGCCAAGCCAACACCTGCTCCATCAGCGATTCTGCATCAACATCCTGATAGTGTTTGTCGCCATCATCCAGCGTCGCATTGCTAGCGTCGCGATAAATCCGCGCGGCAGTTTGCCCGAGCGGATTGAGCAGCAGGATTTCGTCGGAGTGCGCCTGATGCGTCCAGCGCAAACCGGCAGATTGGTGTGTTTGCGGGTGTTTGACCGAGACGCGTCCGTTCAACGCAAAAGGTGCGGATTCGGATTGTGCGGGACGCGCAACGGGTGTGGCCGAGGTTGGTAATAACGTGCAGCCGCTCAACCAGGTCAGCCCTAAAAAAACCAGCCACCTCATCATCAAGGATCAAATTTTTTGATGACTGCTTGCAGTTGCTCATTGCCGGAATTTTCCTTGAGGCTGTCCTGCCAAATCTTTTTGGCTTCCTCTTTATCGCCGCGCACCCACAACACTTCGCCCAGATGCGCAGCAATCTCGGGATTGGCATTGCCGGCGAAAGCGCGCCGCAACATTTTTATGCTCTCATCCAGTTTGCCGCTGAGATAGTAGCCCCAGCCCACGCTGTCCATAATGGAGACATCGTCAGGCGCCAGCTGCAGGGCTTTTCCCACCAATTGCACCGCTTCCGGAATGCGCACGTTGCGTTCCAGCATGCCATAGCCCAGCGCATTGTAGGCTTGCGCGTGATCGGGTTTGATTTTGATCAGTTTGCGCATCAATTGCTCGAACACATCCGGCTTGCCGATCTTGTCGGCCATCATCGCGGTCTCGTAAAGCAGGTCAACCTGGTCGGGTTGCTTTGCCAAGGCCTGATCCAATATTTTATATGCCTCGTCGAATTGATTCGCCTCGCGTAATAATTGCGCCTCGACCATCGCCAGTTGCGCACGAGGCAGATCGTTAGTGGGCCGCACCTGATGCAACAGATGGCGCGCCTCGGCAAGCTGACCGTGCTTGCTCAGCAAATAAGCGAGGCGGATCTGTGCAGGTACCTGATATTCGCCACCCTTGACCTCGCGATAAAAGGCAATCGCTTCTTCCTCGTTTTTCTTTGCTTCGCTCAACTGTCCGAGGTAATACTGCACGGTAGCCTGCTCTTTCTTTCCCTTGCTGAGTGCCTGCTTGAGTTGTATCTCTGCATTTTGCAAATCGTTCATTTGCAGCGAGATCAGCGCGATGGCATAGGCCATCTCCGGGTTGTCGGGATTATCGTCCGCCATACGCTGAAACTCGTCCCGCGCCTGCTTGTATTGTTTTTGATCGAGCAATGCGCGTGCATATTGCAAGCGTATTTCATGCGCATCGGGATAGCTGGCCAAATAGCTGTGCAATACATCCAAACCCTGTTGCGGTGACTTTTTCTGAAACAACTGCGCCTCCAGTGAGACTGCAGCATCCCATTCGGGACGCAGCTTGCGCGCCTGTCTTACCTCGCTGAATGCAAGCTCTCCGTCGCCGGATGCTTGCGCCAATTGCGCCACCCCCCAATGCGCTTCAGCCACACGCGGATAAAGCTGCGCGAGCCCGCGCAACATCTTCAACGCCGCTGCCTTGTCCGGATAGGCCGCCAGCATTTGATAAACTTGGACAAAGGTTTGTGCGGAATGGCTTTCGTCCGCTTTTAATAAATTCGCCAATTCCTCGCTGGCTTCATCGAGATTGCCGCTGCGCAACAATACCGAAGACAGCATGCGTCTTGCCACGATCGAGGAGGGATCAGCACCACGCCAAATCTTGAGCGCTTCGATAGCCTTGTCGATTTGGCCGGATTGAAGCGCCAAGTGGGCAGCGCGCATGGCAAGGCGCGGGTCGTGCGTCTTCTTGGCCAAGTCCGAGCTACCCTGGACGGCGAGAATATCGTTGCCGCGCTGGCTGGCGATTTCGGACAGCAGAAATTCATAGAGTATTTCCTTGCTCAACTCAACGTTGGGTAAGCTCTTCGGCACTTCTACCTGCTGCTCAGGCGGCTCGACCTGATCTGCTGCCTCTGCTTGCGCGGCCTGATTCCCAGCCTGATTCCCAGCCTGATTAATTGGGGCGTGCGCACAAGCGGTGAGCAGCAAACTGCCGAGAATAATATATTTGAACTGGGTCATAACATTAACTGCCTTTGATAGAGGTGCACATAATAGGTTATATTTAGCCAAACTCACAACCACGACTACACTCGATTTTGTCTAACGCCACTCCCGAAATAACCCTCTCCGCACGCAACCTGAAGCGCCGCTTCGGCAATTTTCAGGTCATTCATGATGTGTCGCTGGAATTGAGACGCGGCGAAGTGCTGGGCCTGCTCGGGCACAATGGCGCGGGAAAAACCACCACGCTGCAAATGCTGACCGGTTGCCTGTTGCCGGACGATGCAGAACAAAATGGATGTGGCATAGACATCTGCGGCATCAATTTGTTGCATCATCCGGTGCAGGCCAAGGCGCATATCGGCTATCTGCCGGAAAACCCGCCGCTATATCGCGAGCTCGGCGTGGACGATTACCTGATCTTTGCTGCGCGTTTGCGCGGCATGAAATCCGCCGCAGTGGCCGAGGCGCTGGCCCTGGCCAAGCAGCGTTGCGGCTTGGAAGATGTCGGCAAAAGGATCATCGGCACCTTGTCCAAGGGTTATCAGCAGCGCATCGGCATCGCGCAGGCCATCATCCACCGCCCTGCCGTGATCGTGCTGGATGAACCCACTGTCGGCCTAGACCCTACACAAATCCGCGAGATACGCAGCCTGATCCGCGAACTGGGCGATACGCACAGCGTGATCCTGTCCACGCATTTGCTCAGCGAAGTGGAAAGCGTCTGCGACCGCGTCGAGATCATGCAGCACGGCAAGCTGATCTATGGCGACACCAGCGCGCACATGCAGCAACACGGCAGCGTGTCCGGCTTCATCATAGTCCTGGGCAACCCGCCGCCGCTGAGTGTGCTGGCAGGCATCACCGGTATCAGCCACGTAGAGCAAATTTCCGCCACGCAATTCCGTGTGTTGCACACACCGGACAGCAACCCCAAAGGCACGCTGCTCAGCATGGCAGAACAACAAGGCTGGCAACTGGAGCAACTCACGCCGCTGCAAGCCACGCTGGAAGAGGTGTTCGTCAAGATCACCGATGCGGAAAAGGCTACATCGGGAGCAATCAAATGATCCGCCTGCTCGCGCTGCGCGAACTGCGCAGCCTGTTTGCGATGCCGTCCACCTGGTTCGTTTTCGCCGTGCTGCAATTCATTCTGGCGTGGTTCTTTCTGGCACGGCTGGAAGCCTTCCTGGAAATACAGCCGCAGCTCGCGCAACTCGCCAATCCGCCCGGCGTGACGAGCACAGTAGCCGCACCGATGTTCAACACCGTCGCGCTGCTGTTGATGATGCTGGTGCCGATATTCACGATGCGCCTGATCGCCGAAGAACGCCGCAACCAGACGCTTGTGCTGCTGCTCTCGGCTCCACTGTCCGGTCGCCATATCGTGCTCGGCAAATTTCTGGGCCTGCTGATCTTTCTGATCGTGCTGATGACCGGCGTGCCGCTGATGCTGTACACACTGGTGCTCGGCACCAGTCTCGATCACGGACTGATGCTGAGCAACCTGCTCGGCCTGTTGCTGCTCACTTCCAGCTATGTTGCGCTGGGCCTGTATATTTCCGCACTCACCACCCAGCCCATCATCGCTGCGATCGGCGCGCTGGCGGTGCTGCTCGGATTGTGGTTGGCCGACATCGGCGCGGCGGAAGATTCACCCTGGCATTCCATCTCGCCGCTCAGTCATTTCCAGAATTTCAACAACGGCTTGCTGGATAGCAGCGATGCCGCGTTCTTCGTTTTGTTTACCGCCGTCTTTCTGATCTTGACGATAAAGCGTTTGCACAACAACCGCGTCTACGGGTAAATCATGCTGCGTAAATTTCTCAAGACCCATTCGCTCCGCAACATTCTGTTCGTGCTGGTCCTGATCGGCATTGCAACAGGCCTGGGCTATCTCGCCACGCGCCATCACGTACAACGCGATGTCACCTACAACACCATCAACAGCCTGGAACCCGGCAGTGTCGAGGTTCTCAAACAACTGGACGGCCCGGTGAATATCTCCGTGTATGCGACCGAGCAGGACGCGCGCCTGGGCGACATCCGCAAGATCATTCGCGATTTCCTGTCGCTGTATCAACGCTACAAGACCGACATGCAACTGGTATTCATCGATCCGGAAAAAGACGAGGAAAAAGCCCGCGCCGCGCAAATCCGCTTCAATGGGGAAATGGTGGTCGAATACGCCGGACGCAGCGAACACCTGACCAAGATCAACGAGCCTATCCTTACCAGTACCCTGCTGCGCCTGGCACATACCCGCGACCAGACCGTGATGTATCTGGACGGACACGGCGAGCGCAAACTGGACGGCATCGCCAACTATGACCTCGGCTCGCTGTTCGGCGCCAAGCTCAAACAGAACGGCTTTCATCTCGGCAGCCTGAATCTGGCGCTGGCGCAGGAAGTGCCCAGCAACGTCAGCGTGCTGGTCATCACCCAGCCGCAACTCGAACTGATGCGCGGCGAAGTGGACAAGTTGCTGCGCTATGTGGATCGCGGCGGCAACCTGCTGTGGCTGGTGGACGCAGAACCTTTGCGCGGACTGGAGCGCCTCGCCGAAAAACTCGACCTGCTGCTGCCGCCCGGCATCGTGATCGACCCGGCAGCCAGCGGGATGAACGCACCTGCCACCTGGTCGCTGGGCGCGACGTATCCGCCGCACGCGATCACACGCAACTTCAATTTGATCACCGCGTTTCCTTCCGCGCGTCCGCTGATCTGGAATGAAAGTACAGACTGGCAGCACAACGTGCTGGTGGAAGTCGCCCCGCGCGGCTGGGTGAGCCGCAACAAGCCAAGCGACAAACCGCGCGACGAAAACCGTTTGTCCGGGCACCCGTTCGACAAACAGCATGACATCCCCGGTCCCGCCGTGATCGCGATGGCGCTGCAACGCCACATCAATGACCGGGAGCAGCGCATCGTGGTGGTCGGTAACGGCGCGTTCCTCGCCAACAGCTATGCCGGAAACGGCGGCAACGTCGACCTGGGCATGAACATGGTGCACTGGCTGGCCAGCGAAGAACGTTTCATCAACCTGCAACCGCATGCTGCAAAAGACAGCAGCCTGATGCTAAGCAAAGTGCAACTCGAGATCATCAGCGGCATCTTTCTGCTGGTCTTGCCGCTGTTGCTGGCCGGGGTGGGAATTTATATCTGGCGGAAACGCCGCCGTGCCTGAACTTCCCGAAGTAGAAATCACCCGGCGCGGACTGGACGCGCATCTCACCGGGCTCACCATCAGGGATGTCGTCATCCGCAACGCCAGTCTGCGCTGGCCGATCCCGAAAAATCTGCCCGGGCTGTTGCGCGGACAAACCATCCGCTCGCTCAAACGGCGCGCAAAATATTTGCTGATGGATTGCGGCAACGGCACGTTGATCCTGCACCTCGGCATGTCCGGCAGCTTGCGCATTCTGCTGGCGAACACACCGCCTGACAAACACGACCACTTTGATTTGATTTTTAACAACAACATGTTGATGCGTCTGCGCGACCCGCGCCGCTTCGGGGCGGTACTGTGGCATAGCGGCGATGCCCATACTCATCCGCTGCTCGCCGCACTGGGCCCTGAGCCTTTGCAAAAAGAATTCGATGCGCACTATCTCTACCAGGCCACGCGCGGGCGCCGCGTCAGCATCAAGCAATGCATCATGGACAATCATATCGTGGTCGGCGTAGGCAACATCTACGCCAACGAAGCCCTGTTTCGTGCCGGTATCAAGCCGCAACTTGCCGCCGGAAAACTCAGCCTGCCGCGCTGCGCAAAACTGGTCGCGGAAATCCGCGCGACCCTGTCTGAAGCTATCAGCTTGGGCGGCAGCAGTCTGCGCGATTTTGTGAACACCTCGGGACAGCCAGGTTACTTCCAGCAGACTTATTGGGTATACGGCAGAGCAGGCGAGCCGTGCCGCCGTTGTGGTTCGCCCATCAAGCAAATCAGGCAAGGACAGCGTTCCAGTTTTTATTGTGGGCGTTGCCAGAAGTGAAATAAACGATTGGGCGAAGCCCATAGTCCCTTGGCGAAGCTCGTGGTAGCAATTCTTAATTGGCGCCCCAAGCGCATATTCCACAATCCCATGGCTATGTGGTACATTTAATCGTCCATCATTAAAAATGAAGTCTCACAATGAATATGAGGAGCGCAATGATGTTATCCGCAATAAAAAAATCAGTATTCGCAATCATATTAGGATTCCTGCTGTGTCCGGTGATGGGCATTTCCGCCACACTGGAAGAAATCGATCGGCGTTTGAAAAATCTGGAGGGGACAGTTGAATCGCACCAGGATGAAATGGATGACATCACGAACCGCTTTAAAAATAACATGTCCGTGTCGGGCTATGCCGATACTGAGTATGTGACGACCAACGGCCCGGACAAGCCGGGATTCCGCCTGCACCACTTTTCCGTGTTCTTGAAGAAGCAAGTCAGCGAAGAGTTGCGCTTTTTCTCCGAGACCGAGTATGAAGATGCGCCATATGTGACCGCAAATTCACCGAATGGCGTCAGCGGTAAACTTTTCGTAGAAGCGGTCAATTTCGATTACCAATGGCGCCCTGACAACAGCGTGCGCGTCGGGCGCTTCTTCACCCCGGCGGGCATCTGGTCGGTGGATCACTATCCGCCCTTCGTGCTCACACAACAGAGGCCGCAGCATATCCGCGAGATTTTTCCGCAACTGGTGGACGGCGCCGCGATCTCCGGCCGCCATGCCGTAAGCAGCGTATTTGCCAGTTATGACCTTTACTTCGGAAACGGCGAAACGCCCAACTTTGATGGTTCCGGCGATAGCAATACAACCATGGCAGCAGGCCTGAGAGCCAACCTGGCTTTGCCGATAGCCACGCTGTTCGAGGTGGGAGCCAGCTTTTATCATGACAAGCTGGCAGCTTCAGCCGATCCGAAAGAATCGAAAAAAGATGTCTACGGTGTGCATACCAAGATCGAGCTAGGCAGTTTTGGATTCCAGGCTGAGTATGCTGACGGCAAGTATGAACCTACCTTCTTTCCCACGACTAATCTGCCTTTTCATAAAAAGGGCTATTACGCCCAGTTCGATTACAACATCAATAAATGGACGCTGGGCTACCGCTATGATTTTTTCGACTCGAATACTTCCTCTGCAATCTCCAATACCGGAGCAAAAATAAATTCTGCTATCGTCAACTATCACATCAATAAAAATGTGGTCATGAAGTTGGAGCATCACCTGGCGAAAGTAATTGATCCTGCCAAAAATGATTATTACAAGAATATTGTCAGCCTCGTAGTTAACCTCGACTAAGCGGTGGGGAAAATACTCATGAGAAAACTATACATTGCATTATTTTTGCTCGCATCCCTGTTGGGCATGCACGCGGCGCTCGCGGATCCCATAGCGGTTATCGTCAATAGTGCCAACCCCCATCAATTATCTTTGGATGATGTAAAAAGCATCTATGCGGACAGAGCTATTGCCTGGGCCGGCGGAGGGAGGATTGCGGTGTATAACCTGCCGGCAGACGAGGCCGCTGCGGAAATTTTCGCGCGCAAAGTACTGGGAATGTCAGCCAGCGAAGCGGCAGCAGCAGAATCCAACCGTGTTGTTTCCAATGTGGCGCGCAACCCACAGCAAATGAAGCGCGATATACTGGTAGTTGCTATTGTCGCCAGAACACCCAATGCCATAGGCTATGTCCCCAAGTCAAAGGCCGAGGGCAAGCCCGGTATAAGAATCTTGTTTACGCTGGATTAATGCTCGGGTAGCGATATGAGAATCAAGAGGGATTAATGCGTAGAGGTAGTGGCCAGAAGCCAGTACCTCTATATTGAAGCTCATGCACCGATACTTGCCTGGAGAATGAATGAAATACATTTTGCTTGCACTTGCTTTGCTGTTCACTGCCTGTGACAAGTCTGCCCCAACGCCGAAAATCGCCGCGCCGCAACGCGAAGCGCTTGATAAAGCAAAAGGTGTAGATCAGGCGGTGCAGCAAAGCACTGATGAATTGAAGCAAAAAGCTGCGGACGCGGAAAAGTAGCATCCACATCCGGTGTGCTTAAGCTGTGGCTGTGCTTGTGAGACCCAATCCGCCGATTCTGTGAATCCGACCATGCGTCACTTATTTCCCACCGCACTGCTTGCTTTAATTCTCGCACCCGCTGCATACGCCGAACGGTTGCCGCGCCCGGATCATGTCGTGGTAGTGATCGAGGAGAATCGCGGTTATGCGCAGAACATGGACAAGCGCAACAATGCCTCCTATATTCATGCGTTGGCAAAACGCGGGGCGTTACTCACCGAGTCTTATGCTGTGTCACATCCGAGCCAGCCGAACTACCTAGCCTTGTTCTCCGGCGCCACGCAAGGCATTACCAGCAATGCCTGCCCGAACACTTTCAATACCGACAACCTTGCTTCGACTTTACTGGATGCGGGTTTCAGCTTCGCCAGTTTTTCCGAATCGTTGCCCGCCACGGGCGATTTGAGTTGCATGTCTGGTGCATATCAACGCAAGCACAATCCTGTAGCGAACTGGCAAGGCACGCGCTTGCCCGCCAAGCTAAATCAGCGCTTTGCCGATTTTCCGCAGGATTTTTCCAAACTGCCGACGGTATCTTTTGTGATCCCAGACCAGAACAGCGACATGCACGACGGCAGTTTCGAGGCGGCAGACGAGTGGCTGAAAACACGCATAGCGCCATACGTTGATTGGGCGTTCAAGCACAACAGTTTATTGATACTGACTTGGGATGAGGACAACTACCATGAAGACAATCACATCGTCACGCTACTGGTGGGGCCGATGGTGAAGCCGGGTAGCAGTCCGCAGCGCATCGATCACTACGGCGTGCTGCGCACGCTGCTAGACTTCTACGGCTTGCCAGCGCTGGGTGCGAGCCGCGATGCTGAGGCGATCAAGGACGTCTGGAAGCAACACTGACCCGATGTGGGAACTACTTGCCTTTCGCCGCCATCAGCTTTTCATACTTGGCCTGCAACTGGGCTTTGCTTTCCTTGTAGTCCGGATTCATCGGGATGCAGTCCACCGGACACACTTCCACGCATTGCGGCGTATCGTAGTGGCCTACGCATTCGGTGCATTTGTTCGGGTCGATGACATAAATGGTATCGCCTTGCGAGATCGCGTCGTTCGGGCATTCCGGCTCGCACACGTCGCAGTTGATACATTCGTCGGTAATCATCAGTGCCATGCTACTTCTCCTGTTTACGATTCACTTCCATAAGACAATTCAATCCTGCAATAATTTATTTTTTTGCTGCAATTTATCCATCACATAGGGCGATACAAACTTGCTAACATCGCCGCCGAAGCGCGCGACCTCGCGTACCATCGTGGCCGAGATAAAGGTGTATTGTTCCGCCGGAGTCAGGAACAATGTTTCGACTTCGGGGTACAGATTGCGGTTCATGCCCGCCAACTGGAACTCATATTCAAAATCCGACACCGCGCGCAAGCCGCGCAACACCACGCGCGCATCATGCGCCTGCACGAAGTTCATCAACAAGCCGCTGAAACCTTCCACGCGCACATTGGAGAAATTCGCGAACACTTCATTCGCGATCTCCACCCGTTCCGCCAAGTTGAACAAGGTTTGCGCGCGGCTTTCCGCCACCGCCACGATGACTTCGCCGAACAATCCGGCGGCACGCCGCACGACATCTTCATGGCCTCGAGTAATGGGGTCGAATGTACCGGGGTAAACGACTTTAATCATATTGAATTAACTTGTGGGCGAACCAAATTTATGCGACTTTTAATAAAAAATAATGCACTTGCCCGGCCTTGTCTGATTTAACTGCCTGCCAGGGCGGCGGAACATCTATCGCCGTGCCGGACTCGACATACACCATGCCGTTTTCGTTCAGGCGTTGCGGCAATACTGCCAGCAGCCTGGGCAGATAGTCGCCCAGAGAATTGTACTGAAACGGCGGGTCTAAAAAAATCACGTCATACTTTTGTGCATCACGCAAAACGAATTCTAGCCCATCCTGCCCCTGCAGGGACACATTCGCGCAACCCAGTTTTTTGACGTTGTCCTGCAAGGCGCGCAAAACCGTGCGGTTCATCTCCACCATCACCACCCGCTCGGCGCCGCGCGAAGCTGCCTCAAAGCCCAGCGCACCGCTCCCGGCGAACAGGTCCAGACAGGTGCGCCCATACAAGGTTTGTCCCAGCCAGTTGAACAAGGTCTCGCGCACGCGATCCGGGGTGGGGCGCAGGCCTTCCGCATCGGGAAATTCAATCAAGCGGCGGCGGTAATCGCCGCCGATTATTCTGACCTTGTTTGTTTTGGCCTTGCTTATTTCGTCGCCCCCTCAGGTGCTCCCACGATCACCGTCGCCATCGCCTGCGGATCAATGTGGCGCGCGAACGCTACACGTATCTGCGCCGTGGTTACCTGGTCGATGTTGCGCGTGAAATCGTCCAGATAGGTCAGCGGCAGATCGTAGAAGCCGATGATGCTCAGGTAGTCGAGTATCTTGCGGTTGCTGTCGATGCGCAGCGGAAATCCGCCGATGATGTTCTGCTTCGCGGCCCGTAATTCTTTCTCGGTCGGGCCTTTGGCGATGAAATCCGCCAGCGTTTTGCGTGCTATTTGCAACGCTTCTTCTGCCTGTTCCTTTTTGGTTTGCAGGCCGATCTGGAATGCGCCCGGCTGTTTGAGCGGCATGAAGTAGCTATAGACGCTGTAGGCCAGGCCTTTCTTTTCGCGCACCTCTTCCATCAGGCGTGACACGAAGCCACCGCCGCCCAGGGTGTAATTGCCGACATACAACGGGAAGAAATCCGGGTCGCTGCGTGCCATGCCCGGCGCACCGATCAGGATGTGGCTTTGACTGGCGGGATGGGGAATACGCAGTTCACTCGCGGCGATCTTCATCGTCACGTTGGGCAATGCGGCAGGCGCAGCTGAAGAGGGTAATTGCGCGGTCAGTTGTTGCGCGATCGCTTCCGCCTGGGAGCGCGTAGCATCGCCCATGATGGCAACCACCGCGCGGCCAGCCTGGTAATGCGACTGATAAAAATCTTTCAGGTTTTGCACGGTGATTTTTTCCACCGTATCGACCTCGCCCGAACTGCGCAGCGCATAAGGATGTGTGCCGAACACCGCTTTCTGAAAAGCCCTGTCGGCGATGCTTTCCGGCTTGGTCTCCGATTCTTTCAGGGCGGCGACCAGCCGCACTTTTTCGCGCTCCAGTATCGCATCGGGAAACACCGGGTGCTGCAGCACGCGCGCCATGATGTCCAGCGCCTTGTCGCGCTCCGCAGCGTTGCTCAAGGTGCGCAGGGTCACACTGGCACGGTCATAATCGAAGCCGCCGCCGAACTGCGCGCCGATGTCCGCCATGCCACGCGAAATATCGTCCTCGCTCAATCCATCAGAGCCGGAATCCAGTAAGCCATGCGTCAAGCTCGCCACACCGGATCTTTCCGCAGTATCGAAGCTACTGCCCGCCGGAATACTCACCGCTACATCCAGCATTGGAATATCGTGATCTTCCACGAACAACACTTTCGCGCCGCTGGCGCTCTGCCAGTGCTGGATTTTCGGGGTGGCGAAAGCTGCAGTTGAAATGCAGCACAATGCTGCGACACCAATCGCCTTGATTATTTTTGTTTTAGCGGACATGTGACGAGCCTCCTGCTGACTGATGTTTCGGTTTGCCGGAAAGCGGCTGCGGATCGAGCACCGCGACTGTCAGATTGTCGTCCTGCAAAAATTCCTTGGCAACTTGCTGCACTTGTTCTGCCGTCACCGCCTGAATTTTTTTCAGCATCACCGGAATCGCCTGATGGCCCAAACCGATGCTCTCCATCTCCCCGATCTGCATCGCCTGATAGAACAACGAATCGCGTTTGAATATCTCGGCTGCCGTTACCTGCGCCTTGACGCGTTTCAGTTCATCCGCGTTTACGCCATCTTTCACCAGCAGCGCGATCTCTTCGCGCAACGCGGTCTCTACATCCTGCACCGTTTTGCCTGTGCTCGGCGTGGCGTCCAGCGTGAACAGGCTCGGGCCGAGCGCGGTCGAGTCATAACCCGCTCCCGCCGCGCTGGCGATCTGCTGCTCGCGCACCAGATGTTTGTTGAGGCGCGCCGATTCGTTGCCATCCAGCACTCCGGCCAGCATCTCCAGCGCGTAAGGTTTCCAGTCCTGCTCGGGATCTTTGATGGTCGGTGCATGGTAAGCCATCACCAGTTGCGGCAATTCGGCAGGCGCTTTCACAACCAGGCGCTTGATACCTGCTTGCGGAGGTTCGGCATAGTTTCGCCGTGCCGGCAGCTTATGTCGGGGGATGATGCCGTAATAGCGTTGCGCCAGGGCGAACACTTCGTCGGGCTTCACATCACCGGCGATGACCAGTGTGGCGTTGTTCGGTGCGTACCAGCGGTTATACCAAACCTTGGCGTCATTTACCGTTAACACTTGCAGGTCATTCATCCAGCCGATGACCGGGTTGTGATAGGGGTGTTCCTGATAAATCGTCGCTCTCATGATCTCATTCATCAGCGACTGCGGCTCATCGTCAGTGCGCATGCGCCGTTCTTCCATTACTACCTTGATCTCTTTGCCAAATTCCTTCGCGGTCAGATTGAGGTTCTGCATCCGGTCCGACTCCAGCTTCATCGCCAATGGTAATTCGGATTTGTGCAGTTGCTGGAAATAGGCGGTGTAGTCGCTGCTGGTGAACGCATTCTCGCGCCCGCCCGCTGCCGCGATTCGTTTGGAAAATTCTCCCACCGGCACCGCCTTGGTGCCCTTGAACATCATATGCTCCAGCACGTGAGCGACGCCTGTGGTTCCGGTGCTTTCGTCCATGCTGCCGGCCTTGTACCATATTTGTTGCACGATCACCGGCGCGCGGTGATCTTCCTTGACGATGACTTTCAGTCCATTCGCCAGCGTGCGTTCGAACACCTCCGCTTGTGCAATGTTTTGCGACCAAGCCAATAACAACGCGATGTAATATAAATAAACTTTCATGTCCCTAGCCCTTTGAGGTGTAATCGGCATAAAATGCGGCGTGCATTATGCGACATTTTTCTGCTTACCGGCCATATCCATTCAATGTTTAGCTTCCTGAAAAGAAACCCGCCTGAAACCAAGCGCGAAAAGCCAGGCAAATGGCTCGCGCGTCTGAAGACCGGCCTGGCGCGTACCGGCGGCCAACTTGCCGATCTGTTCAGCAGCGGCGGCAAGATCGACGATGATCTCTATGAGGAACTGGAGACCATCCTGATTACCGCCGATGTCGGCATGGATGCGACCCGCGCGCTGCTGGCCGACCTGCGCCATCACGTCAAGGAACATCGGCTGAGCGAAGCGTCGCAGATGAAAGAGGCGCTCGCGCATTGCCTGCTCAAGTTGCTCAAGCCGCTGGCGCAACCGCTGCAAGTCGATGCCCATAAACCTTTTGTCATCATGATGGTCGGCGTAAACGGCGTGGGCAAGACCACCTCGATAGGCAAATTGGCGAAGCATTTGCAAGACCAGGGCTTGTCGGTATTGCTCGCGGCGGGCGACACCTTCCGTGCTGCGGCACGCGAGCAACTGATGGCATGGGGAGTGCGCAACAGCATTTCAGTAATTACGCAGCAAAGCGGCGATGCCGCTGCGGTGATTTACGACGCGGTGCAAGCCGCGCAGGCACGCAACATCGATGTGGTGCTGGCTGATACCGCAGGGCGACTGACTACCCAGGCGAACCTGATGGAAGAGATCAAAAAAGTGAAGCGCGTCATCGCCAAGGTCTTGCCTGATGCACCGCATGAAGTGATGCTGGTGCTGGATGCCAACACCGGACAGAATGCGCTGAGCCAGGTCAAAGCCTTTGATGAAGCTCTGGGTGTGACCGGACTGATACTCACCAAGCTGGACGGCACCGCCAAGGGCGGCGTGATCGCCGCGATCGCCAGGGCGCATCCGATCCCGGTGCGTTTTATCGGGGTGGGCGAGAGGCTGGATGATTTGCGTCCCTTTGTTGCGGAGGAGTTTGTCGCGGCACTGATGGGTCTGGAAGAATGATCCGTTTCACCCAAGTCCACAAGCGTTATCCGGGTGGTTATCAGGCGTTGAAGAATGTCTCTTTCGAAATCGCAGCAGGGGAGATGGTGTTTCTCACCGGTCACTCCGGTGCGGGCAAAAGTACTTTGCTTAAGCTGATTGCTGCGATCGAACGACCCAACCTCGGCAGTGTGCTGGTCAACCATCAGAATGTCGGTGCGCTCAAAGAGCGTGCGCTGCCTTTTCTGCGCCGCAATCTGGGCATTATTTTCCAGGATCACAAACTGTTGTTCGACCGCAACGTGTTCGACAACGTGATGCTGCCGCTGCAAATCTGCGGCTTCGATTACCGCGAAAGCAATAAACGGGTACGCGCAGCACTCGACAAGGTCGGTTTGCTCAAACGCGAAAAATCCAATCCCATCGAACTGTCCGGCGGCGAGCAACAACGTCTGTGTATCGCACGCGCCATCGTGAACCGCCCCGCCATCCTGTTGGCCGATGAGCCGACTGGCAATCTGGATACCGGATACGCCCAAGAGATCATGGCGATATTTAAATCCTTCCATCAAGTCGGCGTCACGCTGCTGATCTCCACCCACGATGAAACGGTGCTGCAAAATAATGATGTGCGTGTGCTCGCGCTAAAGCAGGGAGAATTGCAAACCACTTCGACAGGTTCAGGACTGACCGCTGCGACCGGCTCAGGACAGGCATGAGGCACGCTCTCGCGCAAAATATCGGACTATTGCGGCGCATGTTTGCCTCGCCGCTGGCAGGGATACTCAATATTCTGGTCATCGGCATCGCACTCAGCCTGCCTGCCGGTATGTATGTGCTACTGCAAAACGCTGAGAGCCTGATTGCGCAACTCTCCGGTACACCGCAGATCAGCTTGTTTCTGGGCATGGATGCGAAAGCGGACGATATTGATAAGCTACAAAAACAACTCGAGCAACATGCGGCCATCGCCCACGTCGAATTTGTTGCTCGCGCTCAGGCTCTGGAGCAACTCAAACAAAGCACCGGACTGGCCGACGTGATTGGGGGCCTGAACCAGAACCCCTTGCCGGATGCCTTCATCGTTTACCCCAAACCAAGCTCAGCACAAGCGCTGGAAGCGCTGCGCAACGAACTGGCGAAACTACCCAAAGTGGAGCAGGCTCAACTCGATTCAGCCTGGGCTTACAAGCTTGAAGCCATGCTCAAATTCGGTCGTATGGTGGTGTTGATACTTGCCAGCCTGCTCAGCCTGGCGCTGGTCGCCGTCACCTTCAATACCATCCGTCTGCAAATTCTTACTCAGCGCGATGAAATCGAAGTGGCCAAACTGATCGGCGCCACCAACGGCTTCATTCGCCGCCCCTTCCTGTATTTCGGCGCGACGCAGGGACTGCTCGGGGGCATCATGGCCTGGTTCATCATCACCATCAGCTTGTTGTTGCTCAACCATCAACTCAACGCGTTAGCGCAACTCTACGTCAGCCAGTTTGTTTTGCATTCGCTGTCGCTCGGCGATAGTCTGACGCTGTTGTTGTTCTCGATGTATCTCGGCTGGCTGGGAGCGTGGCTGTCAGTAGCGCGGCATTTGTCGCAAATCAAACCGCACTGAATTCAAAATGGAGTTGTAAAGCAGCTTGACTTTGGAGCCTGCGGGCTATTATTCATCCGCCGAGCTGCCTGGTGTTGGTCTTGGGTTTGTGCGCTGCGGTCAGGGGGCTAAAGGTATTGCAGAACTTTCGATTGTGGCATTCAATTACGTCAATGTTTATTGGCGCTATTGCTTACTTGGGGAGGGAATAGAGGCAAACTTAACTGATGCTGATAGGTTAGATCATCATCAGGGATTTCGAGCGCCCGTCCGAAGAGTATGATCTCATCGTCGTGATCTGCGCTATTCATATCGTCCACGGTAAGGTAGTTGTTCATAGCCAAAGTGAAACTCATGACACACCCGTTTATTTTCCGTGTAATTATTACTGTTTGCTACCGAATTTAAAACTGCATCTTCGCAGTACCGGCAACACAGAGTGAATCGAAATACCAAGTAAAACTGCTCGTTCCAAATCTGAAGCTGATGGATCATGCAGTGGGTTGGGCCACGTTATAAAACCCTTTACTTTATCCTGAAGCGCTTGGGCTTTTTCCATATTCGCCACTATGGTGTACCTCAATATGCCATGGTCATAGGCGCATAGTTTATGCATGGTGATCCCTAATCCGCCATATCGTACAGCGCATTAATATCGCCCTATCTACCTTGTGCAACATGGAAGCTAGCGCCGGTAAGAGTACATTTTTTGCATGAACAACTCCGCAATCACCTCAGTAAGATCAGTAGGCATGGACCTCTGTCTTTCAGTTGGGATGAGAAGTTGTTGCTGACACATCAAATCAACAGCGGGATTCCAACCAGCACACATGATTTCCGCACCGTATTCTTCTTCCATCGAATCGTGATCGATTTCGTAGCTGCTCATATTCATAGTGATACTCATGACACACCTCCTTCTGCTTACCTACTGCTACGGCCTATTGCCGCAAAATTTGAATCTGCGTCGATGACTTAAGTTGACACCGGCAATGAACTTGCAGCATATTGCATGCCAGTACCCTTGGATATATCCTGATTAGGTTGTCAAGAGTGGCGCAGATATTGTCTTTTGCGGCTGTTGTGCCAGCATGCTAACGTGCTTGGCTGCATATGCAAAATAGCCGAAATTCCCTCAGCAGTCTTATTAATGGGAAGCTGGGATTCTAATTCGAGAGAAGGAAAGGCTTGCCAGGGTAACGGTTCAATAATGGGTTAAGTGTCAAGCCGGTGAGGTTTTGAGTGCAGTAGCCGGAAGTGGATGTACATCCGTGTTATTCGACTGGTATTGCGGAACAAGTGGAAATACGCATGGTTTGTCATGAAAAGACTTTGCGGAGGGCTTGGATATTAGCGCCGCCATTCAGAAAACACTTGCAGAAGACATGAAAAAACTGAATCATCGCTCCCGCAAATAGGCTCGGCTACCGGACTTCTCGTGAAGTCTTTCAGGAAGCCGGGCGCAGTGCGGTTACAATGCGGATTTACCAAGATTGTCTCGAAGAAACAATTATCCGGCGCATGATAAAGCGATCCCCAATATGATCCACAGCGATAACCTCTCTGCCGAACCGCGCCTGATCGCGTCAACTGCCGCCTCTCATCAGGAGGAGGCGCTGGAGCGCGCGTTGCGCCCCAAGCAGCTCGACGAATATGTCGGGCAGGAAAAGATACGCGGGCAGCTGGAGATATTCATCGAAGCGGCGAAGCGGCGCAAGGAGCCGCTCGATCACGTGCTGCTGTTCGGCCCGCCCGGACTGGGCAAGACCACGCTGGCACAGATCATCGCGCGCGAGATGGGCGTGAATCTGCGCCACACCTCCGGCCCGGTGCTGGAACGTGCCGGCGACCTGGCCGCATTGCTGACCAATCTCGAACCCAACGATGTGCTGTTCATCGACGAGATCCATCGTTTGTCGCCGGTGGTGGAAGAGATCCTGTACCCCGCGCTGGAGGATTACCAGATCGACATCATGATAGGCGAAGGCCCGGCGGCGCGCTCGGTGAAGCTGGACCTGCCGCCGTTCACGCTGGTCGGTGCAACCACGCGCGCGGGGATGCTGACCAATCCTTTGCGCGACCGCTTCGGGATTGTCGCAAGGCTGGAGTTCTACACGCCGGAAGAATTGCAGCGCATCGTGATGCGCTCGGCTAATCTGCTAAAGATGAACTTGACCCACGACGGCGCGCTGGAGATCGCCAAGCGTTCGCGCGGCACGCCGCGTATCGCCAACCGGCTGCTGCGCCGCGTGCGCGACTACGCCGATGTGAAGGCGGACGGCGATGCGACCCGCGCGGTGGCGGATGCCGCGCTGACCATGCTGGATGTGGATGCGCGCGGACTGGACATCATGGACAGAAAGTTACTGCTGGCGGTCATCGAAAAATTCCTCGGCGGCCCGGTCGGGCTGGACAACCTTGCTGCCGCGATCGGCGAGGAGAGCGATACCATCGAGGATGTGCTGGAGCCGTATCTGATCCAGCAGGGTTATCTGCAGCGCACGCCGCGCGGACGCATGGCCACCGCGATCGCCTATCGCCATTTCGGGCTGACGGTGGCCAATAATCCGATCAACCTGAATCCGGTCACTGGCGAGTTGCCATTGGCTGACGACTGATAAAATGACCAAAAGCAAAATATTTTCATTGCCGGTGCGCGTGTATTTTCAGGACACCGATGCAGGCGGCGTGGTTTATCACGCCAGCTACTTGAACTTTATGGAGCGTGCGCGGACTGAGTGGCTGCGCAGCCACGGTTACAGCAATGCCGGATTGATGAAGGAATTCGGGTCGGTGTTCGTGGTGCGTTCGATCAAACTCGATTATTTCAAGCCCGCGCTGCTGGATGATCTGCTGGATGTGACAGCGCAGATCAAGGACATCGGGCGCAGCCGCATGTCGCTGTTGCATACTGTGCGGCGCGGGGCAGAGTTGTTGACCGAAGCCGAAGTGCATCTGGTCTATATCTCGCTGGAAAGTTTCAAGCCGGTCAGCGTGCCGGAGTTGTTGCGCGAGCAATGGAAAAATTGAGGGAGAAGAGTTGAAATGGGCGTAACGCAGGATTTATCGTTTGTGCAGCTTATCAGCCACGCCAGCGTGCTGGTGCAGTTAGTGATGGGCTTGTTGTTGTTGGTGTCGCTGATGTCGTGGTGGTATATTTTTCTCAAGATGTTCGCGATCCGCGATGAAGCCAGGTTGACCGCAGAATTTGAAGAGGCATTCTGGCACAACCAGAATTTGAATGAACTTTACAAGTATGCCAACAGCAGTTCACTGCGCGAGCAGGGTGCATTGGAGCGTATTTTCGCCGCCGGTTTCGCCGAGTTTTTGAAATTGAAAAAACAGCAGGGGGTGGATGCCGATGCGGTGACGGAGGGTTCGCGTCGCGCCATGCGCGCGACTTATCAGCGCGAGATGGACAGGCTGGAGTCGCATCTGGCGTTTCTCGCCTCGGTCGGTTCGGTCAGCCCCTATGTGGGACTGTTCGGCACGGTGTGGGGGATCATGAACGCGTTCCGCGGCTTGGCGAACGTGGGGCAGGCGACCTTGGCGCACGTCGCGCCCGGCATCGCCGAAGCTTTGGTGGCGACCGCAATGGGCTTGTTCGCGGCGATCCCGGCAGTGCTTGCGTACAACCGCTATGCGCATGACATCAATCGCCTTTCCACTCGCTTCGACAGTTTTACCGAAGAATTTTCCAACGTGTTGCAACGCCAACCATAAGCTTGGCTTATATATATGAGATCGAATCGCCGCACGGGTGGTAACCGCCTGATGAACGAGATAAATGTCGTGCCGTATATCGACGTGATGCTGGTGTTGCTGGTTATTTTTATGGTGACCGCGCCGCTGATGAATCCCGGCCAGATCGATTTGCCCAGCGTGGCCAAGTCGCTTGCGCCGCCGCTGGCCCCGTTGGAAGTCATTATCAAAAAGGATACTACGCTGGCGTTGCGCGACCATGCCAGCGGCGGCAAGGAAAGCAGTGTGTCGCTCGATGAGTTGATTGCAATATTGAAGGTAAGGCAGAAAAAGCAAACGGAGCAGGCGGTGGTGATTTCCGCAGACAGGAACGTGCGCTATGAAGAAGTCATCAA
Source organism: Gallionella sp. (assembly GCA_025350405.1). Taxonomy (GTDB): domain Bacteria; phylum Pseudomonadota; class Gammaproteobacteria; order Burkholderiales; family Gallionellaceae; genus Gallionella. Next base: position 29,303 of record JANXXX010000171.1, read on the forward strand.
TATAATGGACATGCTGCAACAGCAACATATCCAGAAAGTCGGTCTGTTGACGCAAGCCAAGAAATGAGTGCGACAGCTTATTACGAACCCTATAGGCTGCCTGCTGGCATCCTGGCTTTGTTGGTGCACAGCGTGTTTTTCGCGTTGTTGTATTTGGGCTTGAGTTGGAACAGGCAGGCTTATCTACCTCCGACGATGAGTGTGGAGTTGTGGCCGAGCATACCAGAGGAGGTCGTCGCCCCACCCGTCAATCCCAAGATCGAGGCCATGCAGCCGCCGCAGAAAAAAATGGCTGAACCCGATATCGCGATACCGGATAAAAAGAAAGTCGCGGCCAAGCCGGAGAAGAAGCCCGACCTAAAGCCGGTTGAAGTGGTCAAGCCCAAGCCTAAAACTGATACACAAAAACCTGTCGAGCAAAAACCGGACACCCGCGTCGCAGATCAACAGGCTGCAAGCATACAGGCCGAGCGGATCAAGCAAGAAGAGCAAGCCGCAGCGAAAAATAAAATGGTGGATGAGTACAAGGCAAAAATCATGGCCAAGATACGCCGCAACGTCGTGATGCCCCCGGATGTGGCGAATAATGCACGCGCTGAATTTTTGGTGACATTGTTGCCGGGTGGCGCGGTGCTGAAGACGGAGTTGAAAAAATCCAGCGGCAATGCGGCGTATGACAATGCGGTGGAGCGCGCGATCTTGAAATCCGATCCGTTGCCCTTGCCGCCGGATGCACAGTTGTTCAATCGTTTCCGTGAATTAAATCTGGTCTTTAGGCCGACCGAATAACAGGAGTGTTTATGGTGTTGCGTGCATTGAGAAGCATGATCGGATTGCTGTTGTTGGCGCAGGCATCGGTGGCCAATGCCGCATTGGATATTGAAATCATCGGCGCGGGGGAGCACCAGATTCCGGTGGCGATCGTGCCGTTCGGCGGTGATGGCAAGCTGGCGCAAGCCATCAATGAAGTGGTGGTGGGCGACTTGACACGCAGCGGCTTGTTCCGGCTGGTTGACCTGGCGGGAAAATCGCCGCACGAATTGGCCGAGGTCAGTTACCCGGATTGGCAGGTGCGCGGTGCGGATGCTTTGGCGATAGGTACGGTCGCTGTGCAAACCAATGGCCGCATCGAGGCGCGCTTCCGCTTGCTGGATGTGGTCAAGCAGGTTGAATTGATCGGGCAAGCGGTCTCGGCGAATGGTGACCAGGTACGCGCTGTCGGACATCGCGTCGCGGATTTGATCTACGAGAAATTAACCGGCGACAAGGGGGTGTTCGGCACACGCATCGCCTATGTGAACAGGCAGGGACGCAAGTTTAGCCTGCTGGTGGCGGATAGCGACGGTTACAACGAACAAACCGTGCTTGCGCAAAACGAGCCCATCATGTCACCGGCTTGGTCGCCGGATGGCAGCCATCTCGCTTACGTGAGCTTTGAAACGGGACGTGCGACCATCTATGTGCAATCGCTATACACCAACCAGCGTTTGGTGCTGGCCAATTTCCGCGGCAGCAATAGCGCGCCGGCCTGGTCGCCGGATGGCAAGCAACTGGCTATCGTGTTGACTCGCGATGGCAGTTCGCAAATTTACCTGGTACGGTCGGACGGCAGCGGAGTTCGCCGCATCTCTTTCAGCGGTGCGATCGATACCGAGCCGAATTTCTCGCCGGACGGACAAACGCTGTTGTTTACCTCGGATCGCGGCGGCAGTGCGCAAATCTACAGCATGCCGGCGGAGGGCGGGGCGGGGCAACGCATGACATTTGGCGAGGGCAACAACTTTTCGCCGCGCTATAGTTCCGATGGCAAAGGTTTCGTCTATACGCATTATATCAACGGCAAGTTTTATATTGCCACGCAGGATTTTCAGAATGGGCAGGTGGAAATTCTCACTGCAGGAGGATGGGAGAAAAAGCCCAGTTTTGCTCCTAACGGGAAAATTATCCTGTTTGCCAGTGAAGCGCGTGGTCGTGGTATATTGGCGACTGTGTCCAGCGATGGTCGTGTGCAACAGCGTATGTTCACACAGAGCGGCGATGCACGTGAACCGGTGTGGGGACCACATCTATAACAAACCTAGCAATGGAGAGAAACGCCATGAAGAAACTCGTAATCAGTATTGTGTTGGTGAATTTGCTTGCGTCGTGTGCCAGCGAGAAACCGAAAGAGCCCGAAGCTGCGGTGCCCGAGTCTGCCCCTGTAGTAACAGCTCCGGTAGCAACACCTGAAGCGGCACCCGCACCTGCACCCGCACCTGTGGTCGCGGTTGATCCTTTGAATGATCCGGCCAATATTCTGGCCAAGCGCAGTATCTATTACCCGTTTGATGTCTCTGCTGTGCAGGATGCCGATAAGCCTATCGTGTTGGCGCATGCTAAATATTTGAGCGAGCACCTCGATCGCAAAATTCGCGTGGAAGGCAATGCCGATGAACGCGGTAGCAACGAATACAATCTGGCACTCGGCCAACGTCGTGCAGATGGCGTGAAGAAGATGCTGGAGTTGGGCGGCGCTAAAGCCGGCCAGATCGAAACCGCCAGCTATGGCGAAGAAAAGCCCAAAGCGACTGGCCATGACGAGGCTTCCTGGTCGCAGAATCGCCGGAGCGATATAAAGTACTAAAGTAGCAACCATGCTGAAGCAACGCGCGCTCTTATTGTTGAGTCTGTGTATCGCCATTCCCGCGCAAGCGGGATTATTGGAGGACGACGAAGCCCGCAAACAAATCAAGCAACTTGAGACGCGTGTGCTGAAGCTGGCAGACGAGGCGCGTGTGCAGAAATTGGACGAGGCCGTCAAGCAGCAAACCAGATCCATGGTGGATCTGCAAAGTCAGATCGAAGCGCTGAATACGGAAATCCGCAAACTGCGCGGACAAATTGAAGAGATCGCACATGGCTTGCTGGATGCCGAAAAACGCCAAAAAGATTTTTATGTGGATCTGGATACACGCTTGCGTCATTTCGAAGCCGCTGAAGAAGCAGCTAAAGAAGCCGCCGCTGCTAAAGAAGCCGCCACCGTTAAACCCCCTGTAGCACCCGTTTCAGTCGATCCGTCTGATCCGGCTCCTGAGAACCGCGCCTTTGAAGCAGCTTATGGTTTGCTCAGGGCTGGCAGCAATGCCGATGCGGTCAAGGCATTTCAGGAGTTCCTTAAAAAGTACCCAGAATCGGTACATGTTGCCAATGCGAATTATTGGCTGGGCAACGCTCAATTCGCGCTGAAGGATTACCGGGGCGCATTGGATACCTATCAGGGCTTGCTCAAGGATTTTCCGGATACTCCTAGAGCCGCCGATGTTTTATTGGGTATTGCACGCTGCCAGCAAGGGTTGCAGAAGACCAACGCGGCGCGCAAAACGCTCAAACACCTTATTGCCAAATATCCCGCCAGCAAAGCAGCAGCCAAAGCAAAGAAGCTGCTCGCTGCCACCAAGTAGTCCACATGCCGCAAGCTAACACAGGCGCGCAATTGCGCATCAGCGAGATTTTTTATTCCCTGCAAGGCGAAACCAGTCGCGTTGGTTTGCCCACGGTATTCATACGCTTGACCGGTTGTCCGTTGCGCTGCACATACTGCGACACTGCTTACGCTTTTACAGGCGGAGAAAATATGAGCCTGGCAAACATTCTCCATCGGGTTGCCGAATATAAACCGCACTATGTGACCGTTACCGGCGGAGAGCCGTTGGCGCAAAAAAATTGCCTGCCTTTGTTGAGTGCCTTGTGTGATGCGGGCTATGAAGTGTCTTTGGAAACCGGCGGGGCGCTGGATATCGGCGAGGTGGATGCGCGAGTGATGCGTGTGGTGGACATCAAAACCCCGGCGTCCGGCGAAGTGGCAAAGAATCGTTGGGAAAATCTGGTGCTGTTGACCCCTCATGACGAAATAAAATTCGTGTTGTGCGATGAAAACGATTACCTTTGGGCAAAACAAATCGTGCAGCAACATCATCTCGCTGAAAAGTGCGCGGTGTTATTTTCGCCCGCGCACGGCACGCTGAATCCCACCCCGTTGGCCGAATGGATCTTGCGCGACCGCTTGCCGGTGCGTTTACAAGTGCAGCTGCATAAATTACTGTGGAACAACGTCCCCGGACACTGATGGACATCTCAATAAATTCATTTTTGGGCGAATCGCGGCGTCACTGCTCTCCCACTCCTTGTCTATCTATCCGATATGCCGCGTCGTTCGCTGCGCGGCTCCTTGCGCTTCATCCCGCAAAAGTGAATTTCTAGAAACGCCAAGATGAAAAACGCAGTGGTGCTTTTATCTGGCGGGATGGATTCCGCAACTGTGCTGGCGATGGCGCGAGCACAGGGCTTTGTCTGTTACGCTTTGAGCGTGGATTACGGGCAGCGCCATCACGCCGAGTTGGCCGCTGCGCAGCGCGTAGCGCAAACGCTGGGGGCGCATGAGCACCGCGTGGTGAAGATCGACCTTACCGGTTTCGGCGGTTCGGCGCTGACGGATAACAAGATCGCGGTGGCGCAACAACCTACCGAGGGCATCCCGCTGACTTATGTCCCGGCACGCAACACCATCATGTTGTCGCTGGCCTTGGCGTGGGCCGAGGTGCTGAAAGCGCAGGACATCTTCATCGGTGTGAATGCGGTCGATTATTCCGGTTATCCCGATTGCCGACCTGCATATATCGATGCTTTCGAGCGCATGGCCAATCTTGCCACCAAGGCCGCCGTGGAAGGGCATACGCTCACCGTGCATGCGCCGTTGCTGCATTTGTCCAAGGCCGAGATCATCCGGCAAGGCCGTGCGTTGGGCGTGGATTTTGCGCAGACAGTGTCTTGCTATCAGGCCGATGAATCGGGACGCGCCTGTGGTGTATGCGACTCATGCCGCTTGCGCCGTGCCGGATTTGTGGCTGCCGGTGTCGATGATCCAACAACGTATCGCTTAACATAGTTATATAAGTCTGCTGTGTGTATTTTGCGTTGACAGGGTGGGTCAAATCCGTATAATTCGCGCTCCTTTGCGAGGGGTCGTTAGCTCAGCCGGTAGAGCAGCGGACTTTTAATCCGTTGGTCGCGTGTTCGAATCACGCACGACCCACCACGTTGCAAAAGAGCTTTTAGTTTCTTCGTGTTTCATGCCGCTTTAGCTCAGTTGGTAGAGCAACCGCCTTGTAAGCGGTAGGTCGACAGTTCGAGTCCGTCAAGCGGCACCAAAATCCAAAAGGCCTGCAGTGATGCAGGCCTTTTTCATGCCTAACAATATTTGATTTGTATAGGGGTGCTTAGGATTTTTCGGTCCAGGCAGCGTAACCCTTGCGGGTCATGAACTGTCGGGCTATAACAAGCGCCAGCGGGGTTGAGTGATCTACCGCCTTGTACATTCTTATTCATTATCATGGCGAGGTGCTGGACACGTGATCTGCGGGCGATACAACTGGATATGAGTCGGCAGGGCAGCTACAGAATAAGCCTGCTGTGCAGGCCCCCGGTGCTTTTTTATTGACTGTTGGACTGCAACGGCAAAGCTTGCGACAATGCAGCTGGTGGGCGGATGACTTGAGGTGCGGGTCACGGTATAGGCAATGCAAACTCACATTTGCAGTAGCCGCTGATCGTTAAACTTAAGGAGGCAAGATGAAGAAAATTATTGTCGCGGTATTGGTACTGGCTCTTGGCGCATGTTCATACATGCCACAGCGTTATAGCGTTTCCGCGGAAAACAATGAGGCGCTAAAAAAAATCGGGATTGTTAGTGTCAATGTAGGCCCATTCACGAACACTGCTGTATTTAACAATAGCTGCCATGTTACGGGTGGGGTAATCGAGGTTCCCGACAAAATTGGCTTTGAGGGCTATATTCAGAAGGCGCTGGTCGAGGAGTTGAAGTTTGCGGGTTTGTTTGATGATATAGCGCCGAAAATAACTCTCACCGGAGTCGTTGAAAAATTATCATTTACTACATTGCCCACTATCTATACCAGTAACTGGGACATCGGGGTGCGCCTGAATTCATCGAATGGAAAATCGGTTTATGTTTCCCAGCATTACGAATTTAACGCTGGACCTAATAACTTGGCTGACTGCCAGAAAATCGCAGATCACTACATGCTGGCAGTTCAAAAAACGCTCGGCAAATTAATCAATGCTCCAGAATTTCAATCCCTTGTAACCCCGTAAGCAGCGGGAAGTTTGCTGCCATTATGTAAGTCTGGGGGTAAAGTTATGTTATTGTAGAGTCATGTTGGTTTTTCTTGAGCGGCTTGATAGATTTGCCACATCTCCCGCAGCGCATTCTCAAAATTTCGGGCAAAGCGCGGTGCGTCGAATAGCGGGGACGCCAGCACTTGTTGCCGCAAACTGGCGCGCAGGGCAGCCAAGCGGTCAAGACCGTACGCAAATGCCATAGCTTTGGCTACATAATCATCCTCGTCACCGGCAATCCACTCAGGCAATCCGGCGTTGTGAGCGATGCTACCCGCAGTGCGGGTAAGGAATCTGTTACCACGCATACTCAAAACAGGCACACCCATCCACAAAGCTTCGAAGCTGGTGGTAACCCCAGTATAGGGGAAGGTATCCAACGCGATGTCTACTTTGTTGTACATAGCTAGATGATCATCGGCGGAAGCAAGTGTCCCGCCCAGCAATAACCGGTCTGGGGCAATTCCGCAAACAGTAAAACGCTGGCGGGTCTTTTCGCAGACAACCGGATCACTCAGTTGTTTCGTCTTGAGCAATAACCGTGAGTTGGGCACAGCCTTGAGTATGCGCACCCACACAGCCACTACCGCATCATTCATCTTGGTCAAATTGTTGAAACTCCCGAAGGTCACATATCCCGCTGAAAGTGCTGGAAGCGGGGCCACATTCACGGTGGACAAAGGGACGCTAAGACACAAACAACTTTCAGGCATCCTCCACACGGTTTCCGAAAAATGGCTTTCATCTTCGGCGGGGATGGCATAGGGATCGCCCAGCACATAATCCATTTCCGCCACCCCGGTCGTGGATGGCAAACCCAGCCACGAAACCTGCACCGGGGCAGGCTTCCAGGCGAACACCGGCAGGCGGTTGTGGGCACTGTGAACGGAGACATCTATCAGGACATTTACACCATCAGCGTGGATCAATCGGGCAGCGGCTTCATCACTTTTGCCGATCAGCGGCTTCCATGCTGAAAAATAGGGGCGGATGCGTGCGGTGAGCTCGTCTTCCTTATGGTGGGTCGGATAGGCGATCAACTCAATATGATCAGGATTGATATGAGCTAATAAACCCGCCAAGAAATACCCCACGGGATGTCTAAATAAATCGCCAGACACCAGTCCGACACGCAGGCGTTCAGGTCGAGCAGCACACTGCCAGGCAGAAAATCGTGTTGTCACTTTCCTGGCTACCATCTGGCCATACTGGCGTGCCTGATCGAGATAATACGAAGGTGTATGATTGTTGACGTAGTTCAGGACAAACAACAGATTGCTATGTGCTTCGGCATAATCGGGTTTGATCTCCAATGCCTGTCGGTAACTTTCTATTGCGCTTTCAAGAAGTCCGAGTGATTGCAGGACACCGCCTAGATTGCTATGTGCCACGGCAAAATCAGGTTTGATTTCCAATGCACGACGGTAACACGCCACTGCATCTTCAAGCTGCCCGAGGTCTTGCAAGGTGATACCCAGATTGGTATGTGCTTCAACCAGATCAGGTTTGAGTTCCAGTGCGCGGCGACAACTTGCTGCAGCATCTTTAAAATATCCGAGATTTTGCAACGCAAGTCCCAAACTGCAATGCGCCCCGGCATAATCCGGTTTGATTTCCAAAGCACGTCGGCAACTCGCCACTGCGCTTTCGAGTTGGCCGAGTGATTGCAGAGCGCTACCTAGATAATTATGCACCTCAGCATAATCGGGTTCGATCTTCAGAGCATGCCGGTAACATGTCACTGCGCTTTCAAACTGCCAAAGGCTTTGCAGAACATTGCCCAGATTGATATTCGCCTCGGTTAAATCAGGATTGATCTCCAGCGCTTTCCGGAAATTTTTCTCCGCACTCTCAAGCTGTCCGAGCTCTTTGAAGGCGATGCCCAAGCTGCAATGCACCTCGGCATAATCGGGATTGATCTCCAGTGCCCGGCGGTAATTCGCCACCGCTTCGTCGAATTGACCGTTGCCCAGCAAGGCATTGCCGATGTTGTAATAAGCCCCGGCATAATCCGGTTTGTGTTCGATCGCGGTCCTGAAGGCTTCCAGTGCGCCCGGCAAGTCACCCTGCAACAACAACACATTGCCGCGATTGAGATGGGCACGCGCCGGATTGGGCGCCAGCTGGATGGCATGCAGATAACACTGCATCGCTTCGGCTAGCTTGCCCTCAGCCTCGAGGACATGTCCCTCTTCGATTGAGTGCGTAGCTTCCTGCTCGGATGCCTCGGTTCTGTTCCCGCTGCCGTTCGCAACAGTTGGTCCGGTAGCGCGAAGTCGATCAAATATTCCCATCTAGCAACCTTTCTAAGATGATTTTTGCTAAACTGATTGCGCCAGTATGTTGTTCAGAATTATTGCGCCAAGGGTTTGGGCTAGGCCGGAATATAATATTAGGCGCAGTTTTTTCATTCCAGAACTTATGCTCGGAGCAACAACATGATACTTGATTGGTTCAAAGCCGGAGAAGCGGTCTTGTTTGCACAGGAAATTGTTCGTGACATAAACATCCTGTTTCCCCCTGTGTATCAAAAAGGGAAGGCGATCCCGGCGAAGACTTATCAGAAGAAATTTGATGGTCTGATCATTCGCATCCGTACCTTTACGTCCAAGCTTAAGCTGAATATTTACAAAAAGGCGAACTCCTGAATACGATCAAGTGGGAAATGCGGGATGCTGGGCATGAGGAGGTTATCATTGATGAGTTTATCTCCTTTATCACTCCAATATTGAACCAGTAGTTTGTTCTTAACCGGGGGTGCCAGGTTTTCTTGTTCGTCGGTGTGGCCTATATTCAATCCTGTGCTGGATCAACAAAATACTATATTCTGTGCGCAGGTTCATTACATCAGGAACGCACCTTCTCTTGCCGCACGATTTTCCGCTTATCCGCTAATAATTCGGTAAGATTGCATTTGCGCCGCAATGGCTGCGCACGTTTCGTTCAAGCGATCAACTATTATGAAAATTCACGAATACCAAGGTAAAGAAATCCTGCGCCAATTTGGTGTGCCGACTCCGCGCGGGATGGCATGCTTCAGTGTCGATGAAGCGGTGGCGGCAGCGCGGCAACTCGGTGGCACGGTGTGGGTGGTGAAGGCACAAATACATGCGGGCGGACGTGGCAAGGGCGGCGGGGTAAAGGTGGCGAAGTCTCTCGATGAGGTGCGCAATGCCGCGCAGCAGATATTGGGCATGCATCTGGTCACCCATCAAACCAGCAAAGAGGGCCAGATGGTGCGCCGTTTGCTGATTGAAGAAGGCGCGCAAATCGTCAAGGAATTTTATTTCGGCATGGTGATCGACCGCAGCAAACAGCGTGTGGCGTTGCTGGCGAGCAGTGAGGGCGGCATGGAGATCGAGGTGGTCGCCGCGCACTCCCCGGATAAAATACACAAGGTGTGGATCGATCCGGTGGTGGGCTTGCGCGATGCCGAAGTCGACAGCGTTGCACGCGACATCGGTATTCCCGCCGCGGCTTTGACACAAGCACGCGCTTGCTTGCAAGGCTTGTATCGCGCCTTCGTTGAGAAAGATGCGATGCTGGCCGAGATCAATCCGCTGGTGCTGACCGCCGATGGGCGTGTGCTGGCATTGGATGCAAAGTTTAACTTTGATAGCAACGCGCTGTACCGTCACCCTGAGATTGTTGCATATCGCGATCTGGATGAAGAGGATCCGGCGGAAGTCGAGGCATCGAAATTCGACCTCAGCTATATCTCGCTGGATGGCGACATCGGCTGCCTGGTGAATGGCGCAGGACTCGCGATGGCGACGATGGACATCATCAAGCTGTATGGTGGCAGTCCGGCAAACTTTCTCGATGTGGGCGGCGGGGCGAGCAAGGAGAAAGTCACCGAAGCGTTCAAGCTGATGCTGCACAATCCTAATTTGCAAGCGATCCTCGTCAACATCTTTGGCGGCATCATGAAGTGCGATGTGATCGCCGAAGGTGTAGTCGCGGCGGCACGCGAAGTGCATCTGAAAGTTCCTCTGGTGGTGCGACTGGAAGGCACCAATGTGGAATTAGGCAAAAAGATTCTGGCTGAATCAGGCCTGCCGATTATTTCCGGGGATGACATGGCGGATGCGGCTGAAAAAGTGGTTGCCGCTGCGAGGGGAAAATAATGTCCATCCTGATTGATAAGAACACCAGAGTAATGACGCAGGGCATGACCGGCAAGGTCGGACAATTTCACACCGTCAATTGCAAGGCATATGCGAATGGGACGAATTGTTTCGTTGCCGGAGTGAATCCGAAAAAAGCGGGCGAAATGTTTGAAGGTATACCTGTGTATGCCTCGGTGCGCGATGCCAAAGCAGCAACCGGAGCCACGGTGTCGGTGATCTATGTGCCGCCCTCGGGTGCGGCAGCGGCGATAGACGAAGCGGTCGAGGCCGATCTGGATCTGGTGATCTGCATCACCGAAGGTATTCCGGTGCACGACATGCTGCGCACGCGTTACAAGATGCAGGGCAAACGTACCTTGCTGATTGGTCCGAATTGCCCTGGATTGATCACGCCGGACGAGATCAAGATCGGCATCATGCCGGGGCACATTCACCGCAAGGGGCGCATCGGCGTGGTGTCGCGCTCAGGTACGCTTACCTATGAGGCGGTCGGGCAGTTGACCGCGCTGGGTTTGGGGCAGTCCTCCTGCGTGGGCATAGGCGGCGATCCGATCAATGGCCTGAAGCATCTGGATGTGATGAGGCTGTTCAACGATGACCCGGCAACCGATGCGGTGATCATGGTCGGCGAGATCGGCGGCAGCGACGAAGAGGAGTGCGCAAGTTGGATCAAGGATAACATGCGCAAACCGGTGGTCGGTTTTATCGCCGGTATCACCGCGCCGCCTGGCAAGCGCATGGGACACGCTGGTGCGATCATTTCCGGCGGGCAGGGCGGTGCCGAGGACAAGCTGGCGGTGATGGAGGAGTGCGGTATCCATATCACGCGCAATCCGGCCGAGATGGGGCGGGTGATGCAAAAAATATTGAAGGGTTCTTGATGTTGGAAATGCTGGCTTCGACCCAATTCTGGGTCGATGTATTCAAGATCATCGTGATTGATTTGCTGCTGAGCGGCGATAACGCGGTGGTGATCGCGCTGGCTTGCCGCAACCTGCCTTTAGAGCAACGCAAAAAAGGAATTTTATTTGGTGTGCTGGGTGCGATTATTTTACGCATCGTTCTGACTTTTTTTGCCGTGAACCTGTTATCGCTGCCCTATCTGAAATTGGTGGGTGCCTTGCTGTTGATCTGGATAGGCATCAAGCTGATTTTGCCCGAAGACGAACACAGTGGGAACAATATTCAGGCTGAAACACGGCTGTTCGGTGCGGTCAAGACCATCATCATCGCCGACTTCGTGATGAGTCTGGATAACGTGCTGGGTGTGGCGGCTGCGGCCAAGGGCAATGCGCTATTGCTGGTGTTCGGCTTGCTGATCAGTATTCCGCTGATCGCCTGGAGCAGCCAGTTGGTGCTGAAATTGATAGACCGATTTTCTTTTGTCGTATATGCCGGTGGCGCACTGCTGGGTTACGTGGCAGGCGAGATGCTGGTCAGCGAAGCGTTGTTCGCAAGCCTGGTCGAAACGCGTCACTATCTGCACTGGTTGATCCCCGCGCTGTGCGCGTTGCTGGTGCTGGGATTGGGTGGCTGGCTGGCGATGCGCAGGGCTGTGGCAGGTGAGGTCATCAATCTGGTAGATGAACAGGTTTTAGCAGGGATGGGCGGCCAGTTTCCCGACTCGCACAATAAACCGCCAGAAAAAAAACGTAAAAGGAGTGATGATGAAAATACTGATTCCGGTTGATGGTTCAGCCAATGCGCAACGTGCGATTGACTATGTGATCAACAATATCGCCATGCTGAAGGAGACGCCGCAACTATTGTTGCTTAACGTGCAGTGGAATGTGGCGGCGGGCAATGTCAAACTGTTCATCAATCAAGAAACGATCAACGACTATTATCGCGAACAAGGCATTGCCGCGCTGCAGTCGGCGCGCGCGGCGCTGGACGCTGCAGCTTTGTCTTACCAATACCACATCAGCATCGGCACCCCGGCGGAAGCGATCGTGCAATACGCTAATGAGCAACAAGTGGATCAGATCGTGATGGGCAGGCTGGGGCAAGGTGGATTGCAATCATTACTGTTGGGATCGGTGGTGAACAAGGTGTTGCATCTGGCAAACTGCCCGGTATTGCTGGTTAAATAGATAAGCAAATTCTCCGATTGTTGGGCAGGCTATTTTGAATTTTGGTAATGCATAATAAATCTAGCGGACTGTGGTATGTCGTTGTGAATTATATTAATATCCGCGCCATAATTTATTTGACATCATGCATCGGACTCGACAACAGGCATCAGGGGGAGGCATGAATAAGTTGCTGTTTTGGCGGAAAGACTGGTTCATAAGTTTGCTGGTTGCAGGGGTGTTTTTTCTTGCTGCCAATAGCGACCTGATGCAGAGTCTGGAACGCAAGGCTTATGATTTGGGTGTTTTGGCTTCATCGCGAACCCCGAGCGACAAAATTGCGGTGATCGCGATCGATGATCAAAGTATCGCCAATTTGGGACGCTGGCCATGGCCGCGTGAAATCCACGCGATGATGATCGATATTCTGGCAGCCGGGAAAGCAAAGGTCATTGGCCATACAGCCTTGTTTTCCGAGCCACAGGTTGATGCCGGGTTGGCGTATCTGGAAAAATTGAGTGCGTTGCTGGTTAATTCTTCCCTGCAAAAATCTAATCCGGCAGAATGGCTGAAGTTGAATGAGGTATTGCAGGACGCGCGCTCACATCTTGATAATGACAAGAAGCTGGCCGAGAGTATTGCGCTGGCAAACAAGGTGCTGCTCGGCATGATAGTTGAGCTCGGCGAACCTCAGGGGAAGCCGGATGTTGCGCTGCCGGAATTCGTGGCAAGGAACGGCTTGACCAACATCAAGGAAGGCGTGCCAGGGGCCAAGCCCTTAGCCACTACCAGCATTCTGGCGCCTATCGCGTTGCTTGGGGAGCGGGCAGCTGCCATTGGGCATCTCTCGATGTCGAAAGATGTGGATGGCGGTGTTCGCACAGAGCCGCTGGTGTTGAGCTACTACGATCAGTATTTTCCATCGTTGGCGCTGATGTTGGTGGCCAAGAATCTGAATCTGGAGCCGAAAGATATCCAGGTTAGGTTGGGGGAATCCGTCAAGCTCGGGAATCTGACTGTTCCGACCGATTTTGCATCGCGCATGTATACTTATTTTTACAGCAGTCGGGATGGCAAGCCGGCGTTCCAGGTGGATTCGTTCTATGATGTTTTGTCCGGCAAAATTCCAGCTGAGAAATATCGAGACAAGATCGTTCTGATTGGTGCTACAGCGGCGGGAGTGGGCGAATTCCCCGCTACGCCTGTTTCGCCCGGAATGTCCCCCGTCCTGATTTTGGCGCACTCGGTATCGAGCATCCTGAAGCAGGATTTTTTCATCCTTCCCGAGTGGTCGTTTTGGCTGGAAAAAGGTGTTTTCATATTGGTTTCGTTGTACCTGATATTGTTGCTGCCGCACATGCCTGCTGGAATTGGCGCTAGCGTGACTGCCGTGATTTTTGTGGCCTTGCTGGGGAGTCACTTCCTGTTGATGACGATGCAGGGAATTTGGGTGCAATTGATGTTGCCCGCCGTACTGTTGTTGGTGGGCCATGTGTTGCTGACGACCAAGCGCTTCCTGATGACCGAGAAGGGCAAGCAAAGATCCGATGCTGAATCTGCGGAAAGCAATCGTATGCTCGGCTTGGCCTTTCAGGGCCAGGGGCAACTGGATATGGCCTTCGACAAATTCCGCAAAGTGCCCATGGATGATAGTTTAATGGAGGTGTTGTACAACCTGGGACTGGATTTTGAGCGCAAGCGGCAATTCAACAAGGCTGAATCGGTGTTCAAATATATGGCTGCGTACAACACCAAATTCCGCGACTTGGATGCGCGCTTGGTGCAAACCAAAGCGATGTCTGAATCAGTGATGCTCGGTGGTTCTTCCGGTAAGAGTAATGCCAGCACGATAGTGCTGGACAAAGCGGGTGTATCCAAGCCGATGCTCGGACGTTATGAAATTGAGAAGGAGCTCGGCAAGGGTGCGATGGGGGTGGTGTATCTCGGCAAAGACCCGAAAATCGGACGTGTCGTGGCGATCAAGACCATGGCACTGGCGCAAGAGTTTGCGGCCGATGAACTGGCAGATGTAAAAACCCGCTTCTTCCGCGAAGCGGAGACTGCTGGCCGCCTGAACCACCCGAACATCGTGACCATGTATGATGCGGGCGAAGAGCATGATCTGGCCTACATTGCGATGGAGTTCATCAAAGGTAAAGATCTGGTTGCCCATACCAAGTCCGGTAATTTACTGCCCTTGCCCAAGGTCTTGAGCATTTTTGCCCGTGTTGCCGATGCGCTGGATTATGCACACAAACAGAACGTGGTGCATCGCGACATCAAACCGGCCAACATCATGTACGACCCTGAGACTGACACGGCCAAGGTGACTGATTTTGGTATTGCGCGCATCACTGATTCGAGCAAAACAAAAACCGGCATGATATTGGGCACGCCCTCTTTTATGTCGCCGGAGCAGTTGGCCGGGAAGAAGATTGAAGGTGCCTCCGACCTGTTTTCCTTGGGCGTGAGTTTGTATCAAATGGCTTGTGGTAAGCTTCCTTTCGAAGGAGATTCAATGGCGCAATTAATGTTCCAGATCACCAATCAACCGCATCCCGATATTCTGAGCATCAGGGCAGATTTGCCGGCGTGTTTGGTGGCGATCATTAACCGATCATTGGCCAAGCGAGTTGAGGATCGCTATGCCAATGGTGCTGAAATGGCCGACGCATTGCGCCAGTGCGCCGCGAGCTTACAGGGGTAGATATGCAGATTAATGAGGCATTGGAAATATTCAGCCAGACCCACTCCGGCATGGTGCGCTCACACAATGAGGATAGTGTCGCGTGCGAGCCCGCCTGTGGCTTAGTGGTGTTGGCTGACGGCATGGGGGGCTATAATGCTGGCGAGGTGGCCAGCGGTATTGCTGTTTCGGTGCTGGTGACCGAAGTCAGTCAGGGTTTGCTGAGTGCCAGTCCGGTGGAACACGGAGGGGGAGACGGCGAGGAGTTGGGCGTGTTGCTGTTGCGCAACAATATTCAGAAGGCCAATGACTCTATTTTTCATGCTGCGCAAAGTCAGCCGCAGTATGCCGGGATGGGAACAACCATCGTCTCGGGATTGTTTTATGACAACCGTGTGGTGGTTGGGCATGTGGGCGATTCGCGCATGTACAGATTGCGCGGCGAAGCGTTGGAAACAATCACCCGGGATCATTCCCTGTTACAGGAGCAGATTGATAGGGGGATGATCAGTGTTGAGGATGCGCGCCTGTCCAAGAACAAAAATTTGGTGACGCGTGCAGTCGGTATTGATGCCGTAGTCGAGCCGGAAATCCATGTGCATAACGTGCTGGTAGGGGATATTTACCTGCTATGTTCGGATGGTTTGAATGACATGGTGGAGGATGACGATATTCAGTCCACGCTTTATGCGTTGCAGAACAATTTGCCGCTTGCGGCAAATCAGTTGATTCAGATGGCGAACGATAATGGCGGCCGCGATAATGTTTCAGTGATACTGGTGAAGGTAAAGGGAAAGTTTGCCGTGCCGCAGGGTTGGCTGGCTAAATTGCTCGTTTGGTTTGAGAAATAATTAGTACGAGGATTACGACTATGGCTGCAAAATTAATACTTAGCATGGATGGGGCGGTAATCAAAGAATACCCCCTTACCAAGGAGCGCATGACCATCGGCCGCAAGGAACACAATGACATCGCCATCGACAATTTGGCGGTGAGCGGCGAGCATGCTGCGATTGTTACCATCCTGCACGATTCCTTTCTCGAGGATCTGGATAGTACTAACGGGCTGGAAGTGAACGGGGCACCAACCAAAAAACATTTTCTGCAAAACAACGATGTGATCGGAATCGGCAAATACAAACTCAAATATATCAGTGATCAAATTACCCAGACTATCCCGGCCGATTTTGAAAAAACGATGATATTGCGCACACCGCTTAAGCAGCCGACCCCAGGCGCAAACAAGCCTACGGAACCCGGCTCGCCAGCTGGTATTAAACCGGCACAAGCAGAGGTGGAAACCGGTAAGTTTGATGCGCACAAGCCGCCCCCAGCCACTCCGGCTCAAGCAGCTGCGCCAACGCATCCAGATGTTGCACAAGCCGGTTCTTCAAAGCAGGTTGCTGTGGTGCAAGTCCTGACTGGGCCAAATGCAGGCAAAGAACTTGAGTTGGTAAAAAACCTCACTACTTTAGGTAAGCCGGGCATGCAGGTGGCGGTACTGACCCGTCGTCCGCAAGGTTTTTTCATCACGCATGTGGAGGGGAAAGATTTCCCGATGGTGAATGGTCAAGCAATAACGAATCAGGCCCATCAACTGAATGAACACGATGTAATTGAGCTGGCTGGGGTCAAGATGGAATTCTATTTCAAGGGGTAGTGGTGTTCAGAGGCCAGAAGACAGGGGGCATAGGACAGGAGTGTTATGGCGCCGAGTCTTTAATGAACGTGCCAAGCCGAACACAAAAATCTGTCCTCTGTCCCTGGTTCCCCATCCTCTGTTAAACGTCGTGAAAAAAAACGCAATCTTAATCGGACTGGGGTTGCTGATAGTCGTGTTTTTTGTCGGCAGCGCTGCCCGTCTTTACCGGCTGGATATTGTCGAACAGCTGTCTTCTATAATTCACGATTACCGATTGAAGTTGACCATGCCGCGCACTCTGGATGGCCGCATCGTTATTGTCGATATAGACGAAAAAAGTCTGAAGGAGGAAGGGCGCTGGCCATGGGGGCGTGACCGTATGGCCCTGTTGATGGACAAATTGTTCGATAAATATGGCGTTGCGGTAGTGGGCTTTGACGTGGTTTTTGCCGAGAAGGATGAGAGCTCAGGGCTAAAGGTGTTGCAGAAGCTCGGGCAAAATCAACTCAAGGGAGATATGTTGTTTCAATCGACACTCAACCAAATTCAGCCGCAACTTGAGTACGACAACATGTTTGCCAGCAAGATCAAAAATCGCAATGTGGTGTTGGGTTATTATCTAACCAATCAAAAAGACCAGCGTGCTTCCGGGATGCTTCCCGATCCGACCTTCCCATCTGGCTCGTTCAAGGGACGTCCGGTTGAGTTCACGTCCTGGAATGGCTACGGTGCCAATCTTCCCGAATTACAGCAAGCCGCCGCCAGTGCGGGGCATTTCAATCCTTTGGTGGACTTTGATGGCCGGGTACGCCGTGTGCCAGTGCTCGCAGAATACGGCGGGGCATATTATGAGTCCTTATCTGTTGCAATGGTGCGCGCCTTGCTGGGCCACCCCAAATTGTTACCCGGCTTTGCCGATGTCTCGATCGGCGGGTATGCCGGTTTGGAATGGCTGGAGTTGGACGTTGCCGGGAACAAGCTGAAAATTCCGGTGGACAGGGATGTGGCCACCTTTGTGCCGTACCGTGGCAAACAAGGAAGTTTTCATTATATTTCGGCTGCGGATGTGCTGCATGATCGGGTTGATCTCGCGCAACTGCAGGGCAAGATCATTCTGGTGGGTACCACTGCTCCGGGGTTGCTGGATATGCGTGCCACGCCTGTGGAGGAGGTTTACCCGGGTGTAGAAGTTCACGCCAATATGATTTCCGGCATTCTCGACCAGAATTTGAAGGGGCAGCCCGCTTATATGCTGGGTGCAGAGGTGGTTTGGCTGCTGTTGACCGGCATAGCGTTGAGCTTTTTGTTGCTGTTATTCACCCCGGCCAAAGCGATTCTCGCTTCGGTTTTTACTGTCGTGACTACGACTGGGCTGAGTTTGGTTGTCTGGCAGTACGGGAATGTATTAATGCCAGTGGCGAATACCCTGTTGATGATCGCTGCGCTATTTGCTTTGAATATGTCTTATGGCTACTTTATCGAGTCACGAACCAAGCGGCTGATTAGCGGATTATTCGGGCAATATGTGCCGAACGAACTGGTCAATGAAATGGCGAAACATCCGGAAAGCATTTCCATGGAAAGTGAAAGCCGTGAAATGACCATATTGTTTTCGGATGTGCGCGGTTTTGCCGCGATCTCGAAGGGCTTGGAGTCCCAAGAATTATCCCTGTTGATGAATGAGTTTTTGACTCCCTTGTCGCGCGTTATTTATAAACACCGCGGCATAATAGACAAGTATATTGGCGACTGCATCATGGCGTTTTGGGGTGCCCCGCTGCCGGACAAGGCTCATGCCCGCAACGCCATACTGGCGGGTATTGAAATGTTGGTGACTTTGCAGGCGTTGCAGCCACGTTTTAAGGAACATGGTTGGCCGGAAATTCATATTGGTGTGGGCATCAATACCGGCAACGTCAGTGTTGGCAACATGGGTTCTGAAGTGCGCGTCGCCTACACAGTGATGGGCGATGAGGTGAATCTGGCCTCACGCCTGGAGGGTCTCACCAAGCAATATGGCGTTGGCCTCATTGTCGGAGAAAACACACGGAAACTCGTGACGGACTTTGTATATCGCGAACTTGACCACGTGCGGGTAAAAGGTAAAGATAGGCCCGTGGCGATTTACGAACCGCTAGCATTGGTTAGCGAGGCGAGTAAAG
The DNA here is from genome assembly GCA_025350405.1 of Gallionella sp. GTDB lineage: Bacteria > Pseudomonadota > Gammaproteobacteria > Burkholderiales > Gallionellaceae > Gallionella. The sequence goes on from JANXXX010000171.1 coordinate 48,169, forward strand.
CACTTCAGGACGAAGTCAAATTGTTCCATGAGATGCGCCGCCTGTATCGCAGGCAGGATTGGGAACAGGCGGAATTGCAGTTGATGAATTTGCAGCGCATGTCGCCGGATACTGCCCTGTATAGAATCTACACGGAGCGGGTTGTTTACTTCCGTAAAAATCCACCGACTGCGGAGTGGGACGGTGTGTTCGTGTTTCAGGCCAAGTAACCAGATAAAATTTTCAGGAAACACGGGACAAAATGAAACTCAGGGTATTGGGATGCAGCGGTGGAATCGGTGGCAATCTGCGCACCACTTCGTTCCTGCTCGATCATGATGTGCTGATTGATGCCGGTACCGGCGTGGGCGAACTCAGTCTGATGGAACTTGCTATGATTGATCATGTTTTCGTTACCCACTCCCATCTCGATCATATCGCCAGTATTCCGTTCATGGTAGACAGCGTCGGGTTCATGCGCGACCGCCCATTGACTGTTTACGCTAGCGAGGAGACGCTGGATATTCTCAAGCAACATATTTTCAATTGGAAAATATGGCCTGATTTCAGCGAGATTCCCAATGCCCAGCGACCATACATGCGTTACCAGTCGATAGCACTAGGCGAGACTGTTATCCTGAATGGGCGCAAGATAACTTCCATTCCCGCCAACCATGTTGTTCCTGCGGTTGGCTACCATTTGGACAGTGGTAAGGCGAGCCTGGTATTCAGCGGGGATACCACCACTAATGACGCATTGTGGAGGGTGGTCAACAGGATTGAGAATTTGCGTTACCTCATCATCGAGACAGCATTTTCCAACAGTGAAAAGGATTTGGCGGTACTTTCCAAGCATCTTTGTCCCAACATGCTTGCTATAGAGTTGGCAAAACTTAAGCGCGAGGCGGAAGTATTCATTACCCATCTTAAACCGGGTGAGCTGGAGTTGACCATGCAGGAAATAGACGATTGTGTGCGCGGGCTGCATCCCCGGATGTTGTTGAACAATCAGGAATTCGAGCTTTAAGGGCGGGCGATGAGTTATATCTCCGACATCAAATTTTGGTTGGATATAGACCAAGGTTGATGCCGGGGTTGGTACAGCAGCAGCCCAACAATGAGACTGGCGAGGGAGTGGAATGAATACAGGAATGGTGACCAATAGCGCAGCAAAAAATGCCGGTGATATGAGCCTCAGGCTCGAATTCACCAAAAATCTCAATCAAGTCAACAACAAGATACACGCCACCGGCAACGTAGATGAAATCATGCTGGAGGTCAGCAAGGATATCTGCGCGCTGTTCAATGCGGATCGGCTGACCATCTATGTCGTGGGTGAAGACAGCATTTCACTGGTTTCCAAGGTCAAGACCGGACTCAACTCTTTCAAGGATCTCAAGTTACCCATCGCTGAGCAAAGCCTTGCCGGTTATGCGGCTATGCATAAGAAATTACTTAACATCAAGGATGTTTACGATGAAAAGGAGTTGGCGCAGTACAGCACGCATCTGCGTTTTTTGCAGGAAGTAGACAAGCGCACTGGCTACCGCACCAAACAAATGCTGGTTGCGCCAGTTCTGGATGCAGTTAGCGGTGATCTGCTTGGCGTTATTCAAGTTATCAATAACAAGGCCGGTGTTCCTTTTGCGGCAATGATCGAAGACGGCGTGCAGGAGCTGGCGCAGACCATGGCGGTGACATTGCGCCAGCATCAGCGTCAGCAAACCAGCACGGCCAAAACCAAGTATGACTATCTGGTCGCTGACGCGGTACTTTCCGCTGCGGAATTCGAATTGGCGACGCGCACTGCACGCCGCAAGGGTATAGATGTTGAAGAAGTGCTTATCGACGAATTTCAAGTCAGTATTCCGGCTCTGGGCAAAGCGCTTTCCAGTTTTTTTGGGGTTCCTTATGAAGCATACCGTGGGGATCGCCTCAAGCCTACCGAGATGTTGAAAAACCTGAGGCGTGAATATGTCGAAAGCAGCCACTGGATTCCAATTGAAGAGACCCAGGAGGGTTTGATGATATTGACCACCGATCCTGAGCGAATCCAGGCTTCGCGGGTGGTCAATAATATTTTTTCCAAGAGTCGGCTGATCTACAAGGTTTGCTCACAACGCGAATTCAAGCAAACCCTGGATCTTTTCTACGGCGGCGGTGCTGTTTCAGATGGCAGTGGTGTTGTAGCAGTCGATGAGTCATCCATGGATGATTTGTTGTCCAGCCTGGGAGGAGAAGAGGAAGAATTTTCCGGTGTTAGTCAAGAGGATGTCAGTGCCGCCGCTGATAATGAACTGGTCAAATTGGTCAATAAGGTCATCGTGGATGCTTACCGGATGGGCGCGTCGGATATTCATATTGAACCAGGACCGGGCAAAGCCAAGACGCAGATTCGGGTGCGCAAAGACGGTTCATTGATGAACTATATCGAAGTACCGTCCACCTATCGCAATGCGCTGGTGACGCGCCTCAAAATCATGTGCGACCTGGATATTTCCGAGAAGCGCAAGCCGCAGGACGGAAAGATAAAATTCAAGAAATACGGTCCGCTGGATATCGAGTTGCGCGTGGCGACCATCCCCTCTCAGGGCGGCGTGGAAGATGTAGTGATGCGTATTCTGGCCTCCGGTGAACCGTTGCCGCTGGAGAAAATGGGTTTCTCCACGCGTAACGACGAACTGATCAGGAAGACGGTGACCAAGCCATATGGCTTGTTTTTCGTGTGCGGCCCGACTGGTTCCGGTAAGACCACTACACTGCATTCCATTCTGAAATTTATCAATACACCTGACACCAAGATATGGACTGCCGAAGATCCGGTTGAAATTACCCAGAAGGGCTTGCGCCAAGTGCAGATCAACAAAAAGGCCGGGCTGGATTTTGCCACCATCATGCGCGCTTTTTTGCGTGCCGATCCGGACGTGATCATGGTCGGTGAAATGCGTGACAAGGAAACCGTGTCCATCGGTATCGAAGCTTCGCTGACAGGCCACTTGGTGTTTGCCACGTTGCATACCAACAGTGCGCCGGAATCCATCAATCGTTTGCTGGATATGGGTATGGATCCGTTCAATTTTGCTGATGCGTTGCTGGGAATATTGGCGCAACGATTGGGCAAGCGCCTGTGCAGCGATTGCAAGAAGCCTCATATTGCGACCGCTGATGAAATAAAATCCATGCTCACTGAATTTAGCTCTGAATTGACCAATACCGAGACCTGGAAGAAAGACCCCTCCGCTGCGATGAAAAATTTGTATGCCGAATGGGTGAAATTATTCGCCGACCCTAAGGGGCAATTTACGCTTTATACCCCGGTGGGTTGTGAGAAGTGTTCCGGTACCGGTTATCGTGGGCGCGTGGGTTTGCACGAATTGCTGATAGGCTCCGATCCTATCAAGAAGGCCATTCAAGAACATGCGCGCGTCGCCGAATTGTTCTCGATCGCGCTGGATGAAGGGATGCGAACTTTGAAACAGGACGGCATGGAGAAAGTGTTGCAAGGCATTACCGATATGTTCCAGGTGCGCGCAGTTTGTATCAAGTAATAGTTATTAGCTGCTAGCCGTTAGGGCTAGTTAAATTCAATCCTAAATCGACTAACGATTGCCCCATGCATTCTCCGGACGACCTTCTGCATCGACTCAAAGATCTCAATGAAATTGGTATCGCACTGTCCCAGCAGCGCAATCTCAACAGCCTGCTGGAAACCATTCTGGTCGCGGCAATGCGCATTACCCATGCCGATGCCGGCACGCTCTATTTGCACGAACAGGAACAGCGGGTGCTGTGCTTTGAAATTTTGCGCAACAAGACGCTGAATATGGCAATGGGTGGAACCAGTGGCACACCGATTACGTTTTATCCGATTCAGCTTTACGATGCTGCTGGAAAACCCAATCACGCCATGGTGGTGAGCCACTCGGCACTTAGTGGTGAGACAGTGAATATTCCTGACGCTTATGTTGCGCAGGGATTTGATTTTTCCGGTACCAAAAAATTTGATGCTAAGACTGGTTATCGTTCCCAGTCCTTTCTGACCGTGCCGATGCGCAACCACGAGAATGAGGTCATCGGGGTGTTGCAATTGATCAACGCGCAAGACCAGGAAAGTGGCGCGATCATCCCGTTTTCTTGGGGCGATCAACAGTTACTGGAATCGCTGGCTTCGCAGGCAGCTATTGCACTGACGAACCGTCATCTCATCGAGCAATTGGAAGAATTGTTCGAGGCCTTCATTCAACTGATTAATACTGCTATTGACGATAAGTCGCCTTACACCGGCGGTCACTGCGCGCGCGTACCGGCACTCACTATGATGCTGGCTGAAGCGGTCAATCGCACCACGTTGGGGCCGCTCAAAGATTTTGTGATGACCGACAAGGACCGGCACGAATTAAAGATTGCCGGCTTGCTGCATGACTGCGGCAAAATCACCACTCCGGTGCATGTGGTGGATAAGGCGACCAAGCTGCAAACCCTGTTCGATAGAATTGGTATGTTGGACACGCGTTTCGAAGTGCTCAAGCGAGATGCTGAAATCGTCATGCTGCACGAAATTGCGGCGGCGGGTACCGATATCCAGCGAGTGGAGGCTGCCCGCCAAAGCTTCGCGGCGCGAGCGACGCAGCTTGATGAGGACCGTGAATTTTTGCGCCACTGCAATGTCGGCAGCGAGGCCATGTCCGCCGAGGCACAGCAACGTGTGCGCCAGATCGCCACCTATCAGTGGCGCGATGTTGATGGAAAGACGGGTAACTTTCTCAGTGAAGATGAAGTTGAAAATCTCACCATACGCACCGGTACATTGACGGCTGCAGAGCGCGAAATCATCAACCACCACATTGATGTCACGATCAAAATGCTGGAATCGCTGCCTTGGCCGAGACATCTGAAAAATGTCGCAGAATATGCGGGCGGGCATCACGAACGCATGGATGGCAAGGGCTATCCGCGCGGGCTGACGCGCGAACAGATGTCGGTACAAGCCAGGGTCATGGGCATTGCCGATATTTTCGAGGCGCTCACCGCCAAGGACAGGCCGTATAAAAAAGGCAAAACTCTCACCGAATCTTTGACCATCCTCGGCAAGTTCAAAATGGGCGGGCATATCGACCCGGACTTGTTCGATGTTTTCATCCGCGAAAAAGTCTATCTCGACTATGCCAAACAATTTCTTGCGCCCGAGCAGATAGACGATGTGGATATAAGCAAAATTCCCGGGGTTGATTTGTGCTCGTAGCAGACAGCATCACGAGCATGGAGATGCCAGAATAACTGCCAGAAATTGTCAGTTGATGACAATCCTGAGTTAGCCGGAACTGACGCGAAATTGAATTGCAAAGCAAATATATTATATAAAACAATGGGTGGTTGTATTGGCATGGCTATTGCTGTGATACTACCCGACACATGACGTTAATGTGTTTAATTCAAACACAAGGAGCTTTAACATGAAGAACATTCAAAAAGGTTTTACCCTGATCGAACTGATGATCGTGGTTGCGATCATCGGTATTCTGGCAGCGGTGGCGATCCCGGCCTACGGCGATTACACGGCTCGTGCGCAAGCTGCGGAAGGATTCACGCTGATGGACGGATTGAAGACTCCGCTGACTGAGTTATATACATCCAACGGTAGCTTCAGTGTTGTTTCTACGACTGGAACTCCCACGTCGTCGCAAGTTTCCGGTATTATTTCAGGTAAATATGTTGCCAATTTATCTGTTGCAGATACAACCAAAACCAGCATCCAGGTGAATTATTCAAACGCAGCCGGTATCAGCAGCAGGCTTCTG
>JANXXX010000180.1 GCA_025350405.1 Gallionella sp.
CTCGACCCGAAGAAGCGCGCCCAGCTCGGCGCGCATTACACCGACCAGCAGTCCATCATGCGCATCATCAACCCGGTGATCGTCGAGCCGCTGGCAGCGGAATGGCAAGCCGCCAAAGCCATCATCGCCGAGCGTATTGCCCTGTATGAAAAAGGTGGCAAAGGTTCGAAAACCGCACTGCAGGAAGCGCAAGGCGCATTCATCGTCTATCTTGAGAAACTCAAAAATTTCAGAGTGCTTGACCCCGCTTGCGGCAGCGGAAACTTTTTATACCTCGCGCTGCGCGTGCTGAAAGACCTCGAACACAAGGCTAATTTAGAAGCCGAGCAACTCGGCCTGCACCGCCAGGTCAGCATTGAAGTCTCGCCCGCCAACGTGCTCGGCATTGAGCTCAACCCCTATGCGGCAGAGCTGGCGCGCGTCACGGTGTGGATAGGCGAAATTCAGTGGATGCTCAAGAACGGCTACCCCATTTGCAAGAATCCTATTCTGCAGCCGCTCGATCATATCGAGAATCGGGATGCGATACTGCAAACCCCCTCTAGCTCCCCCTTGACAGGGGGAGAACAGAGCAGCGGCATTGAAAGTGAGCAGCGCTTTGGCTCCTCCCCTGAAGTGGGTCAAGCAGGCAATCTGCGCAGCAGATGCTCGCACAAGGGGAGGCTGGGAGGGGTTAAGGTTTGTGAAACACACTGGCCCGCCGTAGATGCCATCATCGGCAACCCGCCGTTTTTGGGCGGTTCCAAGATGCGTGGCGAGTTGGGCGATGAATACACCGAAGCACTGCGCAAGTGCTACGCCGACCGTGTGCCGGCCGGCGCGGACTTGGTGACATATTGGTTTGAAAAGGCACGCGCACAGATCGAAGCGGGCAAGTGTCGGCGCGCCGGGCTGGTTGCCACCAACTCGATACGCGGCGGCGCGAATCAGCAAGTGCTGGCGCGCATCCTCAACTCCCCTCGCCCGCTTGCGGGAGAGGGGCAAGGGGAGAGGGTGATGCACATCTTCAATGCATGGAGCGACGAGGAATGGATCAACGAAGGCGCAGCCGTGCGCGTATCGCTGGTGTGTATTGGTTCCCTCTCCCACCGGGGGAGGGGGGAGGGCGGAGGGTGGGGGAGCTGTACTGGACGGCAAGGTTGTTGAATCCATCCACGCTGACTTGACCGCAGGCGACGGTCTGAATCTCACACAAGCAAAGGCATTAAACCAAAACGCCGATGTAATAGTTCGTGGGTGTGAAAAAGGAGGTTCGTTTGAGATTCCTGGCGACCTTGCACGGCAATGGCTAAATCAACCGAATCCTAATGGCAAACCAAATACTGATGTAGTGCGTCCGTGGGTAAACGGGAAAGATATTACAGCACGATCATCGGATACTTGGATTATCGACTTTGGTGTAAATATGCCAGAGCAGGAAGCGGCACTTTATGAATCACCTTTTGCATATGTACTGCAACATGTAAAGTTAGAACGCCAAAAAAATCGCGAAGAGCGTACAGGCTCGAAATGGTGGCTTCATCGCCGCTCAGGCGAAGAGTTGCGAGCAGCCATCGCTCCATTGAACCGATATATAGTTACTCCGCGTGTATCGAAATATCGGTTGTTTGTTTGGTGTCTGAAACCGATTTTCCCAGATTCCGCGACATTTGTTATTACCCGTTCCGACGACACCGCCTTCGGCATTCTACATTCGCGCTTTCACGAGCTTTGGTCATTGGGTTTATGTACTTGGCTTGGTGTTGGAAACGACCCGCGTTACACACCGACCACCACCTTCGAGACCTTCCCCTTCCCGGAAGGGCTGACCCCTAACCTCGCGCCAGCCAATTATAATAATCCCGCTGCCGCAGAGATAACCACCGCCGCGCAAGAGCTAAACAAGCTGCGCGACAACTGGCTCAACCCGACGGAATGGACGGACTGGGTGCGCACAGAGGAAGAAGAAAAAGCAGGCTACCCCTTGCGCCCCGTTGCCAAATCCGGTCACGATGCAGACCTGAAAAATCGTACCCTAACCAACCTCTACAACGCCCGCCCCGCATGGCTGGACAATGCCCACAAGACGCTGGATGCAGTTGTCGCCAAGGCTTACGGCTGGAACGATTACACGCCGAAAATGCCGGATGAGGAAATTCTGAGACGCTTGCTGGTGTTAAATCTCGCGTGTGCGAAATGACGTCTCCTTCTGATTTTATTGGGAGAGTCTAAGTTGGCAATTCGTATACCATTACCAGATTTTGTTCGTAGCCAGGATGCAAACACAACGAGGGTCAGGCCTTACGTTTGACATTATTTTGATTATTCATAGCTGTTGCAGGATCTTGTCGCACAACGAATCGGAGAAAACACGAGGCTCAGTTCTAACATTCCAACATTCCTCCCTAAAACGATAACAATTACGCAATTTCCCAGTCTTCCAGCTTCAATCCTGCAATACGTGAAAATTCACCGGTGTTATGCGTGATCAGAATGCAGTCATTAGCTATCGCAATCGCAGCTATCTGTAAATCGTATGGGCCGATGGGCGTTCCTTTTCGTGCGAGATCGGCACGAATATCGCCAAAAATTCGCGCGGCTTTGCCATCAAAAGAAAAGCTCACAAAATCTGAGAAAAGAGTATCCAGTATCGACATATTTGCATCTCGCCGCGCGCTTTTAAACGCACCGTAATACAACTCGGCTTGTACGACATCGCACAATGCAATTTGTGACGGCGGATGCGCCGACAGTCTGGTTTTGACGATGGAGGTTGCCGGATTAAGATGATTTATCCAGACATTGGTATCCGGGAGGTACAACACTATTTGAGCTCCAGTCGCCGCTCATATTCACCCTGTGGCTCTCGAACAAGGTTGTTGCCCTGCCATGCCCCCGCTGTTCGCTCCCACACGCTTTTTGCATCACCTTGCACGGCACGTTTTTCTGCTGCCGCTTCATCCAGCAGGATCAGGACTCTGACCGGCTGGCCTTCCGCCAAGTGCAGCGTCTTGGGCACAGTGATCTGCCCATGCTCAAATTGTGAATTAAATTCGATAGCTTGCATAATGACCTCCTTGTTTATGTCAAACGTTCTGATGCTAGTTTATATCAAACTGGCTGGTAAATGAGGACGTTTCCACTTTGACGCGGTCTGTGATTTTCACAAGGAGATCCCCCTCCCTAGCCCTCTGTGTGCCTATGACACATCCCTCGTTTTGCTCGGGACCGCACCTGTGGTGTGTCCTGCCCCCTTTGGGCTGGTCCCAAAGGGAGAGGGGACAAAAGCGGTTAACGGCTAATCGGCTTATACCTAATCCGCTTGGGCTTGGCACCCTCTTCACCCAGACGCTTCTTCTTGTCCGC
>JANXXX010000005.1 GCA_025350405.1 Gallionella sp.
CCGGCGGACTACCCCGAAATACTTGCCGAGATGCAGACCAATGGCAGCGCTGTCTCGGACGCGACACGTTTCGATCTGGCCAAGAAAGCGTTCTCGCATACTGCCGCATACGATTCCGCGATCAGCAACTTTCTCACCACCATCAATAGTGACGGCACCAAAAGCGCTTTCCCGGCGCAGATCAATTTCAATTTCGCCAAGGTGCAGGACATGCGCTACGGCGAGAACCCGCACCAGAGCGCGGCGTTCTACCGCGACCTCGTTCCCGTGCCTGGCGGCATCGCCGACTACACGCAAGTGCAGGGCAAGGAACTCAGCTACAACAACATCGGCGACGCGGACGCGGCTTGGGAATGCGTGAAGACCTTCGATCAAACTGCCTGCGTGATTGTGAAGCACGCCAACCCCTGCGGCGTGGCGATTGCGGACACGCCGCTGAACGCCTACAAACTGGCCTACGCCACCGACACCACCTCCGCGTTCGGCGGCATCATCGCCTTCAACCGCGAACTCGACGAAGCCACCGCCGCGCAGATCGTCGCCAACCAGTTCGTCGAAGTCATCATCGCGCCGAGCGCCACCGAGGCCGCACTGAAAGTCACCGCCGCCAAGCAGAACGTGCGCGTGCTCACGGTGCCGCTGTCCAACGCGCACAACCAGTGGGATGTGAAGCGCGTCAGCGGCGGTCTGTTGGTGCAAACACCGGATACGCTCAATGTGCAGGCATCGCAATTAAAAGTTGTCAGCAAGGCGCAACCGGGCAAGGAACAGTTGCAGGATTTGCTGTTCGCCTGGCGCGTGGCGAAATATGTAAAGTCCAACGCGATTGTATTTTGCAAGAACGGCCAGACGCTGGGCGTGGGCGCGGGCCAGATGAGCCGCGTGGACTCAACGCGCATCGCCAGTATCAAGGCACAGAACGCGGGTTTGAGCCTGAAAGATTCCGTCGTGTCGTCCGATGCATTCTTCCCGTTCCGCGACGGCATCGACGTGCTGGCGCAAGCGGGCGCGAAAGCCGTGATCCAGCCCGGCGGCTCGATGCGCGACGAGGAAGTCATCGCGGCAGCGGATGAACATGGCATTGCGATGGTGTTCACCGGTTACAGACACTTCAGACATTAAATTATGGAAGCTCCGTAGGGTGGATAAAGGCCGCAGGCCGTATCCACCAACATGACGGTGGATACGCGCGTTGTGCTTTATCCACCCTACGATAGATTTGAGGTAAGCATGAAAATTTTGGTTATCGGTTCCGGCGGGCGCGAGCACGCGCTGGCGTGGCGCCTGGCGCAAGGCGCCAAGGTGCAAAAAGTGTATGTCGCGCCGGGCAACGCGGGCACAGCGCTTGAAGAAGGCGTAGAGAATGTCGCCATCACCGCGATTCCGGAGCTGATCGATTTCGCCAAACGCGAAGATATCTACTTGACTGTGGTCGGTCCGGAAGCGCCGCTGGCGGCGGGGATCGTGGATGACTTCCGCGCTGCTGGTCTGAAAATATTCGGTCCGACCAAGGCGGCAGCGCAACTGGAATCCTCCAAGGATTTCGCCAAGCGTTTCATGGTGCGCCACAAGATTCCTACGGCTTTCTTTGAGACTTTCAGCGACATCGCAGCGGCCAAGGCCTATGTCGAAAAGCACGGCGCACCCATTGTAGTCAAAGCCGATGGCTTGGCCGCAGGCAAGGGGGTGGTGGTGGCGGCAACCAAGGATGAAGCCTTCGCTGCAATAGACATGATGCTGACCGGAGACCGTGTAGGCAACACCCCGCCCGAGCATGACCGGAGAACCGGTGCACGCGTCGTAATTGAGGAATTTCTCGAAGGCGAGGAAGCCAGCTTCATCGTGATGGTGGATGGCAAGCATGTGCTGGCGATGGCGACCAGCCAGGACCACAAACGCTTGCTGGATGGCGATAAAGGCCCCAACACTGGCGGCATGGGCGCGTATTCGCCTGCGCCGGTGATCACACCGCAATTGCATGCGCGCGTTCTGCGCGAAGTGATCCAGCCGGTGGTGCGCGGCATGGAACAGGAAGGCATCACCTATACCGGCTTCCTCTATGCCGGGCTGATGATAGATGCGCAGGGCAACGCCAAGGTGCTGGAATTCAACTGCCGCATGGGCGACCCGGAAACCCAGCCCATCATGCTGCGCCTGAAGAGCGATTTCACGACGATCATCGAGCACGCCATCAACGGCACGCTGGACAAGATAGAAGTGGAATGGGACCGCCGCACTGCACTCGGCGTAGTGATGGCCGCAGCAAATTACCCCGGCACGCCACGCATGGGCGATATCATCACCGGACTGCCGAAAAATCTTGAAGATGCGCATGTGTTCCACGCCGGCACCACGTTGCAAGATGGCAAGGTGGTCACCAACGGCGGACGCGTGCTGTGCGTCACCGCGCTGGGCACGATGGTGAAGATGGCGCAAAAAAACGCCTACGAGATCGCCGACACTATCCACTTCGATGGCTGTCAGATGCGGCGGGACATCGGGTATCGTGCCATCGGGCGCAAGTGAGCCTCCGCACAACGCATTCTCTGGGTTGAATTTGCGCCTTGTGCTATTTTAGTTTTTGCATAAAATCTAAAGTAGTGACTGATGTTATTTTATTTCAGGAAGTGCACCTCGCCTGGCTAGTGGTTCCGCCAACGGCCTCATCAGAATTTTGAATTTTTAGGTGCCACTTGGTCAGATTCTCTATTCCTGTCAGTCGTATCGCCGCACACCTCAGACGCGGCGGTCTTATCGCCTACCCCACTGAATCCTGCTACGGACTAGGTTGCGATCCGCGCAATCGCAGCGCGGTGTTGCGTTTGCTCAGGCTCAAGCAACGTCCGCAGCACAAAGGGCTGATACTGATCGCGGCGAATTACCGGCAAGTGGCGCGCTATCTGCAACCGATCACGCCAGCCCAACAACAACAACTCAAAACGGCGGGGGCGCAGGCGATCACTTATCTGATACCGGCCCTGCATTCCGCGCCGCGCTGGTTGCGCGGCAGCCATGATACGCTGGCAGTGCGATTGACTGCGCACCAACAGGCCGCGCAACTCTGCCGTGGCGTGAACAGCGCGCTGGTCTCCACCAGCGCCAACCGCAGCGGACAGCGGCCTGCCAAAACATACGCGCAATGCCTGCGCTTGTTCGGGCACAAGGTGTGGGTATTGCCGGGGCGCGTGGGTAAACGCAAAGTACCTTCGACCATACGCATGTGGACTGATGGTAAAATCATCCGCAGTTAAGCGACACTGGAGAATTAAAGCATGAGTGGTATCAATTCCGCAGCGGTTAGAGAGTATCTGCTCGAACTGCAAGAACTCATCGTCGAACGCCTTGAGCAAGTCGATGGCAAGAAATTCCTGCGCGACAATTGGGACAGGCCCGAGGGCGGCGGGATAAGCTGCATCCTTGAGGAAGGCAACGTGCTGGAACGCGGCGGCGTGGCTTTCTCGCACGTGACGGGCGACAAGATGCCGCTGTCCGCAACCGCGCATCGCCCCGAACTAGCAGGCCGCCGCTGGGAGGCGATGGGCGTATCGCTGGTGATGCATCCGCGCAATCCTTATGCTCCCACCACCCACTGCAACGTGCGCCTATTCGTCGCGATGAAAGATGGCGAGGCGCCGGTGTTCTGGTTCGGCGGCGGTATGGACCTGACGCCGTATTACGGCTTTAAGGAAGATGCGGTGCATTTCCACCAAGTTTGCAAGAACTCGCTGGCACCATTCGGTTCCGACCTGCATGCAAAATACAAAAAATGGTGTGACGAGTATTTCTACATCAAGCATCGCAACGAAGCGCGCGGTGTCGGCGGCATCTTCTTCGACGACCTGAGCGAGCCCGATTTCGACACCGCGTTCGGCATCCAGCAGAGCGTCGGCGACCATTTTCTGTCCGCCTACATACCGATCCTGGAGAAACGTAAAGACACGCCCTACGGTGAACGCGAACGCGACTTCCAGCTGTACCGGCGCGGACGTTATGTCGAGTTCAACCTGGTGATCGACCGCGGCACGATCTTCGGCCTGCAAACCAATGGCCGCACCGAGTCCATCCTGCTGTCCATGCCGCCGCTGGTGAAGTGGCGTTACGACTGGCACCCCGAAAAAGGTACGCCGGAAGCGAAACTTTATGAGGAGTTTCTGGTTCCAAAGGACTGGGTCTAATCGCACAACTTGAGTTAGACCGCAAAATCACAATCAGCCAAGGAATCATCATGCAATCAAAAGACTACTGGGAAAAAGTTTACTCCACCAAGCCAACCGATGCGGTGAGCTGGTTCCAGCCGCATGCCGACCTTTCCTTCGATATCATCAAGGCAACCGGCGTTGTACCTGATGCTGCCATCATCGATGTGGGCGGCGGCGCATCGGTTCTGGTCGATGATTTGCTGGATCACGGCTACAGCAACTTGACCGTGCTCGATCTTTCTGCCGCCGCGCTGGCTGCGGCGCAAAAGCGTTTGGGATCACGTGCATCAAAAGTAAAGTGGCTCGAGGCCGACATCACCAAGGCCGATCTGCCTGCCAAGCAGTTTGACGTTTGGCATGATCGCGCCGTATTCCATTTCCTCACCAACCCTGAAGATCGCGCCGCTTATGTCCGCGCGGTGTTCAATTCGGTCAAACCCGGCGGGCATGTCATCGTCGCCACTTTTGCCGAAGATGGCCCGGCCCAATGCAGCGGCTTGCCGGTGATGCGTTACAGCGCTGATCAGTTGCATGCCGAATTTGGCGAATCCTTCTCGCTGTTGAACCACCGCAAAGAGGCGCATCACACCCCATCCGGCACAGTGCAACAGTTTGTTTACTGTTATTGCCGCAAGATGGTCTGCTAAGACGGACGAACCCGATATCTTCTTGATCGGGAAAAGCCCGTGACGAGATTGATTGCGGTTTCAAGATTATCCGCATCCCGATTGAACCCCCGGACAGCTACGGCTCAACTCTCTCCGAGCAAGCGCGCTTAGCGATGTGCTATGCTCCGCACAGTTGTTTTATTGATGGTTCGCAATGAGGTTCATACTTTACTTTTTGGTGCTGATCGCCACTCCCGTACTGGCGACTCAGGATACGGATTTTCTTGCTGCGCATGATGCATTTCGCGCCGGCGATACGGCCAAGTTAAAACTGCTCGCACAGCGCTTGAATAATACGCCTCTCGAGGTATACGTCAGTTATTACCAGTTGCGCCTTGGCCTGGATAAAGCCGATGTCGGTGAAATCAGGAAATTCCTCTCCCGCCCCGAAGATACGCCGGTAATCGATCTGTTGCGCGGCGAGTGGCTCAGGCTGCTCGGCAGTAAACAGCAATGGGATTTGTTCGATTCGGAATATTCTCGCGTGCTCAATGAAGACACCGAATTGGCCTGCTATATCCTGCAGTCGCACTTGCGCAAGCGCGGCCTAGTTGCACTGCGCGAAGCGCGCGCATTGTGGTTCAGCGGCAAAGGGCAGCCGGAAAGTTGCGGCGTGCTGTTTGAAGCGGCAATATCTGCCGGCATCATCACCAGGCAGGATATCAGTCAGCGGCTGCGTCTTGCCTTGGAATCAGGTAACGTCTCTCTTGCCAAACAACTTTCTGCGCGACTGAGCGGCGACCAGGCAGTGTCACCCAAGGCTTTGGACAGCGTTGCGGCTAATGCGCGCCGTTATCTGGATCAGCTGAAATTGGACGAACCCAAGTCCGTGGCGAAGGCCGCACCGGCGATTGCAAAGACAAAAAAGGTCGTAGCGGTCAAAGCGCGGCCCTCGGCTGGCGCGGCAACAACGCGCCCCTTCTGGCAATTGGCACCCTATCCGCTGTTGGCGGATCCCTCCCTTTATCTGCGTGACCCGGCGGGACATCGCCAACATAAATCTGACTTTTATATTTCGCAGGAATTTTCTTTGGCGTATTGGCAGCCTGCCGAAGCAAAAAGCTGGCGCGACAATTTTGCGTCCGGCTGCCTGGATTTCGCAGCGGCTCAGCCGGACTCCGGATTGACTGTCTTGAGCATGCGCAAAGGAAAACCCCCTGTATCGTACGTTTGCGCAAACCCGTGCAAACTTTTTAGCATCTCCGCCCTTATTACTATGCAGCAAAGTAGCTTGAACGCTGCCCAAAACCGGCTATCCCTTTCCGGCCTGCAGTTGGGCAGTATCGACACAGCAGCGGTGGAAGCAATGCTTGTCAAGATCCGTCCGCATGGTAACGATCAGGCCGCGCCACCCATACCGTTCCTCGGCGAGAATCTTCAGCTGCGCATTGCTTCCAAAGGGCTGCTGCCGGATAGTTCCGAAAGATTGCCAGGATGGAGCCGCCTGTGGGAGCGGCTCGGACTAGGCAAGACTGACTATCCCGTCGCGACCGCAACTGATAGCCGAACACACACACCTGCCGGATGTGATCCCTGCACCACCGCTGGCACGGTCAGCACATTGTCAACAGCGGAAAGGAGCCTAAAGTTTTCGAGCGAAGGGCAGCGCGCCCTCGTGCTGTTCGCCTTGCAGCGCCTGGCGAAACAATCTCTCGAATTGGCAGCCACGCGCTGGATGAAGATCGCGCCCAATTTCCCTGAATCCGAGCAGCAATATTTTTACGGCTGGCTGGCCTATGAGGCGGCACGCAATCTGGATGGGCGCGCGCTGCAATGGTTCAAGGCGGCGGGCAACACTCCGCTTAACGAACATCAATCTGCATGGCGGGTACGTGCGGCACTGCGCGCGCAAGATTGGCCCGAAGTATTGTCTAGCGTCAACGCAATGAGCGAGCAACAGCAGCGGGAGCCTGCATGGAGATACTGGAAAGCGCGCGCCTTGCTGGCACTGGGTAAATCTGTCGAAGCAAGGAGCCTGTTCGCACCCTTAAGCAGGGAATATCACTTTTATGGACAATTGGCGGGCGAAGAATTGGCGAATACGCAGATGCTGAGCCAGGCAGTATCGGCTTACAAGCCGGATAGCCAAGCCATCGCTGAGATGCTGGCGCTCCCGGGCATACAGCGCACATTGGCGTTATATCGCATGAATTTGCACAGCGAGGCATTGGAGGAATGGCGTTGGGTGCTGCGCAACCTTAATGATCGCGAATTGCTCACAGCAGCAGAAATCGCAAAACGGAACGAAATGTATGACCGCGCAATCGGCGCGGCGGAAAAGACCGTCAACATGCACGATTTCAGCCTGCGCTATCTCGCACCGTATCGTTCCGAATTGCAGGAGCACATTCGCGAGCACGGCCTGGATGAGGCGTGGGTATATGGCCTGATGCGTCAGGAGAGTCGTTTTGCCACTGGCGCAAAATCCGGAACTGGCGCCTCAGGACTCATGCAGGTCATGCCCAGCACGGCGCGCTGGGTAGCGAAACAAATGAAATTAAAAAGCTATCGCAACGCGCTGATCTCCCGGCTCGATACCAATTTGCGCATCGGCACCTATTACATGAAATCGGTACTATCCCATTCTGAAAACAGCCCGGTACTGGCTTCGGCGTCATACAATGCCGGGCCGTCCCGGGCGAAACAATGGCGCAGCGACCAGCCGCTGGAAGGCGCAATTTATATCGAGACTATCCCGTTCGAAGAAACGCGCGACTATGTGAAAAAAGTGATGAGCAACACCGTGTATTACGCCGATCAATTCGGCAACCCGCCGCGCTCGCTCAAGCAGCGCCTGGGCATCATCGCGGCCAAACCTGCGGATAATTAGCCGGCAATCCTTAATGAAAAGCGAGGCCAAAATCTATTGTGTGGGCGGCGCAGTGCGCGACCGCTTGCTGGGACTAGCCGTTCAGGATCACGACTGGGTAGTGGTGGGCGGCACGCCGGAAGACTTGGTGGCGCAAGGCTTTCAGCCGGTCGGCAAAGATTTCCCGGTGTTCCTGCATCCGCAAACCCATGAGGAATACGCGCTGGCGCGCACCGAGCGCAAGACCGCGCCGGGCTATCAGGGTTTCGTTATCCATGCCGCGCCGGATGTCACGCTTGAGCAGGATCTGCTGCGCCGCGATTTCACCATCAACGCCATCGCAGAAGATGCCGATGGCAAGCTGATCGATCCGCATAACGGCGTCGCCGATCTGCGCGCGGGCATCCTGCGCCACGTCAGCGCGGCATTCGGCGAAGACCCGGTGCGCATCCTGCGCGCGGCGCGGTTTGCGGCGCGCTTCGGTTTCACCATCGCACCCGAGACATTGGCACTGATGCGCAACATGGTGAACAGCGGCGAAGTGGATGCATTGGTCGCCGAACGCGTGTGGCAGGAACTGGCGCGCGGTTTGATGGAAAAAAAACCGTCGCGCTTTTTCGAGACGCTGCGCAGTTGCGGCGCGCTGGCGAAAATCATCCCCGAAGTGGAAGCGCTGTTCGGCGTACCGCAGCCGGAAAAATATCATCCCGAGATCGATTGCGGCATCCACACCCTGCTGGTGGTGGACGATGCAGCGCTTCACGACTACACGCTGGAAGTACGTTTCGCCGCGCTGACCCATGACCTTGGCAAGGGCAACACACCCAAAGATATTTTGCCGCGTCACATCGGGCACGAGTTGCGCAGTGTGGAGTTGGTAAAGCAGCTCGCGCAGCGCCTACGCGCATCCAGCGAATGCCGTGATCTGGCCTTGCTGGCCGCGCGCTATCACGGCGACATCCATCGCGCCCAAGAGTTGCGCGCCGAAACCATCATCAAACTGTTTCAGTCAGCGGATGCATGGCGCAGACCAGAACGCTTCGCCCATTTGCTGCAGGCCTGCGCCTGTGATGCGCGCGGCCGCACCGGCCACGAACAGGATGCTTATCCGCAGGCGGATTATTTGTTGCAGCTGTTGGCCGTCGCACGTGCAGTGGATGCGGGTGAAATAGCGCTGCAATGTTCCGACAGCAGCGCTATTGCTGCCGCTGTGCAACAGGCGCGCATCAGCGCGATTGAAGGATTGGTTCAAGACCAGCACAATGGTTTTACAACACCTGGTTAGTACATCTTATCGTGACCTTTGCGCACCGCTCCCCTTAGTACTGACTGGCAAGGCTCAAGGTCCATTGCCATGGGTAGCCGCACGTCGCGAGCGGCTGCTTTCAGGCAGGCTGTTGCAAAGAACAACGTCCGGCCGGTGCCGAGAGGAGAAACCCGGCAATAGCGGCGTACCCGCTAAACGTAAAAAGTGCGCAACCAGAATCAGAACAATTCAACATCGCCGATCACTGGTTTGGCATCAATCGTGCGCAGGTAATTTGTTTCCTGCTCCACGATGATGTTGTTATGCAATGAGCGCAACCGTTTGACTCGTACTACTCCAGTTAAGGGGAAATACACCACCATACGCGGGAAGACTTCGCCTACATCTTCAGATACGATACGCAGACCTTCTGTCGCAACGTAATCGCGTGCAAAAACAATGTTGCGCATGCCTACATCAAGCAAGTTCATTAGGATGCGTCCACCGCCGAATAATTTGACCTCCAGATTTTTCCGGCTGCCGCCGTTCTTCAAAATCTCGTTGATCAGATGTTCCATGGCGAAGTTGCCATAGCGATCCGATGAACCCATGCCCGCAGCCTTCCACTTCTCATCATCAGGCGATTCGGGCAGCATAAAGTGGTTCATCCCACCAACACCGCTAACCCGATCCCGTATGCATGCCGAAATGCATGAACCTAACGTGGTGTAGATCCCCTCAGCATTTTTGGTGACGTAATATTCGCCAGGATTCAGTCGCGCTGAATAAGCCCCATAAGCGTCGTTCCAGGCACGCTTGATATGTTCGAATCCCGGCAATGCCAGGGGTAAACAAGCGCTGGGCAGACTGGCCATGATCACTATCTGCCGAGAAAAAGTTTTTCGGCTTCGGCGATTGCTTCCTGCGCTTCGCTCACTGTCGACAGCATTACTTCATCAGCATCCAGACCGACGATTTCCCATGCTTGCGGATCGATAGGCGAGACATCGCCCGGGTCGAGTGTCTGAATTTCTGCCATCAACGCCAGGATATTGGCGATATGTACCAGGGCTGCTTCACGCGGGAAACGGAGTGCAGAGTGGATATTGTGATGGTATTCGATACACTCTTCCAGCAGCGGCGGTAGTTTCCATTGGCGCGCCAGCTCACCTCCCACCTGCGCATGGTCGAACCCCATTGTCTGTTGTTCCGCCTGGTATACGGGGATCTCATCGGCGCTATCCAATACCAGCAGCAAGGCATCCTGGGCTTGCTGCGGCAGACGGTTGAAGATCACCAGCTCGCCGATGTCGTGGAGCAGCGCAGCGGTAAACACCGCATCAGGGTCGCAGTTGCGAGCCTGTTTTGCCAGGATGCGTGCTGCAAGAGCACAGTACAAGCTGTGTTTCCAGAAGTGCTCCATCGACACGAGCGTATTGGACAGGCCATCAAACGAACTTGCTACCGAAGTGGCCAGCGCCAGACTGCGTATCTGACTGGTGCCGATGATAGACACAGCTTTGGGGACGGCATCAACGGTGGAAGAAAGGCCATAGAATGAACTGTTAGCCACGCGCAACAGGCGCACCGTGAACGAGGGGTCCTGACTGATCGCATCGGCAATATTGGCGATGGTGCTATCAGGATCTTCGACCAGTTGATTGATGCGAATGAACACATCCGGCAACGTTACGAGGCTGCCAACCCCCTTCACTAAATCAGCGATATTTGTATTCATCGTTACCTGCCTACGAAGCCCGTTCACGCTGGCATTTACACGGTGATTATTGCGAATACGATTTATATGTGAACCTACCAATATACCGGACTACTTGATCACCTAATCTGCGTATCTATCCAGGAAGTGCGCATACATCTGACACACGTTAATCGAAATGAGCACGGCACGCCAGTGCACTAGATATTTAATCCAACCACATTATACTTGGGTGGATAGTGTTGCAGCCAAAATCGACTGCGACATCCATCAATAGGTCCAAAAAACCGATATGGCTTGTTGGATAAGGTAGTTCCGAGAACAAGCCTGAACTGTATTGACTCAAACTTGATCGGACTCAAACTGTCGGATTGCCATATCTGCTTTAGCTGCCTCACCCTCATGCAATTTGAAATTGAACCGCCCGAAAGACATTGGCGAATTTCGATCAGGCTAATTATCTATGCCACTCGTAAGCCGCACTTCGTAAATTGGCGCTCCCGACATTGGGCGGATAATTAAACAAGAAATAATCTGACTCTTCGGTCTGGACTCAAGCGAATTATTCTCTCCACTGGCATAATATGAACTTTTGCTGATGCATTGCTCCCCCACGGAATCGTGGCCCCGTGTGTTACTTGAACAGGTGTTAGTTCATCTGCTTAGAAAGGTGATGAAGTATGCTTTGGCGTTTTGTGCTAGTTGTAACTGAAATACTTCTCATCACATTTTGGAATTATAAGCTGTCTGGGGCGTATTATTCTCTGGACGCATTATATTGCTTGCCGATTATTCAAGCTGCGCGTATAGGCGCAATTCGTTCCCAACGCCATTCTGACAGTCAGATAGCTGCATTGGTTGGAATTACATCTGCTGTTGTTTGGAGTGTTGCTGAAGCAGCCGTCGTTTGGCCGAATTATCCTCTAGACGCATTTGCAATGAACATTTTTACTCGTGGCGTCACTTTTACAGTTCTTGGCAGGGTGTTGACAAAACTTTGGAATGAAAGGGATTATCTTCGCAAAGACGCGTTAACTGGTTTGGCTAATCGGCTGGAATTTACTGAGAGATTCGCAGCCGAACGATTGCGCAGTGATTGGTCCAACGGCCCCTATTCCTTGCTTTTTATTGACATTGACCAATTCAAGATGCTGATTTGTAGCCATGGCAGCCATGTCGGCGATGAAGTTCTTAAGGCCGTGTCCAGCATATTAAGGGTTAATTCCAGGATTGTTGATACTGTTGCACGGATTGGCGAGAATAAATTCGTGTTATTGCTCCCAGAAACAAATGAGTATATCTGTAGAGTATTGGGAATGAGAATCAAGTCGGCATCAGATAAGAAATTTCAAGCCAAAGGTTGGTTCATATCTTTATCAATAGGTCATGTAACCGTAATCGGCAGCGCGAGGAGTTTTGACGAGATATTGCATGAAGCTAATGAAACAATGTGTTCAACCAAAATTCAAAGCCATACGTAGTAGGATGTATATATATTCTGAATGACTTATTTGCATAAATACTCGACAAGAAGGTATATCTGCTTGGCACCGAGTTGCCTATCGATCCTTACAATAAATAGCGTACCGGAAAGCCGCCATTGGCGCTTATGTTAGCGCTTAATTCACAGCAAGCGCATCAGATCACCACGTGCGAATCCGTACAACGGACTCGCCACATTTTTCCCCAGCGCGATCACCTTGAACAATTCTCCCATCTCAGCCGGGCTGGTGAGTTTTTGCAATTGCGCCGAGAGCGGTAAATAATCGCGCAGGTTTTCCGGTGAGGTGTCTTTCAACAATTCGGTGATGCCGCAGTTGATCAGGAAAAACGCCTGCGAGGTGTAACCTATCAGTTCCAAGCCTGCATCAATGCCGCATTCGGCGATGTCGGTGAAATTCACATGCGCGGTGATGTCCTGCAAGCCGGGCAGAAAGAACGGATCGTCGTGCGCCTGATGGCGATAGTGGCACATCAGCGTGCCGTTGCTGCGCTGCGGATGGTAATACTCGCGCGCGCCGAATCCGTAGTCGATGAACAGCAGCGCGCCCTGCTCCATTCTTTGCGCGAGGCTGTTGATCAGGCCGCGCGCGGCGAGACAGATTTCGCTGACATAGTCATCCGGCACGTTGATTTGTTGTGCTGCATGCAACAAGGCTGCGTCACTTATGGCGCGCTCCTGCCAGATGAAACCGTGCTCGCTCAATGCCACGCCCCGCTCTGTAATTGCGCTGTCGTGCCAATGCACCAGATGTACCGGCAAGGCATCGAGCACTTCGTTGGCGACAATTGCACCGGAGAATCTTTCCGGCAGCGCATCCAGCCATTGCACTCGGTCTTGCAGATGAGGCAGACGTTCGCGCAACAATGTTTGCTGGCGCGCGCGCAGATCGGCGCTCACCTCAAGGATCGCGTAGCTGTCCGGCAAGCTGCCGAGCCGTTCCAGTTCGGCAAGCATGTCCGCCGCCAGCTTGCCGCTGCCCGCGCCCAGCTCCAGAATGTGCGGTGCGCTGGATGCCATGATTTCCGCCACTTGCCGCGCTACGGTGCGTCCGAACAACGGCGAGAGTTCCGGCGCAGTGATGAAATCTCCCGCCTCGCCAAACTTGTGTGCACCTGCCGTGTAATAGCCCAGGCCGGGTGCATACAAGGCGAGCTCCATATAGCGCGCGAACGATATCCAGCCGCCTTGCGCGGCGATGTCGCGGCGAATGAACTCGGTCAATTTTGCGCTGTGCTGTGCGGCTTCCGGGCTGGGTGTGGGTAGAGTAGCGAGATGTGTCAGCATGGTCGGGTATAATTCTGCTAAATCAGTTAGCCACAGAGAGCACAGAGGACACAGAGATGATGCCAATCCAGATAGTTTTTCTCTGTGAACTCTGTGTTCTCTGTGGCATGAATTAAGGTTTTCAGGATAGTTTACAGGTTCGTGAAGTGTAGTGGAGAGTACGATGCAAGGCAAAGTAGTGTTGGTTACTGGAGGAGCAAAGCGCGTCGGCGCGGCGATTTGTCGCCGTCTGCATGCGGCTGGGGCATTGCTCGCCGTGCATTACCGCAGCGCTGAACAGGAAGCGCTGGATTTGCAAAACGCATTGGATCAGCTGCGTCCAAAAAGTGTCGCCGTGTTTCAGGCTGACCTGCTCGACTTGAATGCGCTGCCGCAACTGGTACACAAGGTCATCAAAAAATTCGGGCAACTCGACGCGCTGGTCAACAATGCCTCCAGCTTCTATGCCACACCGTTGGCAGAAATAGACGAGCACCAATGGCAAGATTTGCTTGGCACCAACCTGAAAGCCCCGTTGTTTCTGGCACAAGCGGCGGCGGCAGAACTGCACCGTCATCACGGCTGTATCGTGAACATCGCAGACATCCACGCCGAACGCCCGATGCATGGGCATCTGCTATACAGCGTCGCCAAGGCTGGACTGGTGGCGCTGACCAAAGGGCTGGCGCAGGAACTGGCACCGCAAGTCCGCGTCAACGCCATCGCGCCCGGGGTCATCATCTGGCCGGAAAGCGAAGCATGGCTGGATCAGGAGCAGCGCCGCAAGATCGTCGCGCATACTTTGCTCAAGCGCGAAGGAGAGCCGGAAGACATCGCGCGCACGGTACAGTTTTTAATCGCCGACGCCCCTTACATCACCGGACAGATTATTGCGGTGGATGGCGGGCGCAGCGTCAACCTTTGAGAATTAAATGAACGACATCACTCAACCGATACACTTTGAAAAACACTCGACCAACTTCAATCGCCTCAAAGGGCGGCTGGAGCACATGGTCGGACAGGCCATCGCCGATTTCAACATGATAGAGGAAGGCGACAGCGTGATGGTGTGCCTGTCCGGCGGCAAGGACTCATACACACTGCTGGATGTCCTGCTCACCTTGCGCAAGCGCGCGCCGATCGATTTTCGTATCGTCGCGATGAATCTCGACCAGAAGCAACCGGGCTTCCCCGCTGAGGTGTTGCCGAATTATCTGAAGCAACTCGGCGTGGAATATCACATCGAGACCCAGGACACCTATTCCATCGTCAAGGAAATAATCCCCGAGGGCAAGACCACCTGCTCGCTGTGTTCACGGCTGCGGCGCGGCATCATCTACCGCGTGGCGGGCGAGTTGGGTGCGAACAAGATCGCGCTGGGCCATCACCGCGACGACATGATCGAGACGCTGTTCCTGAACATGTTCTTCGGCGGCAAGTTGAAAGCGATGCCGCCCAAGCTGGTCACCGACAAGGGCGACCATATCGTGATCCGCCCGCTCGCCTATTGCGCCGAAAAAGACATCGCCCGTTACGCGCGCGGCATGGAGTTTCCTATCATCCCGTGCAACCTGTGCGGCTCGCAGGAAAACCTGCAACGCCAGAACATCAAGGCTATACTTGCCGCATGGGAGCACGAATATCCGGGGCGCAGCCAGACCATCTTTACCGCGATGCAAAACGTCGCGCCCTCGCATTTGCTGGATGGCAATCTGTTTGATTTCAAGCATATCCAGATTGGGACAAAAGTAGCGGAGGGCGATACGGCATTCGATCTTGGCCTGTAGCCAGGGAGGATGGAATGCCGAGAGGAATCTGCCCCATCATTACCGCATGTCTGCACCAACCGAGTCATATCACAGTTTGCCGGTCTGTTCAGGATGAGAAGTGTCTGTGATATGCTTGCATTTGTTAATTGAATATTTCCAGGAACAGCACGCTGTTTTCGTCTGGATCCTGATCGACAATCTTAAGGAGTAAATATGTTTTTGCGCCGCAACGTTGCACTTTCGCTATTAACCGCCAGTGCCATGGCAACGATCAGCACCACTGCACTGGCAGATGCCGTCGATGTTACCCTGCGCGATACCAGCGCCCAATTTCAGTACAAATCCTCAATGGGTCGTGATGCTCTGGGGAAAACCGAATTCCACGCCGGCATTCTTTATGCAAATGGAAATAATATGATGACCGATTTTGGTCTTGTGGTGAAAGACGAATTGGGCGGCAACGCACCTGGGTTTTCAGTCGGGGTCGGGTTAAAGGGCCTTGTCGCCAAGGTTGCCGACAACACCCCTACGGTCAGCGCCGTTTCTGCCCTGGCAATAGGCGGACTGGTGCGTTATTCCCCGGCTTCACGCGTAGGCATAGTCGGACAGATGTATTTTTCCCCGAATGTCGTCACCTTTGGCGATGCCGACCGTTATTTTGAAGGTGGGGCTCGATTGGAGTTTGAAGTCATACCCCAGGCAGTTGTTTATGTCGGCTACCGGAGGATAGGATTTAGCATCAAAAACCAGGCTTACGCCGTACTTGACGAAGGATTTAATCTGGGCGTAAGAATGTCGTTCTAAGCGGGCAAGCCGCTACTCGGCCAACCGCCTTTCCGCGCGGTACTCTAAAGGCCGTGACGCATTCTCTCACCCTCTGACTGTACTGCAATCTTGAAGACCGCCTTGCGGATGATGCCTGTTGACACCAGCGGCGCATGCGCATCCTCAGGAAAGAACATGCAGAATGTGTCGGGCGGTGTGGCGATCCAGCTAGCCGGGGCATCGTTGAAAAACAATATGTCTCTCTCGGCGCTGTAATCGCTCACCGGTTTGTTGCACTCCACCAGCGGCTTCCAGCCCATCTCATCCACACCCTCGAGCACCAGCTGGATGTCAATGTAACGACGATGAGCTTCTAATTTCGCCTCGGTACGCATGCGTCCCGGCACATGCTCGACGATGACGAACAGGTCTTCTCCGAAGATCGGATGGTGTCCCGGCGCAAGAGCATGCAAGTCGGTGTTGCGGATGTATTCGAAGGCGCGTGGGAACAGTGGGTGCAGCGCGGCGTAGCGGGAAGATTGGGAGAGGCTGGAAAAGATCATGGCGCTTGTTTCTCGTAAAGTGGAGAGCAATGAAATCAGTTGACCTGAGAAAATTGTTTCGGTAGAAGAATTATATAGGTGCCAAGCTGTGCGCCATTTCCCCAAAGGAGGACATATGTCGGATATTTACGAGCAAGCCTGTCCATTATGTGCGGCACCCGCAAAGTATGAATTGGTTAATATTAATAGATGAAAGCATTTCTTATGCTCCAAGGGTGATGAATTCAAAATATCAGATTCTGCTGAAAGACGACTATCTAAATCAATTGCACAGTGGCGAATACGATGTGCTGAAATGGCAAAAAAAACCAATTCAAATCGAATATTGGTTATTGCTCGTCCGACTGGATTAAAGCCCGATGAGCGTATTGCATTAGAAGCAAAATTCATTAATAGAGGCCCATTGTCAAAATAAGTTGTGTATGGCGCGATAATCAAATTTTGAATTTTCAACTTGGCAAGTCCATGAGCCTCAAGCCATGGTTCGACAAGCTCACCACGAACGGCATTATTGATACTCTTTGAGCTCAAAAAACAAAACGCGTACTTCACGATTTGCAGCTTTCTACTTTTTCCCCGTTCGTCCTGAGCTTGTCGAAGGATGAGCGAGCGAGCCATCCCTGTCAGACCCCTTCGCCAATCGCGACACCTCTGCCCAATCGCCGCGCATCATCGCTTCTTTTTTCTTGCGGCTCCAGCCCTTGATTTGTTGTTCGGCGGCTAACGCTTCATCTCGGGTAGAGCATTCTTGGCTGAATACCAACTCGATGGGTAATCGTCCGGCGGTATAACCACCGCACAATCCGTTCTGGTGTTCGACGATACGCTGTTCGAGATTATCGGTATGGCCGGTGTAATAGTAGTTGTCGGCACAACGCAGGATGTAAACCCAGAAGCTCATGGTGTTGCGCTCCGTTGTTGTTCATCCTTCGACAAGCTCAGGACGAACGGAATTTGAGGATGCATCCTATTACAAAAACCGCGCCACCATCCCCTTAGCCAACTCGCCTTGCAACGGTATCTGCACACGATGGCCGCTGCCCGGCGCGGTGGTGAGCGTTTCGCCTTGAAGGCTCTTCATCTCGTTCAGCACGACGATGTGATTGCCGGAGGGATGGATGATTTCGAGTTTGTCGCCAACCTGGAATTTATTCTTCACGTCAATCTCGGCGATGCCATCTGCGCAACTGACGATGTCACCGACGTATTGCTGTCGGGAATTTTCCGAATGGCCGCGCATGTAGTTCTGCTGTTCGTGGGTGTGGTGGCGCTCGTAGAATCCGTCGGTGTAGCCGCGATTCGCCAGCGCATCCAGCGCGCCGAGCAACGAATAGTTGAACGGACGCCCCGCGACCGCATCGTCGATAGCCTGCCGGTATACCTGCGCGGTGCGCGCGACATAGTAGATGGACTTGGTGCGCCCTTCGACCTTGAGCGAATCGATGCCGATCTTAGCCAAGCGCTCGACATGTTCGACCGCACGCAGGTCCTTGGAGTTCATGATGTAGGTGCCGTGCTCGTCTTCCATTACCGGCATCAACTCGCCGGGATGATCCTGGCGCGAGATGACATAGACACGGTCGGCCATCGGGTGACGCGCTTGTCCGCCACAGTCGGACAGTGCGCTCTGGCTCAATGCCTTGTCAAAGTCGAAGTCGATCTTTTCGATATCGCCGGTGCCATTCTCTTCGGCGTTGTCCACCTTGTAGTCCCAGCGGCACGAGTTGGTGCAAGTGCCCTGATTGGCGTCGCGGTGGTTGAAGTAGCCGGACAGCAAACAGCGTCCGGAATAGGCGATGCACAGTGCGCCGTGCACGAACACTTCCAACTCCATGTCGGGACATTGCTGGCGTATTTCTTCGATTTCGTCCAGCGACAGTTCGCGGGAAAGAATCACGCGCGTGAGGCCGAGCGATTTCCAGAATTTCACCGCCGCATAATTCACGGTGTTGGCCTGCACCGAAAGATGGATGTCCACTTCCGGCCAGCGCTCACGCACCATCGCGATCAGGCCGGGGTCGGCCATGATCAGCGCATCCGGCTGCATCGCGATCACCGGCTCCATGTCGGCCATGTAGGTTTTGACTTTGGCGTTGTGCGGCATCAGATTGCTGGCGACGAACAATTTCTTGCCCAGCGCGTGCGCTTCCTGTATGCCGATCTGCAACTCTTCCAACTGGAATTCGTTGTTGCGCGCGCGCAAGCTGTAGCGCGGTTGCCCCGCGTACACCGCGTCCGCGCCGAAGGCGTAGGCGCTGCGCATCTTGTCCAGCGTGCCGGCCGGCAAGAGCAGTTCCGGTGCGCGCAATTGGCTCACCGCGGCAATCCCAATCGTTGCCAGATCGCCAAAGTTGGCGCAGCCTGGTTCAGCGTGTAGAAATGCAGCCCCGGCGCGCCACCCTTTAACAAACGCTCGCATAATGCAGTAACCACGTCTTGCGCAAACGCGCGCACCGATTCAGCGTCATCGCCATAGCCCTCCAGCGTGCGGCGCATCCAGCGCGGAATTTCCGCACCGCAGGCATCGGAGAAGCGTGCCAGTTGCGCGAATTTCACGATCGGCATAATTCCCGGCACGATGGGCGCGGTAACACCCAGCTTGCGACATTCCTCAACGAAATAAAAATAGCTGTCGGCGTTGTAGAAATATTGCGTGATGGCGGAGTTCGCCCCGGCAGCGATCTTGCGCTTGAAGTTGAGCATGTCGTCGTGTGCGGATTTGGCCTGCGGGTGAAATTCCGGATAGGCCGCCACCTCGATATGAAAGTGCTCCCCGGTCTGGGCACGAATGAACGACACCAGTTCGTTGGCATATTGGAATTCCCCTATGCTGCCCATGCCCGAGGGCAGGTCGCCGCGCAGCGCCACAATGCGCTTGATGCCCATATCCTTGTAGGTATTCAGCATGGCGCGGATGTTGTCACGCGTGGCGCCGATGCATGACAGGTGCGGTGCGGCGTTGTAACCCTCGGCCTTGATTTGCCGTATCGTTTCTAGCGTGCGGTCTTGCGTAGAGCCGCCCGCACCGAAGGTCACGGAAAAGAATTCCGGCTTGAGCTGCGCCAGCTGCTTGCGCGTAGCTGCGAGTTTTTCCACGCCCTCCGGCGTTTGCGGGGGAAAGAATTCAAAACTAAAGAGTGGTTTGTTCATGTCGTTCTCATTTGCCCTATGGCTCATTTGCCCTATGGTTCATTTTTTATTTGGCCTCATCAATTGTGCAGCCGCCGAAGACAGCGCCCAGGAAAAAATACTGTAAAGCAACGCGCCCCATACGCCGTGCCAAAAACTATCCACTGCAAAACCTTTCAGCTCTGAGCCGACAAACCAGAACAGCAGCCCGTTGATCACAAAGATGAACAGCCCCAGGGTGAGCATCGTGACTGGCAAGGTAAGCAGCAGCAGCAGCGGCCTGATCAGGGTATTAACCAAACCAAGGAAAAATGCCGCGATCAGCGCGTCGGTGAAACTATCCACGAGGATTCCGGGCACGAAGCTCGCCACGGCGATCAGCGCGAGTGCATTGAGTACCCAGATCAACAGTAAATTCAATTGCATTTTCATTTGCGTTTTCCTTTGACTGATTTGCCCGCTTTGGCAGTGTGCGCACGCAATGCCGATCCGTAAGCAGACTGGCACCACTCGCACATCTCGGTAGGTGTATCCAGGCAAGCTGCCGGCGCTGACCAATAGGACATCTGCACGGTTCGCGTCTGGCTCTGATAAACGAACGGATGGCTGCCCGCCCGTTCGAATTGTGCCACGTTGTTTGCATCGGTCTTGAAGAACAACCCATCCTCAACGATCAATGCAAACATCAAGCCTTCGCGGTACAAGCCATATCCACCGAACATCTTGCGCGCCGATACCGCCGCCCATCCAGACATGAGCTCGACCACATAATCGACGAACTCATTTCGGATGGGCATGCTGCTGTTAGTAGCGGTAGTGGTTGGCCTTGTATGGCCCTTCTTTGGGCACGCCGATGTAGGCGGCCTGCTGGTCAGTCAGCACGCTCAACTGCGCGTTCAGCGTAGTCAGCTGCAAACGCGCGACCTTCTCGTCCAGATGCTTGGGCAAGGTGTACACGCCAATCGGATATTCCTTGGTGCGCGTGAACAGCTCGATCTGCGCGATGGTCTGGTTGGCGAACGACGATGACATCACATAGGACGGATGACCGGTACCGCAACCCAGATTAACCAGACGACCTTCGGCCAGCAGCAGGATGCGCTTTTCCGGCTTGCCGTTCGCGGCAGGGAAGATCACGTGGTCGACTTGCGGCTTGATGTTTTCCCACTTGTATTGCTTCAGCGAAGCAACGTCGATCTCGTTGTCGAAGTGGCCGATGTTGCACACGATGGCCTGGTTCTTCATTTTCTTCATGTGGTCGTGGGTGATCACATGGAAGTTGCCGGTAGTGGTGACGAAAATATCGCCGTGCTCGCAGGCGTAATCCATAGTAACCACACGATAGCCTTCCATCGCGGCTTGCAGCGCGCAGATCGGGTCGATCTCGGTCACCCACACTTGCGCGGACAACGCGCGCATGGCTTGGGCTGAGCCTTTGCCCACGTCGCCATAACCCGCGATCACGGCGATCTTGCCGGCGATCATCACGTCGGTTGCGCGCTTGATACCATCCACCAAAGATTCGCGGCAGCCGTACAGATTGTCGAACTTGGACTTGGTCACGGAGTCGTTCACGTTGATCGCGGGAAATTTCAGGTCGCCGCGCTCATGCATCTGGTATAAACGATGCACGCCGGTGGTGGTTTCTTCGGTGACGCCCTTGATCGCGGCAAGACGCGTGGAATACCATTTTTTATCTGTTGCCAGCTTGGCCTTGATCGATGCGAACAAACAGGTCTCTTCTTCAGAGCCGGGATTGTTCAACAGGGATGCATCCTTCTCGGCGCGCGCGCCCAGATGCAGCAACAAGGTGGCATCGCCGCCGTCGTCCAGGATCATGTTGGAATAGCCACCATCCGACCATTCGAAAATGCGGTGGGTGTAGTCCCAGTATTCAGTCAGCGTTTCGCCCTTGTAGGCGAACACCGGCACGCCGGTCGCGGCGATGGCTGCGGCAGCATGATCTTGCGTCGAGTAGATGTTGCAGGATGCCCAGCGCACTTCTGCGCCCAGTGCAGTCAGCGTCTCGATCAGCACACCGGTCTGGATGGTCATGTGCAGCGAACCGGTGATGCGCGCGCCTTTCAGCGGCTGGGTCTTGGCGAATTCCTTGCGGATCGCCATCAGGCCGGGCATTTCGATCTCGGCGATGGCAAGTTCCTTGCGTCCCCATGCAGCCAGGGACATGTCGGCAACTTTGTAGTCGGAAAATTCTTTAGTAGCAGCGTTCATCTTAAACTCCATTCATAAGTGGTTAATGAATGGGTGCAGTTGAAACGTGAAAGCCACTGGCTCCGAGCCTGACGGGGGACTGTGGCCAGCCCCGCTGCAGCACCCCTCGGAGGGCGCAGATTATAAACGCAAATGGGAATTTTTGCTAAGGGGCGCCTCTAAAAATTCAGAGTTCTCTCAAATGCAAGGCGCGGAAAAAATTTAGCAGTGCCGCATATGATTGATATGTAAGCAAGAAATTTTTTACTCAACGCAGCATAACCTTCGAATTGCTGCCGTTTTTGACGGCTTAGTCGAAAGGCTAGTAGTTCCATCCGTTGGGATGAAATCGGGATTTTTAGAGGTGCCCTAAAGACTCACCAATTTGTGGAAGGCAAACCACTCCACAATTCATGGAGGTCACGGATCCCCCACTTTTCAGGGTCTTCATGCGAGACGATTTTGTCCCTGCACGCAGGCTTGGATAAATCAAGCATTTCAGGAACGATCCTGCCATTGGATTTGATCGAAAAAAATACTTTCACTACAGGCGTAAGTAGTGATTTCTCAGTTTGCTCTATGATCACTCCCAAGCGGTTTGACTCCAGCTTTACCAGCGAGCCGATTGGGTAAATGCCGATGCTTTTGACAAATGCCTGAAAGATTACAACGTCAAAATGCCCTTTCCATTCCGCCATTTTGCGGATTGATTCTGCGGGTTCCCAGCCATTTTTATAAGGCCGGTTGGAGGTGATTGCATCATACACATCACACACCGCGCCCATCTTTGCATACAGGCTGATCTCCTTGTCGGTGAGCTGATCCGGGTAACCATTTCCTTCGATTTTTTCATGATGATGCAAACAGACATCGAGTGCGATCTCGCTGAGTCCGTTACCGCCCTGCAGGATTTTATATCCTTCGGCGGGATGGCTCTTTACCAGCTCAAATTCGGCATCGGTCAACTTGCCGGGCTTGTTGAGTATCTCCAGCGGGATCATCATTTTGCCGACATCGTGCAGCAGACCCGCCAAGCCAGCCTGACGGACCTGCTCGTCCTGCAAACCCAGCTGCCGCGCCAGAGACACCATCAACGCGCACACTGCGACAGAATGCATATAGGTGTAATCATCCTTGTCTTTCAGCCGGGCCAGACCGATCAACGCACCCGGATTGCGCAACACGGAAGTGGAAATTTCTTCAACGATAGGCAATGCATCTTTGGCGTCCAGCGCCTTGCCCATGCGGGCTTCCTGAAACATGGAGGTGACGGCCTGCTTGGACTTGCTGCAAATAAGGACGGCTCGTGCAGCCTCGTGCACAATGTTGACGCGTTGCTCCTTATTGCTGAACTTGTCGGCTTGAGCAAGCGTGTCCTCGACCACTACCGAAATCACTGCTTCGGTCTCTCCACCTTCGACATCGAGGCCTTTGGCCGTGTCTATCCATACTTCTTTAATGCCGGTAGACAAGAGGGTCTGCAGATCCTTGGGGTCGTCCAGTAAAAACGCGCTGCGCCAAAAAGGGTGGTCCATCCAAGAGCCGCATAGCTCATTTACATACATACCCAGACGCAATTGTTCAACATGGATTCGTTTTAGCATATGGAAGTTTAGCGAAAAACCTTCGACTAGTACTAATATCTTGATGCTAAGGCATGTTGCATGATGCTTGGACTACATTGATGGAAATATCCGCCGCTTTTCGGCTTAACATCGCAAGCGATTCTAGCCTTCGCCGAAACACGGATAAGCGCGCGGCCCTACTTGCCAGCGTCAGCCCGCAGGGCTGCAGCCTTGTCGGTGCTTTCCCAAGTGAAGCCCGGCTCTTCACGTCCGAAGTGGCCGTATGCGGCGGTGTTCTCGTAAATCGGGCGCAACAGGTCGAGCATTTGCACGATGCCTTTGGGGCGCAGATCAAAGTGGCGCAATACCAGCTCTGTCATTTTTTCGTTGGTGATTTTGCTGGTGCCATAAGTATCCACCATGATGCTGGTCGGCTTGGCCACGCCGATCGCGTAGGAAATCTGCACCAGACACTTGGTCGCCAAACCGGCAGCCACGATATTCTTGGCGACATAGCGGGCGGCATAAGCAGCGGAGCGATCCACCTTGGACGGATCCTTGCCGGAGAACGCGCCACCGCCGTGCGGGGCTGCACCGCCGTAAGTATCAACGATGATCTTGCGCCCGGTCAGGCCGCAATCGCCCTGCGGGCCGCCGATAACAAAGCGTCCGGTCGGATTTACCAGATAGTTGATGTTGCCCTTCATCAATTCTTTCGGCAGCATCGGCTTGATGATTTCTTCGATAGCCGCTTCGCGGATCTGCGCCAGCGTCATTTCCGGCGCGTGCTGGGTCGAGAGCACCACGGTATCGATGGAGTGGGGCTTGTTATCCACATAGCGGATCGTCACTTGGGATTTTGCGTCCGGACGCAGCCAAGGCAGGCGGCCGTCATGGCGCAATTCTGCCTGGCGTTCCACCACACGGTGTGCGAGATAGATCGGCAGCGGCATCAGCGTTGGCGTTTCATCGCAGGCATAGCCGAACATCAAACCCTGGTCGCCCGCGCCTTGATTCAGGAAATCGTCGGAAGCGCGGTCCACGCCTTGTGCGATATCCGGGCTTTGTTTGTCATAAGCCACCAGCACCGCGCAACCCCGGTAGTCGATGCCGTAATCGGTATTGTCATAGCCGATACGCTTGATGGTGTTGCGCGCCACGTGTATGTAGTCCACATTCGCGGTAGTCGTGATCTCGCCAGCCAGTACCACCAGTCCGGTATTGGTCAGCGTCTCTGCCGCTACACGCGCATACGGGTCTTGCGCTAGAATAGCGTCCAGAATGGCATCAGAAATCTGATCTGCTACTTTATCCGGATGACCTTCGGATACGGATTCTGATGTAAACAAGTAATCGCTCATGACACTCCACTCAATCAAGTAAAAAATTAAAGGCGCGCATTGTATCAAAAAGTCCGCCTTCCCGCTGATGACTTCTTTCCTGTTTAAATTGATCTTTCGCCTGCTGGCAAGTTTGCCGCTCCGCGGGCTGCACGCGCTGGGTGCGCTGCTTGGTAACATCACGTTTGCGACGTCCAAAGAATATGCTGCTCGCACCGAGGAAAACCTGCGCCAGTCTCGCCTCGCCAAGGATGAAAAACACTATTCCACCCTGCTTAGGCAAACCATAGCTGAGGCGGGCAAAGGCATCGTCGAGTTGCCGTGGGTATGGGGCAGGCCGCTGGAGCAAGTCTGCGCCACGGTACAAAGTTGTTATGGTTGGGAGCACATCGAGGCCGCGCATGCACGGGGCAAGGGCATTATTTTGCTCACCCCGCACTGGGGCTGCTTTGAAGTGGTCGGGCTCTATGTCGGTCAGCGTATGCCGCTAACCTGTTTGTATCGCTCGCCCAAACAAGCCTGGCTGGAGAAAATCATGCGCAGCGGGCGCGAACGCGGCTTGGCTCGCTTGGCCACGGCTGATATCAGCGGTGTGCGGGTGTTGTTCAAGGCACTTAAACGCGGCGAGGCGATCGGCTTGCTCCCCGACCAGGTACCCAGCCAGGGCGAGGGCGAGTGGGTGGATTTCTTTGCACGCCCCGCTTACACGATGACCTTGAGCGGACGGCTGGCCGAGAACAGCGGCGCGACCGTGTTGCTGTCTTTCGCCGAACGTCTGCCGCGCGGGCAAGGTTATATACTGCGTTTCGAACCATTGGCCTTGGATTTTTCCAAGCCCGTTCCGCTGCAAATCAATAATGCGCTGCAGCGTGTGATCGCGATTTCGCCCGCGCAATATCTGTGGAGCTATAACCGTTACAAGGTTCCGGGCGGCGTGCTACCGCCGGACACCATCAAGGAGCAGTGATGCTGGTACGTCTCGGCGTTTTTATTTTTTGGCTGATCCATTTTCTGCCGTTCCGTATCATCGTCGCCATCGGCAATGGTCTCGGCACGATTGCCTATCCTTTCGCAGCCGAGCGTCGCACCGTGGGCGCGATCAATCTGCAATTGTGCTTCCCAAACCTGAGCGATGCGGCGCGCGAAAAAATGTTGCGCGCCCACTTCAAATTGTTCTGCCGCGGCCTCATCGAACGCAGCATCCTGTGGTGGTCGAGTGCGGCACGCATTAGCGGCCTGATCCGCGTCGATGGCATCGAACATTTCGAGGCGATCAAAGGCCAGCCCGCCATCCTGCTCACGCCGCACTTCGTCGGCATGGATGCCGGCGGTCAATGGATCGCGCAGCACATCGACACAGTGTGCATGTATGCGAACCAGAAGAACGTCTATCTGACCAAGTTGCTGTTGAAGAAGCGCGCCCGCTTCCGCAACCAGCACCTCTATTCGCGCCAGCAAGGTCTGCGCCCCATCCTCAAGGGGATGCGTGCAGGCATGCCGTTCATCTATCCGCCGGATCAGGATCAGGGCGTCAGGGATGGCGCATTCATTCCCTTCTTCGGCGTGCCCGCCGCAACGATGACCTCAGTGCCGCGCATCGCGCAGATGACTGGCGCGAAAATAGTGCCCAGCATCACGCGCATGTTGCCCGGCGGCAAAGGGTATGTGCTGACCTTCTATCCGGCGTGGGAGAATTATCCGAGCGGAGATGACATCGCGGACACACGCCGCATGAACGAATTTCTCGAACAACGCATCCTGGAAATGCCGGAGCAGTATTTCTGGTTGCACAAGCGCTTCAAGACCCGGCCTGAAGGCGAAGCAAATTTTTATCCGGAATGATTTCAAAAATCTCAACTGGCCAAAATCTAAAGTGACCAAAATAAAGTGATTAGCTAAATGAAATATCACGACCTGCGCGACTTCATCTCGCAACTGGAAAAGATCGGCGAACTCAAGCGTGTCTCAGCCCCGGTTTCGCCGCATCTGGAAATGACCGAGATCTGCGATCGCGTGTTACGCGCGCAAGGCCCGGCAATCCTGTTCGAGAATCCGGTTGGGCACAACTTGCCGGTGTTGGCGAACTTGTTCGGTACGCCACGCCGTGTGGCGCTGGGCATGGGCGAAGAATCCACCGCCGCATTACGCGAAGTGGGCAAGTTGCTTGCCTATCTCAAGGAGCCCGACCCGCCCAAAGGATTGAAGGACGCCTGGGAAAAATGGCCGGTGCTGAAACAGGTACTGACCATGTCGCCCCAGATTGTTTCATCTGCACCTTGCCAGGAGATCGTGTGGGAAGACAAGGACGTGGACTTGGGCAAATTGCCGATACAAACCTGCTGGCCCGGCGATATCGCGCCGCTGATCACTTGGGGCCTGGTAGTTACGCGCGGCCCGAACAAACAGCGCCAGAATCTCGGCATCTACCGCCAACAAGTGATCGCCCCGAACAAGGTCATCATGCGCTGGCTGGCGCATCGCGGCGGCGCACTGGATTTTCGCGACCACTGTGAAAAAAATCCGGGGCAGCCTTTTCCGATAGCCGTGGTGATTGGCGCCGACCCGGCGACGATTCTTGGCGCGGTCACGCCGGTGCCGGATTCATTATCGGAATATCAGTTCGCCGGATTGCTGCGCGGCAGCAAAACCGAGCTGGTGAAGTGTATCGGCAGCGGTCTGCAAGTGCCTGCCTCTGCCGAAATCGTGCTGGAAGGCGTGATCCATCCCGATGAGATGGCGCTGGAAGGTCCGTTCGGCGACCACACCGGCTACTACAACGAGCAGGATAAATTTCCGGTGTTCACGATAGAACGCATTACGATGCGGCGCGACCCGATCTACCACTCCACCTACACCGGCAAGCCGCCCGATGAACCGTCCATGCTGGGTGTGGCGCTGAACGAAGTGTTCGTGCCGCTGCTGCAAAAACAATTTCCCGAAATCGCAGATTTTTATTTGCCTCCGGAAGGGTGCAGCTATCGCATGGCGGTGGTCAGCATCAAGAAGCAATATGCCGGGCACGCCAAGCGCGTGATGTTCGGCATCTGGAGTTATCTGCGCCAGTTCATGTACACCAAGTTCATCATCGTGGTCGACGACGACATCGACATACGCGACTGGAAAGAAGTTGTCTGGGCGATCACCACCCGCGTCGATCCAGTGCGCGACACGCTGCTGGTGGAAAATACGCCTATCGATTACCTCGACTTCGCCAGCCCGGTATCGGGACTGGGCGGCAAGATGGGACTGGATGCCACCAACAAATGGCCGGGCGAGACGCAACGCGAATGGGGTACGCCCATCGTGATGGATGCTGCGGTGAAGCTGAAGATAGATGCAATGTGGGCGAATTTGGGGGTGTAATCAGTACCGCTGTTTGCATAACTGCCGATACTTTTACAATGTAATAATCATTGCATTAAATATTGACGAAAATTATACTTGTAGTGAAATTCGTAGGAATTCCGTGTCCTCGTGTCCGTACATTACGCGACAACAAATTATGAGCGGTCGGACTATCCCGCAATTTCGCGGTGGCTTTGTAGTGAAGTTTAATTATGGGGGTTCTTAAAATGAAAAAAATTACATTGGTAGGCGCAACATTGTTATTGGCAATGGTTGCCGGAAATGCAGCCGCAGCGAACGGCCCGACTGCGGGAGCGATGGGTCTCAACATAGATACCAATACAAATTTTCCCATTACCGGCAAA
The DNA here is from genome assembly GCA_025350405.1 of Gallionella sp. Classification (GTDB taxonomy): domain Bacteria; phylum Pseudomonadota; class Gammaproteobacteria; order Burkholderiales; family Gallionellaceae; genus Gallionella. The sequence continues at coordinate 28,459 of JANXXX010000005.1, forward strand.
TATCTCATGACGAAAGATACGGCCGTGCTAGCCGGTATCGGCTTGAGCATGAGAGATAATGGCCAACCCACTAATTCCAAGTTTACCGATCTCGGAATCATGGCCGGCTTTAGAAAATATTTAAAGACCGATGATTTTGCACCCTTTATAGGTGGCCGTTTTGAGTATTCGACCACCAGAGATTCGACCGGCACGGTCGATTTGACCGATTTTGGAATTAAGCTTGAAGCCGGCGCAGAATATTTCCTGGCCAAGCAATTCAGCGTTGAAGGCAGAGTTAGTTTTGGTTATGCGTCGCAAGATCGCAAACCTGTTGGTACAGCAACCTCAACAAAATCCACGGAATTTGGTTCGGCATCGGCCGGGCTGAGTGCAAACTTCTACTTCTAAGCATCGCTCAGATATTTCCAGCTAATTTTGCTGGGCATTATCTGCTAGCGTTTTTTTGGTAATGTGAGTTGAACATAAAAAGCAGCCGCGATTAAATAATCCTGGCTGCTTTTTATTGCCGCTTAAAACTTGAAATTGACGCCCATGGTCAATCCGCCAAAGCTATTGAAATTGCCGTCGAAATCAATTTCCGGCGAAAGCTCATACCGGGCTCCGAAGGTAAGATATAAACCTCCAGTTATCGGTGGTGTAACCGTTCCACCCGGGCCACTATAGGCAGCGCTGACCGAATGCAAGCCAAGGCCAGCATAAGGATGGATTTTTTTGTTGGCGAATTTTATTTCTCTGGAAAAGTCATAAATCCCTGCAGCGCCGACAGCCGTGTAGCTGTAGCTGTATGTCCCGACAGGATTGCCAAAGTAGGTTCTTGCATAGTTTTTCAGGAATACTTGCAACGACACAGGTTTTTGTATATTAAATTCGCCGTGTATTCCAAAGGCGTTATCAAAACTGAAGTTAACTCCAATATTCCCTGACTTCTCAGCCGCAAAGGCAGGTGTTGCCAACGCTATGGGCAGCAGTGAAATAGTGATGATTCTGCTCATTATGCTTACCTTGATAAATGAATATGCTGGACTAAATTGGCTTGCAATATTGTGCTGGCCGAGAGGATGAGATGCAGAGTAACGGGGGCCAAGAATGACATACTTAAGGACACTCTTACAATCGCGAATAAGCCGGAACAAGTCCGGCTTCCTGTTACTGCGCCAAGCGTATTTAAAGCTTATGCGCGCCCAATTAAAAACCCCCATTAGAAGCTAAAATCAGCCCCGATTGTTATTCCGCCAATGTTGTTATAGTTCAGATCAGCCGAAAGTTGCGGTGTCAAAGCATATTGAGCCCCGCCAATAATATATAACCCCCCGGAATCGGCAGCCGCAACTCCGACAGCACCACTCAATGACGCGCTTAAGTTATACAAACCTACACCTGCATATGGCCTAATTTTTTTATCCAGCTTAAAAGCCGAACTAAAGTCATATATCGCCGCCGCGCCAAGTGCGGTGTAACTGTACTTATAAGTCCCCACAAAAGGGGCACTGTATGTCTTTGAGTAGCCCTTCCAAAACACCTGAACTGAAACAGGCGCCTTATTAACCAAGGAAGAAATATCGAATTCTCCCTGAATACCAAATACGCCACCTGCATCAACGCCATAATTGACTCCAATACTATTTTTACCGCTCGCCGCAACAGCCGGCGCAATAGCAATAACGGACAACAACGCAGCAATAACAATTCTCTTCATTATTTTATTCCTCTCGATTAATTGTGACGCAGCTTGCGCCCAGCAAACTGTCAGCACATCTTAATCCGGCGAGGCAAGGTGAATCAACAGGTATTTCTCCCCGTTTGTTAAAAGCTCTAAAATCCCTTTTGCAGCCACTCGATCAGTGCATCTTGCGCAGGCTGCGCCAAAGCGGCATTAGCGTGATTGACGATGAATACCACGACCCACTGTTTGCCGCTGTGCGCTTTCACGTAACCGGCGAGGGATTTCACGCCTTCCAGCGTGCCTGTCTTGAGGTGGGCATATCCTGCCGATTCGCTGTCCTTGAGACGTTTCTTCACCGAGCCATCCATGCCGAGTATCGGCAGCGAAGCTTCCAGTTCAGCCGCGAACGGGCTGCGCGCGGCGTGTTGCAGAATCTCGGCCAGATGCTGCGCGCTGATGCGCTCTTTGCGCGACAAGCCTGCGCCGTTTTCCAGCACCAATTCGGGAAATTGCAGTTGTTGTGTATTCAACCATTGCAGCATCGCCGCAGTACTGTGCGCTATATTTGCCGACAGCGGGACATCCGCAGATGTCGGTACCACGGATACCGATGGTGCTGAAAATTCCGTATCTGCAGTATCCCCGCCTTCCTGTTCAGCCAGAAGAGCGGTTTCACTAAGTGCCTGCGCTCTTGAAAAGTCATCACGACTATCTTTGCGCTCTGCAGGCAATACACCTCCCGCATTCTGAGAAGCAAGTGCCGGATCTTTGGCAACTCCTGCCGCTCCCAGCGACAGAAATAGTTGTCGCGCCATGGTGTTGTTGCTGAATTTATTGATGTCGCGTATCACTTCCGACAACGGCGGCGAGATGTACTTCGCAAACGGAGCCTTATCGACAGGCGCAACTCCTGCACGTAGCCTACCTTGCAGCGTGCCGCCGAGTTCTTGCCATAATGCGCTGAACACGGCCAGGAAATATTTGTCATGCGGCAATAGCGAGAAATAATCGTCCGTCTCGCCGCAAGAGGCGGGAAGACGCCCTTCCAGCACGATGTTATGCCCGTCCAAATGGGCCTTGTAGGCGTCCGCCCCGCCGCAACGCAATTTATTCGAAGTGGTGATGCGATTAACCAGCGTGTAGCCGGTCAACTCCGGTTCAAGCATGGCAGTGGTTTCGTGGCCATTCGGAATCAGATGCAAATGCAGCGCATTGAAATTGAGCAGCAACGCACTGGTGCCGACGTTGTAGGCGCGTGTCGGATCGTTGTCGAATCCCGCCGGGTCGTGGCCGACATCCTCAAAATAACTGCGATCCAGCACGATGTCGCCGCGTATCTCGCGCAGCCCGCGCTGACGCAATTCGCGCAACCACATCCAGAATTGTTCGACGGTCAGTTTCGGGTCGCCATAACCCTTGAACACCAAGTCGCCTTGCAGCACGCCATTTTCCAGTTTGCCGTTGAAATACGCCTCGGTCTTCCAGCGGTACGCCGGGCCCAGCGTTTCCAGTGCGGCAAAGGTGGTAAGCAACTTCATCGTAGAGGCAGGGTTCATCGCGCGACCCGCATTCAGGCTGATGATGGGCGCAGACTCGCTCGTCTCCAGCACCACGATGCCCACGCTGGACAGGGGAATATGCGCGCGTTTGAGTGCCGCGCTGACTGACTCCGGTAAGGTATCCGCAATTGCGCTGGAGGCGATCAGGCAGAAAAAAAACAGCTTGAAAAAATAAATTCGCATTCGATTAACTCAGTTGATTGACGATGCGCAAGGTACGACTTACCAGCAAATCCATCTCCGATTCGCTGATTATATACGGCGGCATGAAATAAATCGTGTTGCCGATGGGGCGCAGCAATAATTCATGCTCCAGCGCGAGTGCGAAGCAGCGTTGGGCAAAATCGGCATGCGGGCTCTGCACCTCGAATGCCCAGATCATGCCGGTATTGCGCCAGTTGCGTACCGCGCGGTGTTCGTGCAACGGTATTGCTATTTCGTTCAGATACGCCGCCTTGCTGCGGTTCTTCACAAGCACGTTGTCCTTTGTGAAAATATCCAGCGTCGCCAGTGCCGCACGGCATGCCAGCGGATTCCCGGTATAGGAATGCGAATGCAGAAATCCACTTTTGATCTCATCGCCATAAAATGCCTGGTAAATTTCGTCACGCGTCATCACCACAGACAGCGGCAGATAGCCGCCAGTAATACCTTTTGACAGACATAAAAAATCCGGAGTAATTCCCTTGCCCCCCTGAAAAAAAGTCGGCCGGGATAGGGTTGGGGCCTGCTCGCAGGCGAACATCGTGCCGGTTCGTCCCATGCCGACGGCGATCTCATCCGCGATCAAATGCACGTCATATTCGTCACAAAGCTGCCGCGCGCGCCGCAAATATATCGGGTGGTACATCGCCATGCCCGCCGCACCCTGCACCAGCGGCTCGATGATGAAAGCGGCCAGTTGCGCATGATGTTGCTGCAGATGTTGCTCCAGCGCATCCGCACAGCGCAGCGCATAAGCCTCGGCACTTTCCCCGGCAGCGGCTTTGCACCAGTCCGGGCTGGGCACGGTGGCCTGCTGCCGGATTAGCGCGCCGTACGCAGTGCGGAACAGCGCGACATCGGTCACCGACAATGCGCCCAGCGTTTCGCCGTGATAACTGTTTTCCAGGCTGAGGAATTGCACCTTGTCCGGCTTGCCGCTGTTGCGCCAGTAATGCGCGCTCATTTTCAATGCGATTTCGGTCGCCGATGCGCCATCCGAAGCGTAAAAGCAATGTCCCAGCCCTTTCGGTGCAAGCTCACGCAACCGCTCCGAAAGCTGCACCACCGGCTCGTGGGTAAAGCCTGCCAGCATCACATGCTCCAGTGTTTCCAGTTGGTCACGCAAGGCAGCGCTGATGCGTGGATTGCAATGCCCGAACAGGTTCACCCACCACGAACTGACCGCATCCAGATAGCGCTTGTTGTCATAGTCATGCAGCCAAACGCCGCTGCCGCGCGCAATGGGCAACAGAGGGAATTTCTCATAGTGCTTCATCTGTGAACAGGGATGCCACACTGCAGCAAGACTGCGGGCAAGGAGACCGTTATTACCGGTTTGGTGAGCCTTATCGGACATAGACGAAATCATAACGGGTTTTGCAGCACCTTGCGCTGCCCAAAGGATAGATTGGAGCTTTTAGCTGGTCATAAATTAACCCCAAATCTCGCTAGATGGTATTACAGCGCTGTTCCGACTATAATTGGCTATAATTTTAGGCCTCACTGTACGAGATACACTGAAGATGCAGCTATTCACCTTTGGCATCAACCATCAGACCGCGCCGCTTGCCGTGCGCGAGCAAGTTGCGTTCAATGCGGACGGGATGGAGAACGCCCTGCGCGACCTGGTGGAAAACGGTGCGGCTAAAGAAGCGGCGATCCTGTCCACTTGCAACCGCATGGAGCTGTATTGCAATGCCGCGCACCCCGACCACGCCATCGACTGGCTGGCGCAATATCATCACATGTCCCGCAAAGACATCGAGCCTTACCTCTACACTTTGCCGCGCGAGCAGGCTATCAAGCATTCGTTCCGGGTCGCGAGCGGCCTGGATTCGATGGTGCTGGGCGAGCCGCAGATCCTCGGGCAAATGAAACAGGCAGTACGGCAGGCTGAGCAGGCCGGCACGCTGGGTTTCCTGCTGCACAAATTATTCCAGCGTACTTTTTCGGTGGCTAAAGACGTACGTACCCAAACCGAGATCGGTGCGAACCTGGTATCGATGGCCGCCGCTGCGGTGAAAATGGCCGAACGCATTTTCCCGAGCATCTCCGAGCAGCGCGTGTTGTTCATCGGCGCAGGCGAGATGATCGAGCTCAACGCGGTGCATTTTGCGGCGCGTTCGCCCAAGCACATCACCGTCGCCAACCGCACACTCGAGCGCGCACAGACACTGGCGCGCCGCATCAATGGCACGGCAATCACGCTGACCGATCTGCCGGAACAATTGGCACTGCACGACATCATCGTCACCTGCACCGCCAGTCAGTTGCCCATTTTAGGCAAGGGTATGGTGGAACGTGCGATCAAGTTGCGCAAACATCGCCCGTTGTTCATCGTGGATCTGGCTGTACCGCGCGACGTGGAAGCGGAAGTCGCCGAGCTGAGCGATGTGTTCCTGTATAGCGTAGATGACATCGCTGAAGTGGTGAAGGACGGCCTGGACGCGCGTCAAGGCGCGGTCAAGGAGGCCGAAGTCATCATCGATTCGAGCGTGTCTGATTTTCTGCACTGGATGGAATCGCGCGAAGCGGTGCCGACGATACGCGCGCTGCGCGACCATGCCGAGCGCAATCGCCGCCACGAATTGGAAAAGGCGCTGAAGTTGCTGGCCAAGGGCGAGAGTCCGGAGAAAGTGCTGGAAGCGATGAGCAGCAGCCTGACCAACAAATTTTTGCACGCGCCCACCCATGCGCTGAATCAAGTGCAAAGCGATGATCGCGAGGCTTTTCTAAGTGTGATCCATCGTCTGTACCACCTCCACTCCGACGAGTAAGCTCCAACCGAATGAATCCCAGTATCAGCGCCAAGCTCGCTCAATTGAGCGAGCGTCTGCTCGAAGTCAATCAACTGCTGAGTACCGAAGAAGCCACCAAAAGCATGGACACGTTCCGCAAGCTGAACCGCGAACGCGCCGAGCTGGAACCGGTGGTGGAGCTTTATCATGCTTATCAAAGCTGTCTGGCTGACATCGGTGCTGCGCAGGAAATGGCGGACGACGCGGAAATGAAAGAGTTTGCCGATGCCGAGATCAAGCAGGGCGAAGCACGCTTGGCGCAACTCGACAGCGAATTGCAAAAGCAGCTATTGCCCAAGGACCCCAACGACGAGCGCAGCGTGTTTCTGGAGATCCGCGCCGGAACCGGCGGTGACGAGGCCGCGATATTCGCCGGTGACCTGTTCCGCATGTATACGCGTTTTGCCGAGCGCAAGCGCTGGCAGGTCGAGGTGATTTCGGAAAGCCCCGGCGAAATGGGCGGCTACAAGGAAGTCATCGCACGCATCGTCGGACAGGGCGCGTACTCGGTGCTGAAATTCGAGTCCGGTGCGCATCGCGTGCAACGCGTACCTGAAACTGAAACTCAAGGGCGCGTGCACACCTCGGCCTGTACCGTCGCGATCATGCCGGAAGTGGATGAGGTCAACGACGTGGTGCTTAACTCCGCCGATCTGCGCATCGACACATTCCGCGCAAGCGGTGCGGGCGGCCAGCACATCAACAAGACCGATTCGGCGGTGCGCATCACCCACTTGCCGACCGGCGTCGTGGTGGAATGCCAGGACGGGCGCTCGCAACACCAGAACAAGGCGCAGGCGATGCGCGTGCTGGCGGCACGCATCAAGGATGCACAGGTGCGCGAGCAGAACGCCGCGACCGCCGCGACGCGCAAGAGCCTGGTCGGCAGCGGCGACCGCTCTGAGCGCATCCGTACCTACAATTATCCGCAGGGCCGCGTCACCGATCACCGCATCAACCTCACGCTGTATAAAATGGACGCGATCATGGATGGCGACATCAACGAACTGACCAACGCGCTGATGGCTGAGCATCAAGCCGAACAACTTGCCGCGATGGCGGAAGATGTCCTCCACTAGCATCCAGGCGATACTGCAACACCATGCCAAGCAGCTGGAAGCCGCACTGAACCTTGATTCCAGCAGCGCACGCATCGAAGTGCAATGCCTGTTGCAAGCCGTGCTGCAAGTGAATCGCGCTTACCTTCTCACCTACCCGGAACAGTCACTTGCCGCAGATCAACAGGCGCGCTATATGGCCTTGCTTGAGAGGCGCTTAAGTGGAGAACCGATTGCCTATCTGTTGGGTGAGCGCGAATTTTATGGGCTGACATTCAAGGTATCTCCCGCGACATTGATCCCGCGGCCCGAAACCGAATTGCTGGTCGAGCTGGCTTTGCAGCACATCCCGCAACAAGGCGCGTGCCGCGTGCTGGATTTGGGCACTGGCAGCGGCGCGATCGCGCTGAGCATCGCCCATGCACGTCCTAACATCGAAGTGGTAGCGGTAGATGCTTCCCGCACGGCTCTGGAAGTGGCCCAATTCAACATGCAATGGCTCGGCCTCGGCAATGTGCGCTTGCTGCACAGCAACTGGTTTTCCGCGTTGCGCGGTGAAAGTTTCGATATTATCGTTTCCAACCCGCCTTATATCGCCGCTGACGACGCGCATCTGGCACGAGGCGATGTGCGCTTTGAACCGTGCACCGCGCTGGCTTCCGGCACAGACGGATTGGAAGATATCCGTCTCATCACCGCATCAGCAAAAAATCATCTCAACGATGGGGGCTGGCTGTTGTTGGAGCATGGCTATGACCAAGCATCACCGGTGCGTGCACTATTGCAACAGACAGGATTTACCGGGGAATTCTCTGCTCGCGATCTGGCAGGCATCGAACGGGTCAGCGGCGGACGCAAGGGATGAGCTTAAGCACCTAGCCTAATTTCGCAGCGCATAAAGGGATTTAAGCCTCAAGGAGTTGTAGCTGTATACCGACAGGAGTTCAGCTACTGCTTCCCGCAAGCAAGATTCCACAACACTGCGGTTATGCTTTCTGGCGGGATTGGCGTCCAATTTTCTGGATCAACACCGACATAACCTATTTCACCTGCACCCAGATTCTCCGAGTAAAACGAAAAATAAAGATTTCTCGATTGATGTTCCTTGCAGTCGTATTCACGATGCACCTTTGTCGACTTGAATAGCTTACCCGTTTTGTCTCTTCTGGCAGTTTTAAGGTCAATCATGCTCCACATGTTCACCCTGTTGCCCACCTTGCCGATGGTGGCGAGATCAACGTAGGTGACCATTGAACGATTGTTGTCAACCTCAGTCCATTCCGCAGTCGCACAACTGCTGATAGCAAACGGTAGCAACATCAAAATAACTTTACGCACTGCAATCTCCATTTCACATCGGCCATCAATATGCCGAATAATTCGGGTAATCCCACCTGTACAATATTTCATCAATTGGACTTCAGCTTGTGTTGTTTGATCCAAGCCCGCTCAATTGCATCTTCACTTTGCCAAGCATTAGGACACTCGCCTGCACGCAGCTCAACGCATCCACCCACGGTTAGGCCGCGGCCCGCCGTTAGCAGCAAGGGCAGCTAAGCCATGCACCCGGGCTTGCAGCTTGCGCATTTTACCATCCAGCGAACATCCAGTCCGCGAAACTCTCTGCCGCTGACCCATGTGCAGGCCTGCCTGCGCCATACCCACTCCCCCGCCCAATCAATTAATAAATTGCTGGCATATGGTGGCACTACAGCACTGCGCTAACAACCGGAGTGCGGGTCTTTGCATGGTATTAGATGGAGCAAAACAGGAAGATGGTGCGCCCGAAGAGAT
>JANXXX010000077.1 GCA_025350405.1 Gallionella sp.
ACCCTGCACAACGCGGGGTTGCCCGACTGGATAGCGGCAAACGAGGAGGACTATATCGCCAAGGCGATTGTGCTGGCCGGTGACAAGTCCAGGCTGGCCGCTCTGCGCGCCGGCTTGCGGCAACAGGTGCTGGCATCGCCGCTGTTCGATGCCAAGGGCTTTGCACGGAATTTTGGAGATGCGCTGTGGGGGATGTGGCAAGCCTGGTGTGATATGCATTAAAAATGAGGAATATGAGATCTGCAATGTTAATTACAGGTGGCGCAGGCTTTTGCTTTATAAGGGAACGATTGGTAAACGAAGGCCACAAAGTACTATGCGTGGATAACAGTTATTGAGGGTTGTGTTTGTTTTTGATACAATAAAAAACATTTCATTAGTTTTAGTTAAGTCTGGAATAAAGCATCCCGCCGCAAGCAGTGGTAGTTTCAGTTGCGCATCTCAATCTGCGGGCTTTCAGCCCCGAAGGACAGTGGTTCAAATCCGCAGAGTTTAAGATATTTCTAGTTCCAATAACATTAATTTTGGAGATGATAAAAATGTATTTCAAGCATAGTCAATGGTTGGGAATTGGTATTTTGGCATTAATTGCTCAATCTCCAGCCGCATTTGCAGACATAGCGGGAGATATGGCAGTTGCGGAAGCCGCCCTTAACCGTGAGGATCTAACTGACGCTACAAAACTTTATAAGAAAATTGCGGAAAAGAACCACTTGCCTGCTCAGGTCGCTACCGGAGAACTCATGCGTACCGCACAAGAGTACGAAGAGGCGTTCGGCTGGTTTATGATGGCAGCCTATCAAGGCGACGCTGCAGCTGCATATTATATGGGACAGATGTATAGTCTAGGCGAAGGGGTTGAGCAGAATTTGGAGAAGGCGTTATACTGGACCAAGCTTGCTGCGGGAAAAAATTCCTTGCCTGCTCAGGGGGTTCTGGCCTCTGCGTACAGGAATGGTGAGCTGGGGCTAACAGTGGATATCGAACAAGCCAAAATTTGGGAAACTAAAGCGGCTGCTTTGTCGGCAGCCGAACAAAGGATAATCGACAAAAAGATGGCAGCAAGTCTGGCGGCTAGAAAAGCAGCATATGAAGCGGCCGTGAAGGAGGCTGCGGCAAAACAAGAGGCTGCCAACAAAGCGGCGGATGAAAAAGCTACGAAAAAGGTAGACGATGCAGATGAGGCGACCGCGACAAAGGCAGCTAATAAATCCGAACCAGTAAAAGCAAAATGAATATTTTGACCGGAATGTTAAAAATCCAATCTATTAAACTAAAATTATTCGTTTCGCTCATGCTGATGTGGGGGGCGGGCTTATCTTATGCGGCTGATACAAACAAGGGTGCGGTGATTTATGCCACGCATTGCGCCTCATGTCATGGCGTGTCTGGCATAAGCGTTATGACTGGGGCACCTAATTTTTCGCAAAGCGAAGGATTGATGAGTTCTGACGGAGCGCTGTTAATTTCCATCCGGAACGGAAAAGTTGCTATGCCAGCCTATCGGGGGGTGTTGAGTGATCAGGATATCCTTAATGTAATCGCCTACCTGCGTACCTTTCATTGACAGGCAACACGATCATTAAGAGTGGGCACATTCCTGCTACCGTACCAATCTAAAACCCATGCGTATCTTGCCCCCAACCTTTTTAACTGTATTCCTTTTTTCCTGCTTTGGTTTTGCCGAGGCTGGAGCCATGCCTGCCAAAGATGTTTTTCCTCGCGTAATTGAGTCGTTCGAGGTAGGGGAAAATGTCGTGGTGCGGGCTCTCACGGTAGAGCCTAAAAATAATGCCCTGTGGGTGGGTACTTCGGTAGGGGTGCATGAAATAGATCTTGCTACCCACAAGCTTCGCAACACTTTTAACCGCGACAGCGGATTGGCAAATGAATATGTGTTTGCCATTGGCGTGGACAAGGAGGGCTACAAGTGGTTTGGCACCAATGCCGGCGGAGCTTCGCGCTACCGCGACGGCATTTGGAAGACCTATTTTCCAATGCATGGTTTGGCAGATTACTGGGTCTATTCTTTCGCCAATCAGCGCAACGGAGAAATGTGGATAGGTACTTGGGCTGGAGTTAATCGGGTCGACTTGGGCACAATGAAGTTCACTACCTATGTGAAGGAACTGATTAACGAATGGGCTTACGGTATCGCCGTGGATGATCAGGATCGCGTATGGATCGGCACGGAGGGTGGTGTTTCCATGTACGATGGTAAAATATGGCGCTCATGGAGCCACAAGGATGGATTGGGTGCTATCAACAAAAATAAACGCGCCCCGAGTTCTAATACGGGTCTGGGTACTCGGTCCCGCCACGATTTAAGTATGTTGTCGGGAGATGGGGGACTCACATACAATCCCAGCTATGTATTTGCTCTTCAAGTTGCACCAGATCAATCCGTTTGGGCGACGACATGGGGTGGAGGAGTAAGCCGCTTCGACGGCAAGCATTGGCATAACTACACAACTCGCGACGGTTTGGCGGGAGATATCGTATATAGTATCGCGCAAGAGCCTAACGGCGTGCTTTGGTTCGGCACCAACAATGGCCTTAGCCGGTATGACGGAAAGAAATGGCACAACTACGACAAAACTACCGGCCTGCTGGAAAATAACGTCTATGCTGTGGCTGTAGCACCCAACGGAGAGATATGGGCTGGTTCCCGGCGCGGTGTGACAATCATCGGACGCTAGGCTGGATTGTTGAGGCAATAGTTTGGTAAGTAGCAACTTTAAGGAGATTATTGGATGCAACTGAATATTAAATCGGTAACAGCAATCGCGGTCATTGTACTCGGCTTGATCGTCGGGATTTATGTTGTCAGTGTGAAGCAGGCACCCACGGTTCCAGCGCAAACGGCAGCGGCGGTCCAGCCCGGCGCGGTAATGCCGCCCGGTCATCCTGCGGTCAGTCGAGGAGATCAACAAGGCGGGCAGATGGGAAGCCAACCGGGAGAACCTCAGGGAGACGGGCGAACGGGAAAGACGCCAGAAAATCCGAAAAACAAGTTCACTCATTTCCGCGTTGGCAACAGCAACGTCAAGTCTATTTTTATTGATGGCAAAGAAGTTTGGGTGGGAACCTCGGGCGGTGTGATTCGCTACGATACCGCCACGGATGATTTTCATTTTTTCGACCAAAAAGATGGTTTGCTTTCCAAAGGGATATTCAATATCGCCAAGCTGGATGGGCGCATCGCGGTGGGTACCTATGGTGGCGGCATGTCCTTGTTTGACAAGGCCAGCGGCAGGTGGGAAAACTACAATGTTCCGGATGGTCTGGGAGATGCTTTCGTTTACAAAGTGCTGAAAGCCTCTAATGGAGATACGTGGATCGCCACATGGTCGGGCGCCAATCGTATTCGTGGGGGTAACCTGAAAGACCGTTCCAAGTGGGATGTGTACACGGTGGAAAACACCAAAGGCGGCTTGCCTAACGACTGGGTTTACAGCCTCGAAGAAGGCCAGAACGGCGAGATCTGGTTTGCGACCGAGGGAGGTCCGGCGCGCTTCAAGGATGGCAAATGGCAGAACTGGAATCATGACAAGGGTGGAGTAGGAGCCCCCTTCGCTAAAATCAAGAACGACCCGAAATTCGGTGTCGACCCTGCCAAGTTTTCCGAACATCACGCTCAACAGGCAAAGGAAATGGGCTTGGAGGGCAAGAGCGGGGCAGGGGCCTATAACCCAAACTACATCGTATCTATGGTAGTGGACCGTGACGGCACAGTGTGGGCCGGGACCTGGGGCGGCGGGTTAGCACGCTTCGATGGTAAAGGTTGGCGCAACTACACAATGTCCGACGGCTTGCCAGGCAACCTGATATTCATGCTGCACCGTGATCCGTCCGGTAAATTGTGGATCGGGACCAATAACGGGGTTGCTATTTTAGAAGGCGACAAGATAGAAGCCAAAAAACTCAAAGTACTGACCACCAAGGACGGACTTTTTGCTGATACAGTATTTTCCATGGCTACCGGCGAGGACGGCAGCAAATGGCTGGGCAGCTTTGGCGGTGTGACACATCTGAAGTAACATCCGTGTTTGGCGCGGCCTAGCCGCGTACCAGGATTGAAAAAAGCGCATGGCAAAGCCATGCGCTTTTTTCTTGGTCACTGCTTCAATCAAACTGAAGGGTCAACTTAGTGCCGGATAATCGGTATATCCCTTAGCGCCGGGCGTGTAGAACGTGTTCATGTCGGGTTCATTCATTTTTGCACCGGCCTTCCAGCGCGCAACCAGATCCGGGTTGGCGAGGAATGGCCGTCCCACGGCGATCAGATCGGCTTTGTTCGCAGCCAGATCGCTTTCGGCGCGTGCGGCATCATAACCGCCGCAGAGAATCAGCTTGCCCTTGAACACATTGCGGAACGTCGCCTTCATCGAGTCAGGCACTTTCGGCGCACCCATGGCCGAGTGGTCAACCAGATGGATGTAGACCAGCCCGCGTGCATTGAGCTGCTGCGCAAGGTAGGTGTAATCTGTTTCCATCGCGTCATACAGCGGCATGTCACTGGCTACACCAAACGGCGACAGGCGTATGCCGACCTTGTCTTTGCCGATGGCTTTGATCGCCGCATCGGCGACTTCAAGCACGAAGCGCGCGCGATTTTCTATAGCCCCGCCGTAGCGATCGCTGCGCTGATTCGAGTTCGGACGTATGAACTGCTCGAGAAGATAACCGTTCGCACCGTGCAGCTCGATGCCGTCGAATCCAGCAGCCATCGCGTTCTTCGCGGCTTGTACGAATTCTTCGATGGCGGCCTTGATGTCGGTCTCGCTCATCGCCTGCGGCAAGGCATTCGGTTTCATGCCCTCGGCATCGGTGTACATGTCACCGGCGGCGGCCACTGCAGACGGGCCAAGCACTCGCGCGCCCGCAGGCAGGTTGAGCGGATGAGCGATGCGCCCGCAGTGCATGAACTGGATGAACATCTTCGCGCCCTTGGCGTGAACCGCGTCGGTGACCAGTTTCCAGCCCGCAACCTGCGCGGCGGAAAAAATTCCCGGTATGCGCGGATAGCCCAGGCCATTCGGAGATGTCGATGTGCCTTCAGTGATGATCAGCCCTGCCGATCCGCGTTGCGCGTAATACTGCGCCATCAGTTCGTTCGGGATATTGCCGATGGCACGATTGCGCGTCATCGGAGACATGACCAGATGATTCTGCAGTGTGAGTGTTCCCAGCGTGGCTTTTGAAAATAACTGTGACATGATGGCTCCTGAAAATTGATAAGGAAATTTTACGGGCAAGAAAAACATGAGGCAATGTATTGAAATAAGTTTTCCGCTACCAACTCGGCGGACAATATACTCCGAATCAACTGAGGTCACATCAATCAACTTGCACCATGCTCGATTTTTGCCGGGTACAATATTCCAGAGCCGTTAATTTAAGTGCTGTTAACCGAAGGACAGGGGCGCTATGAAAAAACTGAAGCACGAAGCGGAGCTATTCAAGGGTGCGTTGCTCGCGGGTGTGAAATATGCGGAAGGACGCGGCGTGGTCGAATTCGAGCCGACCGATTCGGCAAGCGAGAAGCTGCTCTATATATACAGGCTACTGGTTCACGATAAAGTTATCCAGCCCTTGCCCGAGGATCAGGTCGCTGAAAAATCGTTGCGACACAAGCTGGCGATCTGGTATGCAAAACAATTGCCCAAAGACCATCCGCTTTTGCAATAAACAAAATGGCCAGCTTGGCACCTCTCCATTGAGCGCACGAATATCAGCGCTATATTCTCATTCAGTATGCCGAGATGAATACAGACGACAACACAGAGAAATTTCGCATTGATAAATGGCTGTGTGCTGCACGTTTTTTCAAGACACGCTCCCTGGCGGCTGATGCTGTCGAGTGCGGCAAAGTGCAGGTCAATGAAGTGCGCGTCAAACCGGCCAAGGCCGTTGTGGTCGGAGATGTGCTCACCATCAATATCGGGCAAAAACAATATGTGGTTGAGGTGCTCGCGTTGTCCAATCGACGCGGTCCGGCAGTCGCGGCACAGAAGCTGTATTGTGAGACTGATGCCAGCCGTCAGCGGCGTGAGGCCATTGCCGCGCAACTCAAGGCACAACCGCAGCCGTTCATCTTTAAGGGCAGGCCGACCAAACGTGATCGACGGGAGATAGAGCGTTTAAAAAAAGGACGGTGAGTTCGCCGCCTCACAGCAGGCCTATACTGGGTTGCAACGCATTCAGCAACCAGGCTTCAATGTCGGCTCGATATTATTTTGAGCCATCAAATAGCATCTCCAGGCGCATGCTGAGCGCAGGACTATATTGATAATTATTTTCTTTGGGGAAATGCAGTTGCGGACTTAATTCAAAAAATATCCACTTTCGATGCAATCGGTAGCGGTAACGCATCAACACCACATAATCCGTGGCTTGTATGTGAGGATTGCTAATCCCGGTTGCGCTCACCTGATACAGCAAGGCAGAACGTTCACTCAGAGTGTGAAAAAATAAAAAATCCTGGTGCAGATCGAAGTTCTGTTTGTCATTGAGCCAAGTGGCATTGCTGCTGGCGCGAAACAGAATCGTTTCACTTAAAGAATGCTCAAGATCAAGCTGAGTGGTTTCCCCCGCGCCTATGGAATTAAACCAAAACACTGTTTCAGCCGCTTTCAGTCGCCATTGATCCAGCGGAATCGAATAGCTACCCCTGGCGCGAGTGAAAGGATCCAAATCCGTACCATGAAGTTCGATCCCTGCATCGGCACTAAAATGCCATGGTTTTTCCTCTTCTTTCTTCTTCTCATAGCGCACAGCTGCGGAATAACTCTCTGGTGCCGCGACTTTAGTGATCGGTGTAGCTTGGGTTTGTGCCGGTTCACCGGTTACATTTTTACTGGAGTTTGTTTCCAGCAGCAGATGCAAATGTTTCTCTGTCGTAGGCAAGTCCATCTTGGCTCTTCCTGACAGCGTGAACTTTTGATCGCCGCCGTATCCCGTCACCCTGGTGAGGTCCAACTGAAATACGCTTTGATTGCTTTCCTGATAATTGCGATCATCGCCAAAGAAACGATCGATGTTACTTGCGAAGTTGATTAACTTCCCGGACAAGTAATCGCGCGGCGCATCAATAGTATCAAGTAGGTCAGGTTGTGGCGTCGGCGCGGCAGTTTGTAGCGTAGATGTGTCAGGTTGAAGCACAGGTACGTCAGGCTGCTCTGCCCCGAGCAGCCTCACTGGGAAAAGCAGTGCCATGCCCAGCAGCAGACTCGGCGAAAGACAGGAATACCAGATGGATTTTTGTTCGGGAGTGGACATTTCGGGTGGATATTACACAATCTGGCCGCATAAACGGAATTTTACGTGTCTGCAAAAGATTGAAGTCGCTGAGCGGAAATTATCGATAGCAGAGTATACTTTTCCCCCGGTGGGTGTCGACGCCCAGATGGAACCGGGCCGGCAGAATTGCAACTTTAAATATTATCGGAAGGAGCGCTTTATGTTGATATCACAATGTTGTTTAGTGTCACGATGGCTTGCGGCGTTATTCGTCACGTTGGGCTTGGCGTGGATAATGAATAGCTATGCAGCGCCGCAAATGGATGCCCCACAAGCCGTCGATAGTTACAAACAGGCGATTGCCAGCCCGATACGAACCGATGATGACAGGGATGCTGATGCCAAGCGCAAGCCGTTGGAGTTCCTGCAGTTCACTCATGTTCAGCCCGGCATGCGGGTGCTGGATATTGCGGCTGGAGGTGGCTATACCACGCAATTGCTTGCGCTGGCCGTTGGGAGCAACGGGATTGTCTGGGCGCAAGGGACCAAATCACAGCAAGCACTTGTAGAGCGGCTGGCCCGTCATCCGCAGGCTAACATCGTTCCGGTTATTCGGCCTTTCGAGGACCCGATACCCGATGAAGCATCTAAGCTGGATTTGATCACCATCATCATGAACTACCACGATATCGCCTATATGCCGGTTGACCGTAAAAAAATGAATCAGCGGCTGTTCAACGCGTTGAAATCGGGCGGACATCTGGTGGTGCTGGATCACTCGGCCAAGGCGGGTAGCGGTATCTCAGCGGCAAAGACCCTCCATCGTATCGACGAGGAGGTCGTCGTGGATGAATTTAAGCAAGCCGGTTTTCAACTGGAACAGGCAGGCGATTTCCTGAGGAATTCGGCGGATCCTCGCGACCAGGCTTTCTTTGACATGAAGATCCAGACAGATAAATTTGCACTGCGTTTCGTCAAGCCTTGATGGATAAAAACAGTTGATGCCGACTACAAGAAATCGAGGGATGCAATGAAAACCGTTTTGATCACCGGTGCCAACCGCGGGATCGGACTGGAGTTCTGCCGGCAGTATGCCGCAGATGGCTGGCGTGTCCTGGCCTGCAGCCGCCATCCGGAAAAATCGGATGAGCTCAACAAACTGGCGGCTCAATATCCTGAATTGATAAAAGTTCATGCCCTTGATGTCGCCGATCATGCGCAGATCGAACGCTTGGTGCAAGTGCTGGCAAATGAATCACCCGCCACGGAATACATAGACCTGCTGATCAACAACGCCGGCGTCTATCCCGATTCCGATAACAGAGGTTTCGGCCATACCGATTATGCGGAATGGATGCGGGCATTCCGCATCAACACTATGGCACCACTCAAGATGGCCGAGACATTCGCCGCACATATCGCGCGCAGCAAGCAAAAGACCATCGTGACGATCACCAGCAAAATGGCCAGTATCGCGGACAATGGCAGTGGCGGCAATTATCTGTATCGCTCCAGCAAAGCGGCGGTCAATATGGTCGTGAAGAGTCTTGCCATTGACCTGAAGCCATCTGGAATTACGGCGGTAGTATTCCATCCGGGTTGGGTCAAGACCGATATGGGCGGGGCGAACGCATTGATCTCCGCGGAACAAAGCGTATCCGGGATGCGGCAGGTGATCAGCAGACTCACGCTGGCCGACACGGGTAAATTTTTCGGTTATGATGGACAAGAGATTCCATGGTAACGATGGCTGAATTTTAAAAAACCGTAGGCGGCATATTGCCGTCTACCTTATTCTGAAAAGGAGAAAGTATGGACGTATTGCAAAAGATTTTTATTTCCGCCGCGGTGATCTTTATTGTTGGCGGCTTGGTTTGGTTCGTTTTCTTCGCGCATTGAGTGGACATTGACATCCATCGGGATGGCTAGCGGTGCACGGTGTGAAACGTGGCAGGCGTACAGCTTTAATCGTTTGTTGAACGAGATGGCTCGTTTGTTGATAAACCTGCCTGGAATATAAAATGCAAAAGGATTTCTGGCTGGAGCGTTGGGAACGCGAAGAGATCGGTTTTCACCAGAACGAATTCAATTCCTATCTGCGACAATATTGGGATGAATTGCATCTCGCCCCAGGCAGCGTGGTGTTCGTGCCGCTGTGCGGTAAAAGCCGCGATATGCTATGGCTGCGCGAGCACGGGTATCATGTCTTGGGAGTGGAGCTGAGCGCCATCGCCGCGCAGGCGTTCTTCAAGGAAAACGGCTACAGCCCGCAGCACATCAACCGCAACAAATTCGATGACTACACAGCGAATGGCATCAGCATCCTGTGCGGTGATTTTTTTGATTTAAGCAAGGATGATTTGGCGAAAGTGAGCGCGGTATATGACCGTGCATCTCTGATCGCGCTGCCGCCGGAAATGCGCGTACGCTATGTCCGCCATCTGGTGAATATCCTCCCGCCCGCGACGCAGATACTGCTGATCACCGTGGATTATCCCCAATCTGAAATGCAGGGCCCGCCATTTTCGGTTGCTACGGATGAAGTGGAAGCGCTCTACCGCGAGTACGCCGGGGTGCGTTTGCTGGCGCAACACGATGTGCTGGCGCAAAACCCGCGCTTCCAGGAACGCGGCTTGACCCGCTTGCAGGAAAGCATCTTCCTGCTGACTCTGCGCCAGCCTGAATAAGGGCGCTGCCGATTCACCACTCAGACGTTCGCGATCTTTTCTGAAATCGCGCCCCGGCGAGATGTGATAGCATAAAAATTCATGACACTACAATTACTGAATGTTCGTCCAATGAACGCTGACTGCATGAGGGTTAAGCAGTGCTAGTGCTCTCCCTGTTGCTGATCGGCAGCATCACTATCGCCGTCTTGTACATCATATATATCAAGCGCAAGCTTGCCAGCGATATCGCAGGACGCAAACAATCCGAACAACGCGAACAAAACCGCAATCATGTGCTGGAGCTGGTTGCTCATGGCGCACCGCTTGCCACGATACTGGATGCGATTGTGCGCGTGGTCGAACAAGAGCAGCCAACCATGCTTTGCAGCATCCTGCTGCTCGATAACGAGGGCAAACATCTTGTGACTGGCGCAGCCCCGAGCCTGCCTGATTTTTACAACGATGCGATCAACGGTATCGAGATCGGCTTGGGAGTGGGCTCCTGCGGTACCGCCGCTTTCACCGGCCAGCGTGTCATCGTCGCAGACGTCCAGACGCATCCTTACTGGGCAGCCTATAAAGAGATCACGACCAAGGCCGGGCTGGGCGCATGCTGGTCTGAGCCGATCCGCTCGGCTTCCGGCAAAGTGCTCGGCACCTTTGCCATTTATCACCATCAGGCGCACCAGCCGGACGATGAAGAAATCCGCCTGATCGAGCAGACCGCCAATCTGGCCGAGATCGCGCTGGGCCGCAGCCGTGCCGACCAGGCGCTCAAAGAGAGCGAAAAACTGCTCTCCGATATCCTGGAGAACGTCACCGCCTACATTTACATGAAAGACGCACAGGGCCGCTACCTGTTTGCCAACCGGTTGTTGCGCGAGCGGTTCGCTGCGCCTATGGAAGAGATCGTGGGCTATGACGACAATAAATTCTTCGATGCCGACACCGCCGCCCACATGCGCAATGACGACCTGCGTGTATTGCAGAATGGGGTGATGCTTCAGGCCGAAGAGACCAACCTCAACATACTCACCGGAGTGATGCATGTGTTCATGACGGTCAAGCTGCCATTGCGGCGTGAGGACGGCAGCATCTACGCCTTGTGCGGCATCTCTACCGACATCACCGAGCGCAAGGATATAGAGGAGCACATGCAGCACATGGCCCAGTATGACGCGCTCACTCATTTGCCCAACCGCGCATTATTCAACGACCGCCTGCAACAGGCGATTGCCGCCGCCCAACGGAACAAGGCCCATCTGGCGCTGATGTTCATCGACCTGGACAAGTTCAAACCGGTCAATGACACATACGGCCACGGCGTGGGCGACTTGTTGCTGAAGGATGTTGCGCTGCGCATCCAGGATTGCCTGCGCGAGTCGGATACCGCCGCGCGGATAGGCGGCGACGAGTTCGTCATATTGCTGCCGACCATAGGAACACAGCAGGATGCCAGCAAGGTCGGAGAGAAGATACTTCATGCCCTCAACCAGCCTTTCGAGTTGGCGGGCCACAACCTGCAGATATCCTCGAGCATAGGCGTTGCTGTCTATCCAAAACATGGCGTGGACGAAAAACTGCTGGTCAAAAGCGCCGACATCGCCATGTACCATGCTAAAAAGAATGGACGCAACAACGTCAAGATGTTCCAGCCGGGAATGCAGGAAATCAGCCAGTGAAGTTCAGGGGAATCATGCGCTGAAGATTCCCTATGTGTTGGCTATATGCAAGAGTTGATTCAAAAATTTGCCTGAGGCAAGATGCGGCGGTTGCGAGGTCTAAAACAGCTTCACAGGGTTTGTTTTGAAAATTCATTGAATCTAATTAGCAACGAAAGGGGTTGTCATGCTGATCAAATGTCCAGGATGCGGAAAGGAAATAAGCAAAAGCGCGATGATCTGCCCGCATTGCAAATGCAACACGACATCATTTGAGAAAAAAGAAATGAAGCCATGCAGGATATGCAAGACTCCATTGGTCGCGAATGATCATCTTTCGCTCGTGTACAAAAGCGATCCAGGCATCGTTGGCGGTAACTCTGTAAGCAGCTCTTTGAAATATACCCCGTGTCCTAAATGCGGTGAGCCCAGGCCGATCTTGCAGGAAACCACGTCATCATCAATGAAGCCGGTGTTGGTTGCGATCATATTGCTGGCGATTGCTGGAATTGCTTTTGCAGCCTATCTGAAATTCGGCGCACATTAATGTTTCTCGAAAATATAGTCTTGAATGAGCAACAAGGAAATGAAGCCTCGGATCAGAGGTTCGCCACAGTCTGCTTTCAGGTAAGCTATTACAGTGCTCGTAGTTCTGTTCAGTGCCATGAGCCGACACACGCTCTTCAACAATCACCGCCCGAAAGCCGCCTTTCAAAGTATGACGTTACGGGCACTACAGGAGCTTAAGGCGTATGCCCTCGGCGAACAAGAACATATATACGAGGACACAGCATAAAGCGGTTTGTGCTCAAAACAGTTACGACTTAATCTACGTGTTGCTGCAACTGCTCAATCGCGCATGCGTACCATCGGCCACACCCTATCTATCCAACTATCACGTGCGATTGTCGCTTCGAGCCGATCTTCGACTGCGGGTGTGACCGATTTACGACTGATGAGCGGTCGAGCCCGACACGTCCTGCGATTTGGCTAGGATTCTCCGCAATGCTTGAACTAGGCAAAGCGGCGGATCGTGAGCCGCGGTGGCAAGCGCCTGCGGCCCGAATGCTGTCGAGATTTCTTACACTCGAAGTTCGATCGTCCGGTTCCTACGCAAGACATGACTATCAACACATTGATATTTTGGCAGTGTTTTTACGATGGTATATAAATTGCTTAAATAAATTGCTTAATAAGAAACACAAGGGAGGCGCAAGTTTGGGCGCGAAACAATGGTAAAGTTAGTTATGTGAAGGGGGATAGATCATGACAACATCAAAATACAGAGCACTGTTCACCGCGAGCACCTTTCTGACGTGGATCTGCCTCGTCACAACCGCTCAAGCTACAGTCCTTTTCAATTTTACGGACTTCTCCAGTTCGGCAGGGTTGACTATGGTCGGCAGCGCGGCACTAACCGGCGGGCCTTCGAACCAACTCCAAATTACTCCCGCCGCATACGGCCAGGCCGGTGCAGCGTATAGCACCTCAGCCGTTACGTTGGGCGCCAGCAACACATTCAGCACGACCTTTCAGTTCCAGTTCACAAATCCTGGCGGCTTTGTAGGCTCACCGGCCGACGGAATTACCTTTGTGCTCGCGGCGAGCCCTACCGGCTTGGGTTCTGGCGGCGGAGCGATCGGCTATGGCGGGGTGGGCAACAGCGTCGCGATCGAATTTGACACGTACAACAACACACCTTATGTGAACGACGGCAATAGCAGCAATCATGTCGCGATCCTTACGAATGGGTACGTGGGCTCTTCGAGCGATTTGAATTTAATAAACCCATATGGCGTTTCCGTGTGTGACTTCATGTCACCTCCATACAACACGGCGGCGGGCTGCATGTCGAATGGTGACGTGTGGACTGCGACAATTGGCTATAACGGCACTGCCCTGAGCGTGAACGTGCAGGACGGGGCAAGCGCTGCGTTTATAGTTTATAACAGTCTGCCGATCGACATCGCGTCTCTGATCGGCACGACTAGCGCGTACGTCGGGTTTACGGGCGGTACTGGAGGAGGCTTCGAGCAACAGAACATCCTCAACTGGCAGTTCACCAACGATACATCGTTAAGCCCGCCGAACCCGGCTCCCGAACCTGCAACACTCGCTTTGCTTGGCCTTGGCCTAGCGAGTCTCAGCTACATGCGGCGACGGAAGGCGAGCTAACTTTGATGCTCACAGCCCCGGCTGCGCGCCGGGGTTTTTTGTTTGAGCGGGCGAAGATCAATGCGGCGCAGTAGAGAAAGAACAGGAGCTGCATTCGGATACTGCACGGGCTTGCCCGAGAGAAGCCTTTCGCGAGCGGCAGTAACAGTAACGTGTCGAAACCGGTATATCCCCAAGTTCCGCATTATGGCGACGTGATAACTTTAAGACTTGGACAATAACTTGAGTGCTTGGCGTATGCCGTCCGAAACGTTGGCATCCTTGGGCAATTGCTTGGCCGCCCAGTCCGCTTCATTTTCGTTATAGCCAAGCGCCTGCAAGGCATTGACGATATCGTTATTGGCTGATGGGACTGCCGTGCCCTGAGTTGTACCGGAGCCAGTCACCACGAATTTTCCCTGCAGTTCCAGCAGCAAGCGCTCCGCGGTTTTCTTGCCCACGCCGGGTATCTTGGTAAGCCGGCCAGCCTCTTTGTTCACTACGGCAATCGCCAGATCATTCAGGCTCAAACCGGACAACACCGAGAGTGCCAGCTTGGGGCCGACGCCGCTGATCTTGAGCAACTGGCGAAACGCGATGCGCTCTTCGTTGCTCAGAAATCCATACAGCAGATGCGCATCTTCGCGCACGATCAGTTGCGTGTGCAGCACCACTTTTTCGTGCAGCACCGGCAGGTTATAGAAGGTGCTCATCGGCACGTCGAGTTCATAGGCCACGCCCTGCACGTCGAGCAGAATTTGCGGCGGGTTCTTTTCTAACAAGATACCTGTTAAACGACCGATCATTTCTACACTACCTTTTAGATTGCCGATTAAATCCGTTCGAGGTGAGCCTGTCGAACCATGTACGAATTTAATCAACTTGTTAAACTTACCCTTCGACAAGCTCAGGGCGAACGGCCTATTTAATGGTTATATTCCATCAAACCAGTCTCCCATTTTTCATTCGATATCCCGCCGTCGCCAACGCTCCCATGCCCTGTCCGCCATGCGCATGGCAGATCGCGCAGGCCAGCGCATCCGCCGCGTCCGGGCTGGGGGTGCCGGATAATTTCAACAAGCGTTGCACCATTTCCTGTACCTGCTCCTTTTTTGCATGGCCGTTGCCGACCACGGCCTGTTTGACCTGCAATGCGGTGTATTCCGCCACCGGCAGATTCGCCAGCACCGCCGCACAGATCGCCGCACCGCGTGCCTGTCCGAGCAGCAGCGTGGATTGCGGATTGACGTTGACGAATACTTTTTCCACCGCGACCTGTTGCGGCTGATGCTGCGCGATCACTTCACCCAGAGAATTCAAAATTGATTTTAATCGTTCCGGCAATTCGCCGTCCGGTGTCTTGATGCAACCGCTGGCTACGTAGTGCAATTGCTGCCCCTCTTTATCGAGCACACCGAACCCCGTTACTCGCAAACCGGGATCAATCCCCAAGATGCGCATTTAATGTTCGATGACCGCTGTAGTGTAGACCTCCTGCACATCGTCGAGGTCTTCCAGCGCATCGAGCAGCTTCTGCATCTTCACCGCATCGTCGCCGGTGAAGAGCACTTCGTTGGCGGGCTTCATGATGACTTCGCCGAATTCCGGCTTGTAGCCTGCCGCTTCCAGCGCCTGCTTCACATTCACAAAATCATGCGGCGAGGTGATCACTTCGATGCTGCCGTCGTCATGGGTGACGATGTCTTCTGCACTGGCATCCAGTGCCACTTCCATCAGGCCGTTCTCATCGGTGCCGGGGGCGAAGATCATCTGGCCGCAGTGCTTGAACAGGAACGACACCGAACCGTCGGTGCCGAGATTGCCGCCATTCTTGGAGAAGGCATGGCGCACATCGGCCACCGTGCGGGTCTTGTTGTCGGTCATGCAATCCACCATCACCGCCGCGCCGTTGATGCCGTAGCCTTCATAGCGAATCTCCTGATACTCCACGCCGTCCAGCTCGCCGCTGCCGCGCTTGATCGCGCGCTCGACGTTGTCCTTGGGCATGTTGTTGGCATAGGCCTTGTCCATCGCCAGGCGCAGGCGCGGATTGCCGTCCGGGTCGCCGCCGCCCAGCCGGGCCGCCACGGTGATCTCCTTGATCAGGCGTGTGAAGATTTTGCCGCGCTTGGCATCCTGCTTGCCCTTGCGGTGCTGGATGTTTGCCCATTTGCTGTGGCCAGCCATAATTGCTCTCCAAAAATATAGTGGAGCGATGGTATCATTTAGGCCGTTGCAACCCAAGCCAGACTGACCAAACTTACCAGACCGACCAAACTTAATCGATATGTCCGAACCCATGCTGGTCGCAAAAAACGACCGCCAAGAACTTTATCTGTTGCCACACATGGCGAACCGCCACGGGCTGATCACCGGCGCGACCGGCACCGGCAAGACCGTCACACTGCAAACGCTGGCGGAATCGTTCAGCCGCATCGGCGTGCCGGTGTTCCTGTCCGACATCAAGGGCGATTTATCCGGGGTCAGCAAAGCAGGCGGTGGCAATGCCAAAGTCAGCGCACGCGTTTCACAGCTCAAGCTGAAAGATTTCGCGCATCGTGCTTATCCTGTGACGTTCTGGGATGTGTTCGGCAAGATGGGCCATCCGCTGCGTGCCACGATCTCCGACATGGGGCCGCTGCTGATCGGGCGCATGCTGAATCTCAATGAGGTGCAGCAAGGCGTGCTGGCACTGGTATTCAAGATCGCCGACGACAACGGGCTGTTGCTGCTCGATCTGAAAGACCTGCGCGCGATGGTACAGCACGTGGGCGACAACTCAGCGGATTTCACCACCGAATACGGCAACATCTCCACCGCCAGCATCGGTGCGATCCAGCGCGGGTTGTTGCAAATTGAAATGCAGGGCGGCGAAAACTTGTTCGGTGAACCGATGCTGAACATCGAAGACCTGATGCAGACCGACAGCAATGGGTTCGGCATGATCAACATTCTCGCCGCCGACCAGTTGATGACCTCGCCCAAGGTTTATTCGACGATGCTGCTGTGGCTGCTCGCCGAGCTGTTCGAGCATCTGCCCGAAGCGGGCGATCTCGCCAAGCCCAAGCTGGTGTTCTTCTTCGACGAGGCGCATCTGCTGTTCAATGACGCGCCCGCAGCGCTGCTCGACAAGATCGAACAGGTGGTGCGCCTGATCCGCTCCAAAGGCGTGGGCGTGTATTTCGTGACGCAGAATCCAGCCGATGTGCCGGACAAGGTGTTGGGCCAGCTCGGCAATCGCATACAGCATGCGCTGCGTGCGTTCAGCCCGCGCGACCAGAAAGCCGTGAAGGCCGCCGCCGAGACCATGCGCGACAACCCGAAACTGGATGAAGCCAGCATCATCACCGAGCTCGGCGTCGGCGAAGCGCTGGTCTCGTGCCTCGATGAAAAGGGTACGCCCGGCATCGTCGAACGCGCGCTGATCGTTCCGCCGCAAGGCCAGATCGGCCCGATCACCGATGCCGAACGCAAAGCCATCATCAAGGACTCTTTGCTCGCCGGATATTACGAAAAGGCCATCGACCGTGAATCTGCTTATGAGATACTCAAAGGCCGCACCAACAAAAAACAGGCGGCAGTCTCTGTGCCACAATCAATATCGACGCCACAACCCGCTCCGGTAGCCGGTGGCGGGGGCGGAGTCGGAGAAATGCTCGGTGACCTTTTCGGCGGAAACAATAAAAATAACCGCGCCAGCAATCGCCAGGGCATAGGCGAGGCTTTCGTCAAGAGCGCCGCACGCTCCATCGGTTCGGCAGTCGGACGCGAGATCATACGCGGGGTGCTGGGTTCGATATTGGGCGGACGCAAATAGCTTAAAATTTACAGGGCAACAAATTTCCAGGGAGAGCAGGAACAAAATGAAAACGATTCTGATCGTCAATCCCAAAGGCGGTTGCGGCAAAACCACGCTGTCGGTCAACATCGCAGGATATCTGGCGAACCGTGGTCAGAAGGTGGCCTTGCTCGACATGGACAGGCAGCAATCCGCTGCTTTGTGGGTTGCGACACGCCCGGAAGATCTTCCGCCGGTGCGCGCTTTGAAATACAACACTGAGCAGGACAGTTCGTTCGACTGGATGGTGGTAGATTCAGCAGCAGGTTTATCCGGCAGCAATCTCGCTTATTCCATCATCAACAAGGCTAACCAAATTATTGTGCCCATCACCCCCTCTTTGTTCGACCTGCAAGCCAGCAATGATTTTTTGCAAGCGCTGATCGAGGAAAAGCGAGTGCGCAACAGCCACTGTCGCATCGGCGTAGTCGGCATGCGCATTGAATCGCGCACCCGTGCCGCCCATGCATTGGAATTTTTTCTTTCTGATCTCGACCTGCCGGTGCTGGCTTACCTGCGCGAGACACAAGTCTACGTGAACGCCGCCTTCGAGGGGAAATCCCTGTTCGACCTGCCACACCACGTTGCAGAACGCGAGCTTGAACAATGGGCGTATTTGCAGCACTGGCTGGAGAGGGATTGAAGCGTGTCTACTTATTCAATTCAGGCGGATCACAATCAGCGACACTTCCCCAAAATAATCATCGGTTGCCCTTCCAATTGGATACAGCTTGCGCTTTGTTGAATAATAAATAGATGAATATCTTGCTCAGCCTTTCACGCTTGCGGCTATTTTCACCCTTGGTGCTCGTGTTATTAAG
>JANXXX010000155.1 GCA_025350405.1 Gallionella sp.
CTAATGGAATATCAGATTGCCGAACAAGTTGGACTGCTTCCTGTTTGTATTCCTGACTGTATTTTCTGCGCTTGTGCATCGTTTACCTCCGAGTTTATTATCACTCTTAATGAGGTATCCGTTAAATCGGGGTAAAACCAGCGAACATATTTTCCCATCTAGCATCAAGCGGATTCCACTCAAAGCCAATGTCTTCCAGGCGCTGGATGTAGCCTAATGAGAGCTTGTTGTTCTTATATGAGTTGCGCTGCTGTTGGCACCAATCTCCCAAGGTAGGGTTTTCATCCCAATTTTTTGGAATTTTGAAATGTCCGTGAGATTGTTTGAAATTTACTAATGCGACGAACATCTCTTCCCAATTTGCAACCAGCGGGTTCCACACAAAGCCGATTGCTTCCAGCCGCCTGAGACGATCTGGAGAAAGGTTGTTGTTCTTTTTTAAGCTGCGCTGCCGCTGACACCACTGCGCAAGCTCAGAATCATTCTTCCATTTTGAAGGCACGTAGCAATCACCATAAGTTTGCTTGTAGGATACCAGCTCAGTGAATTTTTCTTCCCATGCAGCATCAAGAGAGTTCCAGGCAAAACCAAGTTCCTCTAACCTGTTTACCCGATCGATAGGGAGCTTGCCATTCTGGTATGCCGTCCGTTGATGGGCACACCATTTCCCCAGCTGGGGATTTTCTTCCCACTCGCGCGGCACATTGCAGTGCCCATGAAATTTCTTGTAGGCACTAAGTTCAGCAAAGCGCTCATCCCACACCAAAACAAACGGCTCCCATTCAAAACCAAGAGCGGCAAGACGTTCTGCACGTTCAGGGGAAAGCTTGCCATTGCGATAATCCATTCTATTCTTGACCACCCACCCTGCCAGCGCAGGATTTTGGTTCCATTTTTTCGGGACGATACAATTTCCATAGGTCTGCTTGTAGTGAACAAGCGCCGTAAACATTTCTTCCCATGCTGCATCTATCGGCCTCCATACGAAGCCGATTTGTTCCAGACGATTAATTCTGTCCGGTAAAAGCTGGTTGTTCACGTAATTGAATCGTTGGGTCGAACACCAAGTTGCCAGTTCAGGCATCTCTTTTGACTCAGAAGGCACATTGCAATCACCATGCTTGAGCTTGTAAGCAGACAGTGCCGCAAACCTCTCATCCCATTTCGAGATAAATGGTTCCAAGTCAAACCCAAGCAATTCAAGGCGTATAGTACGTTCGAGAGAGAGCCTGCCTTCGCCATGGTGCTTTCTTTGTGTAGCCACCCATGCTGCCAAATACCTGTTCTGACTCCATTTGGCGGGCACGTTGCAATTGCCATGGGTCTGCTTATAGGCGATCAACTGCCCATACCTTTCATCCCAAGATTCTGTGACTTGCTCAACCAGATAGGTACGCAGTGCGCTGCCAAAATTAGCATCTACTGTAGTGGGTAGGTCGATGAAGATTTTGCGTAGGCCATCGGCTCTGACACCTGTGCTAGGATTTTTTCCCAGTGCAGTTCTGATCTGATCCAGTTCACAAGACAGCACATCGTCGTGCGCTTTCAACGCATTCAGCACATCCCAGACAGGTTTGAAGTTACTTGCCTCTATCGTGTCTTCGGCATTTTGTCCGGCTGCTATAAATACCGGCAGGACGATGGTTCCGGCCTTCTTGTCTGGACTCAGACGGATGGCGCGGCCCACAGCCTGGATGATGTCCACCTGGCTGCTGCGCGGATCGATGAACGCCACACCATCGAGCGAAGGCACATCCACGCCTTCGGACAGGCAGCGCGCATTGCTCAGCACGCCGCGTTCGTCTGCGCTCAGATTTTTGAGTTGATCGAGCTTGATCTTGCGTTTGTTCGCGCTCATGTTGCCAGAAACAAAATCGGTGCGCAGGGTTCCGCTGGGGCGGTGTTCGTCGCTGATCCACTGCATCGTGTTTTGCATGTCGGTGGTAAAGGCTTCGGCGCGATTGACGCGGCTGTGAAAACTGATGATGCGCTTGAGGTCGTAGTCTTTGATGGCTTTGAGCAGGCCGATCTGGGCGGCGAGCGATTCGCTGTCGGTCTCGATGCCCGTGCCGGTGGTGACCAGTTCGCGGTTGGCGATCCACTGCGCGATGGTGGGATCGTCCACGCCGATGATGACGACCCGGTAATCGGTGAGCAGGTTGCGCGCGATGGCTTGACCGAACGGCAAGGCATACAGCACTTCGCCGAACAGGGCGGCGTTGTCCATGCCGACGACTTCGACGCCGCGATCTTCGGCGGCTTTATGCACAGTGCTTGAGTAGGTGCGCGGGGTGGCGGTGGCAAATAGCCGCTTGGCGCTGCGTATCTGCGCGTTGTCGAGAATAGCGGTGAAGTCGCTGCCAACCTTGCCCGCGCAACGGTGGGCTTCGTCCGCCACGGCCAGGTCGAACGCGGGAATGGCCGGGTCGGCCTGAGCGGCAGCGATGACAAGCGAAGATTGGTAGGTGGAAAACACCACGCGATTGCCTGCACCGCTGAGAAAGCGCTTTACTTCGTCAGCATCTGAGGTGGTGGGAAATGAAAGCTCAGCTCGGGTGTGGATAGTTTCATCTTTACCCTTTCCAATGTCGTGATCCGAGCAGACGCACAGCACATCGTCAAACGGCAAAGAGGTGGCGAATGTCCATTCACGCAGAGTTTGTTGCAACAGGCCAAGAGATGGCAACAACACGAGTGTGCGCGTTGAACCAAGCTTCTCTTTGATCCACAACGTGGTGTAGGTCTTGCCTGTGCCGCAGGCCATGATGAGCTGGCCTAGGTCGGCGGTTTGCAGGCCTTGGGATACGGCACTGATCGCTTCGAGCTGATGCTCGCGCGGTGCAGGTGGTGCCTTGCGCTTGCCCCCCGAGAGTTCGTTTATGTTGGCTGGATATTCGAGTGCGGCTTTTTCAAAATCGGACAGCAGGAAACGGATGACGGGTTTGTCTTGTGCGTCGCAGACTTGTTTGGCATTGTTGCCGATACGGTCTGTGGTGGCGATCAGCAGGCGGTGCTGGATGATGGGGCGATTCGATTCGCTGAGGAATTTATCGACATCGTGTTTGGTAATGTAGTAGTCGGGCAAGTAGCACTTGGCCTGTACTGCCCAGTGCTCACCGTTCTTGTGGCGAAACACCAGATCGATGCCGCAGTCCCTACCCCAATTGGGCAACCAATCATCCCACAGCCACACCTGATCAACTTGCGTTGACCATTCCGGATCGGTCTTGAGAAACCATTTGACGAAATGCTCGAACTGCTTGCCGCGCTTGAGCGGGTCGGGGTCAAGGTTGGTGTAGAAATCGGAGAATGGGACGGGCATTTCAAGTTCTGCATCACGAAACAGGTCGGCGCAATGTAAGGCCAGTGCATCGGGGTGTCAAACCGAATTCTGATTCTGATCAATTGCCATGAGTGGCAGGCTCGATATATTTCCAAACAAAATTGTTATCGTTCCTACGCTCCACATGCAAATGATAAGCTCAACATTTGTCCAACTGTCATCATTCGCATTGTTGTGGCAAACTAGCGTCCGTTCAAATACACGCATCCATCCGCCTTGCAACCTTACGAATTATTCATCGGCCTGCGCTACACCCGTGCCAAAAAGCGCAACCATTTCATCTCGTTCATCTCGCTGATCTCGATGTTGGGCATGGCGTTGGGCGTGATGGCCCTGATCGTGGTGCTGTCGGTGATGAACGGCTTCCAGAAGGAGATACGCGCGCGCATGCTGGGCGCGTCGCCGCATCTGGAGGTGGTCGCGGATGGCGGGCGTATGACTGGCTGGCAAGCCGTATTGGATAAAGTCGCGCAACACCCGCAAGTCGCGGCGGCAGCTCCCTACGTGGGCGGGCAAGGCATGTTGTCGTTCGGGCAGAGCGTGCAAGGCGTGATGGTGCGCGGCATCGACCCGGCGAAAGAAACCGCGATCACCGAACTTTCCAACAAGATCAAGGCGGGTGCCCTGGAAGATTTGCGCAGCGGTGAATTCGGCATCGTGCTCGGCGTCGATCTGGCGCGCGCGCTGGGTGTGCGGCTCCACGAAAAAGTCATGCTGATTGCCCCGCAAGGGCAGATCACGCCCGCCGGCATGATGCCGCGCCTGAAACAATTCCGCGTCGTCGGCGTCTTCGAGATCGGCATGGCGCCCTACGACAACAATCTCGCGCTGATCAATATAGTCGACGCGCAAAAACTTTTTCAGCTCGGCAATGCGGTGACCGGCATTAGCGCCAAGCTGCGCAACATCGACCTCGCGCCGCAGGTGTCGCGCGAGATACAACGCGATCTGCCCAACGAGTTGTACGCCAACGACTGGACGCACCAGAACAGCAACTACTTCCGCGCGGTGCAGATGGAGAAGAAAATGATGTTCATCATCCTGTCGCTGATCGTCGCGGTAGCCGCGTTCAACATCGTCTCGACGCTGGTGATGGCGGTCACCGACAAGCAGGCCGACATCGCGATCCTGCGCACGCTGGGCGCATCGCCGCGCAGCATCATGAAAATTTTCATCGTGCAGGGCGTGGTGATCGGCTTGATCGGCACGCTGCTCGGCAGCATCGGCGGCATTGCGCTGGCGCTCAATCTCGACGTAGTGGTGCCGTTCATCGAACACCTGTTCGGCGTGCAGTTCCTCGCCAAGGATGTGTATTACATCAGCGAACTGCCGTCCGACCTGCGCTACCCCGAGGTGATGATGGTGACGGGCATCTCCTTTTTGATCAGCCTGCTGGCTACACTGTACCCAAGCTACAGGGCTTCGCAGACGCAACCGGCGGAGGCGCTGCGTTATGAGTGAGACAATTCTCTCCTGCCGCGATCTGCGCAAGTCCTTTATGATCGGCACCCAGGATGTGCCGGTGCTCAAGGGTGTCAACCTCGACGTGCAGCGCGGCGAGCGCATCGCCATCGTCGGTGCGTCGGGTTCCGGCAAGAGCACGCTGTTGCACCTGCTCGGTGGGCTGGACAACGCCAGCAGCGGCAGCGTGCAGATACTCGGCCAAGATATGCAGAAGATGGATGAGACGCGGCGCGGCGAAATACGCAATCGCTCGCTCGGTTTCGTGTACCAGTTCCATCACCTGCTGCCGGAATTCACCGCGCTGGAAAACGTCGCGATGCCGCTGTTGATCCGCGGCATGAAGCGCGCCGAGGCCGCACCGCGCGCCGCCGCGATGCTGGAACAAGTCGGGCTGGCACTACGCTTGCACCATCACCCCTCCGAGCTGTCCGGCGGCGAACGCCAGCGCACCGCGGTCGCGCGCGCGCTGGTGACCGAACCCGCCTGCGTGCTGGCCGACGAACCCACCGGCAATCTCGATCGCGGCAGCGCGCAAGCGCTGTTCGACCTGATGCAGCAACTCAACGAAAAACTCAACACCAGCTTCATCGTCGTGACACATGACCAGGAATTGGCAGGACGTATGCAACGCAGCCTGCGGCTGGTGGATGGTGTGTTGCAGAATGAAGCGGGCTAAACTGGTTTCAGCAACAAACAGCAAACACCACCGTAGAAGAAAAATACATCGCGGCTAAAGCCTGTCCTGAGCTTGTCAAAGTGGCCCCTGCTTCACCCGGAATAATAATTGCCTGACATTGTGGCAGCATCGATACTGGTTATGTTTGCCCTGACTGAACATCTGGATGCCAGCCTGCTGGCAGTAGCCCTCCCCGCCCTGCTGCAGCCACAGCATGTTCGAGGAAGGATTCAAACTCCCGCACCGCCTGTCTATCTTCAAACAGCTCCCGGCCCGCCGCCGCCAATGACGCTGCACACAAGGCCAGTCGACGTTCCGCATCCCGACCCAAAGCCAAGGCCAGCGGCGCATAGTCTTCCAGGTGCCGGGCAATCGGCGCATCGGCCACGCCCATCTGCCAGTATGCCGCCGCCACGTTGCGACCTCGGCCGAATCGTCCCGGCCAGGTCACGACCGGAGTGCCGATCACCATCGCATCGTAGAATGTGTTGCCGCTGCCAAAGTGCAAGGGATCGAGCAGCACGTCCATCTTTGTCATGACTGCCATAAAGCGCTCCAGTGGCATGCGGGGTAAAAACACGACCCGCTTCAATAAGACAGGAAATGTTTTTGCCCAACGGGCTTTGAGTTGATCAGTCCAAGCAACATACTTGCCTTGCGGCAGGATCAAATGCCCCGCCGGGTCACCTTCGGCAATGGCTGCCAACACTGCATCAAAATCCGGATGGAACTTGAACAGGCTCTGCGGGCAGCCATACAGCGTGCCTGTTTCCGGCAAACCCAGTTGTGTTTTGGAGAGCGCGGGGATGGATGAGGCCGGGATCTGATAATAGAAACACGGCAAGCGGTTCAGGCGGATCAGCCTTTCGCTGTAATACGCATCCGCTTGTTCCGCTTCGTTGCTCACCGCTGCCACATAATAATCCATCGTGTCCAATCCGGTGGTATCCGGGTGACCCCAGCTGGTGGCCTGCACCGGGGCAAAGCGGGCATAGGCCAGGAAGTAAGTAGATGATGACATGCCGATATCCGGGTAGAACAGCACGTCCAGTTGCTCCGCTGCCACGGCCTGCTGCTGGCTTTTTAGGTTGGCTGGCAGGCTAAGAACTTTGTCCGCCGACGCGTCAAGAATCTGGCGAAAAGCATCCGGGCTGGATTTGGCACCATGGATTACCACCACTTCGAAACGCTTGCGATCCAGATGACGGATAAAACCCAGATAGTGTTTGCCGATGGTGTGCTTACCAAAAAATTCGGACAGGAACCCGACCCGGATGCGATGCCCTCTTTCTGTCGGGGGCCGCCAGGCCAGCACATGCGGCGCAGTGAATGTCAGCTCAGGCACGCGGGCACGAAACAATCGGCACATGTCTTCCATCAACGGGCGGTCGTTGGCGTTATGGTAGGCCAAGTGAAATGAGATGCTGCCCAACTTTTCGCCGGGCTCGTCCAGGGCGCCCGGGATATTCATCAGCGCCGCAATGCCACTTTGATAGCGTTCCCGCCACTCGGCTATCTGGCCGGTAGACTCGGGAATAACCGGCAACAACAGGTGAGCATGGATGGCATGTTGCAGCATTTGGGGTTGGAGTTCCATCGCCCGGTGGTAGCTGGCCAACGCACTATCAAGCTGCCCGCTATCTCGCAGGACGACACCCATATTGCTGTATGCTTTAACGAAATCTGGTTTGATCTCAACTGCGCGGCGGAAACTTGCCAGTGCAGCATCAAGTTGACCGAGGTCTTTGAAAGCGCCGCCTAAGTTACAGTGCACCTCGGCAAATCCGGGTTTCAGTTCGAGCGCCCGGCTATAACTGGCCAATGCAGCGTCGAATTGCTCCAATTCTTTGAGCGCGATGCCCAGATTGTTATGCGCCTCAGCCAAGTCTGGTTTGATCTCTATCGCCCGTCTGCAGCTAGCCACTGCAGCGTCAAGTTGACCGAGTTCTTTCAGGACGCTGCCCAGATTGTTATGTGCTTCGGCCAGATCAGGTTTGATCTCCAACGCTCGCCTGTAATTCGACACGGCACTCTCACGCTGACCGAGTGCCTGCAGGGCTAGACCCATATTACAATACACTTCAGCGTAATCGGGTTTGGTCTCCAGCGCCCGGCGAAAATTCGCTATCGCTTCATCCAGTTTTCCATTGTTCAGCAGTTCAATGCCTCTGTTGTAAAAGTCTTGCAGGACATTGCCCAGATTGATATGCGCCTCGGTTAAATCAGGATTGATTTCCAGTGCTTTCCGGAAATTTTCCTCAGCACTCTCAAGCTGTCCGAGCTCTTTCAGGGCAATGCCTAGGCTGCAAAGCGCCTCGGCGTAATCGGGTTGAATCTCCAGCGCTTGGCGGTAACTCGACACCGCCTCGTCGAACTGGCCGTTTCCTATGAGAGCATTGCCGATGTTGTAATAAGCCCCGGCATAATCCGGTTTGCGTTTAATCGCAGTCCCGAAGGCTTCCAGCGCGCCCGGCAAGTCGCCCTGCAACAGCAATACATTGCCGCGATTGAGGTGGGCACGCGCCGGATTGGGCGCCAGCCGAATGGCATGCAGATAACACTGCATCGCCTCGTTGAGCTTGCCCTCCGCCTCGAGGACATGGCCCTCTTCGATTAAGCGTGTCGCTTGCGGCTCGGAAGTCTCTGTTCTGTTCCCGCTGCCGTTCGCAACAGTTGGTCCGGTAGCGCGGAGTCGATCGAATATTCCCATCTAACAACCTTTCCAAGATCAGGCTGACACCTTGCCGTCACATATATTCAACCTGCGGGCACTGGGGCCGCATGGTTCTTCTGAATCTGCTCCATCAAAATGGCATAGGCTTGATCTACGTTTTGCTTGTCCAGCATATAAGTAAACTTGCTGCCGTCGGTCGCGATGATGGCGATATATTGCATCAGGATGTTGTTATGCATTTTGACTTGCGCAATATAAGGATAGCCTGTCCAAAGCGAAGGTTCGTAACGTTGCTGTTGTTCGTTCCATAGCGCGAACAACATGCGTTCGTTGGTCAGCAATAACACGCCATCGAATGACGGAATGGACGCCTCCTCTCCTTCCATGAAGGTACCGTTCTCAAGCTCAGTCTTGGCCGAGAACAACAGCTGCTCACTCTTTTCCAGCGTACGACTGTAGGCTGGATCAAAATCAGGGGTGCCGATGGGCCCATAACTCTTGCAGCCGGATAACAGTAAGGCAGCGCCCAGCAACAGAACCAGCCATGGCAAGGCGACGATACGCGAGGCTGCGAAATAATTTATCACTGATCTCATTACATCACCTTGTCAGATATCTAATTTCAACGCTGGAATCCGGATGGCAGTGGCTCGTTTCTCAAGTGCCTCCGCATCATTTTTCCGGCCGGTATTTCTATAGAGTGCCGCCATATTCTCAAGGCTCATAACCACATCGGGATGATCTGGCCCGACCGCTTGCTCTGTTACTTGTAACGCCTTTTTTGCGACTACCACAGCACGATCATAGTGTCCCTGCCTATACAGTGTGTCGACCTCGTTGTTAAGCGTCTCCAGTTCACTCCCCCGCACAGGGGTGGATATACCTGCACAGAAAAGCAGCAATAGTGCCGCCAATCCAGATAAGATTTTTTCCATACTACCTTCCAATTTCCGGGTTCATGTTATCAGTAACTGGCACCGTGCCGCCAGCAAACAGAATAGCCGGCTCTGGGTCAGGAACAACCTGCGGTTTCAACCGGTCGATGCAACAGATTGATAAAATCGTTCAGCGGGTGTTTCGTAGTTAAGTGTTTTCCTTGGACGTTCGTTCAATCGTCTCGCCACTGCTGTAAGTTTAGCCTGAGAGTATACAGACAGGTCAATA
>JANXXX010000091.1 GCA_025350405.1 Gallionella sp.
AATGACAGACATAGCACCGGTACAGGAAATTATTGAAGAAATGCGCCAGGGGCGCATGGTGGTGCTGATCGACGAAGAGGATCGCGAGAACGAGGGCGATCTGGTGTTTGCGGCGGAATTTGCCACCGCAGAAAAAATCAACTTCATGGCCAAGCATGGCCGCGGCCTGATCTGCCTCACGCTGACTGAGGCGCACTGCAAGCAGATTGATCTGCCTTTGATGGTGCGCGAAAACGGCCTGCCGCTGGCGACCAATTTTACGCTGTCGATTGAAGCGGCGACGGGAGTGACCACCGGCATTTCAGTCGCCGACCGCGCGCGCACGGTGTTGATGGCTGCGGATAAAAATGCCAAGCCCTCCGACATTGTGCAGCCCGGCCATATCTTCCCGTTGATGGCCAAAAACGGCGGCGTACTGGTGCGCGCCGGGCACACCGAAGCGGGTTGCGACCTGGCGCAGCTTGCCGGGCTGACACCTGCCTCGGTGATCTGCGAGATACTGAAGGAAGACGGCGAAATGGCGCGCCTGCCCGACCTGATTGTGTATGCGAAAACACACAATCTCAAGATCGGCACCATCGCCGATCTGATCGAGCACCGCAGCCATACCGAAAAACTGGTGGAGTGTGTCGCCACCCGCAATGTGCAGACCGCCTACGGCGAGCTGGAACTGCGCACCTATCTCGACAAGACTACGCAGCGCACACATCTGGCGCTGGTTAAAGGAAAAATTCAGCCGCAAGTTGAAACACTGGTGCGGGTGCATGAGCCGCTTTCGGTACTGGATTTTCTGGAGCAGACCAGCTATCCGAATTCCACCAGCGTGCATGACGCCCTGCTTAAAATTAAACAGGCAACAGCCGGCGTGATGGTAATGCTGCATCACACAGAAACATCCGAAGACCTGCTGGCACGTGCCGCCGCCAAGCCGGAAACACATCATGCGGCACGTTGGGACCCGCGCAGTTATGGCATCGGCGCGCAAATACTGCGTGACCTGAATGTCGGTAAAATGCGGCTTATTGCAACGCCCAGAAAATTACCCAGCATGGCGGGTTTTGGTCTGGAAGTAGTTGGCTACGTACATAACGAAGGATAAAAAATGAAAGAAATCGAAAAAAATTTAAACGGCAAGGGCATGCGTATCGGCATCGTGCAAAGCCGCTTCAATCCCGTGGTGTGTGAAGGCTTATTGGGCGCCTGCCGCTCGCAGCTCAAGCAGCAGGGGGTGAATGACAGTGACATCACGCTGGCAACGGTGCCGGGCGCGCTGGAAATTCCGCTGGTACTGCAACAAATGGCAGGCAGCGGAAATTTTGATGCGCTGATTGCGCTGGGCGCAATCATACGCGGCGACACTTATCACTTTGAGGTGGTATCAAACGAATCAGGCCGTTGTGTAAGCGATGTGCAACTGGATAACGGTATACCGATTGCCAACGCGATACTCACTACTGATACCGATGAACAGGCCGAAGAACGCATGATCGTTAAAGGCGAAGAAGCCGCACTGGTCGCGATTGAAATGGCGAATCTGCTAAAGGCGCTGGCATGAAAGAACCAGTTTCTGCCGGTACTGCCGCCAAAGCGCCAGCAAAAAGCGCGCGCCATCGTGCGCGTGAGTTGGCCTTGCAGGCCATTTACCAGTGGCGTATGAGCGGTGGCGACCATCTGGAGATTGATAAAACCACGCGCGCAGAAAAAAGTCTGGGCCGTTACGATATCGAACTCTTCAGCCAGTTGTTGCGCGGCGTGGTCGAGCATAATCAAGCGCTGGTTGCGGCGCTTGCACCGCATCTCGATCGCGACATGAATGAACTCAGCCCGATCGAATTTTCGGTGTTGCTGCTCGGCGCGTTTGAACTGACGCGCCACCCCGAAGTACCTTACCGCGTGGTGATCAACGAAGCGGTTGAGCTCGCCAAAACCTTTGGAGGTACCGATGGCCACAAGTATGTGAATGGCGTGCTGGACAAGCTTGCTGCACAGGTCAGAGCGATAGAAATTGCCGCGAAGTAAGCAAACTGGATAAATGTTTTTACCCCACTTTTG
This sequence comes from Gallionella sp., assembly GCA_025350405.1. Taxonomy (GTDB): domain Bacteria; phylum Pseudomonadota; class Gammaproteobacteria; order Burkholderiales; family Gallionellaceae; genus Gallionella. The sequence continues at coordinate 2,053 of JANXXX010000091.1, forward strand.
TAAAGGGGGGCAAGGGGGGATTTGATGTTTTGTGAAATTACCAACTTTCAAATCCCCCTCAGTCCCCCTTTGCTAAAGTGGGAAGTGAAAGTGCAGTCGCCTTGATCAGCCCAAGGCATTGCACGTTTGAATTCTCCTTTTTCCTGTTCGAGGCCATCTTGTCCGAATTCAGCCTGATCCAGAAATACTTTACCCGCGCCACCCCAAGCGCAGTTTTAGGCGTGGGTGACGATGCCGCACTGGTGCGCGTCAGTGCTGGCATGGAGCTGGCAATCTCTACCGACATGCTGGTCAGCGGCACCCACTTTTTCCCTGATGCAGATCCCTTTAAGCTGGGCCGCAAGGCGCTGGCAGTCAATATTTCCGACATGGCGGCGATGGGTGCACAGCCGCGCTGGGCCACGCTGGCAATCGCACTGCCGGCTGAAGACGAAGCCTGGCTGGAGCGATTCAGTGCCGGATTTTTTGCGCTGGCCGATGAATATCAGGTGGAATTAATCGGCGGCGATACCACCCATGGCCCGCTCAATTTGAGCGTCACCATCATGGGCGAAGTGCCGCCAGGTAAAGCGCTGCGGCGCGATGGTGCACAGGCGGATGATGAAATCTGGGTGTCGGGCACGCTGGGCGATGCCGCATTGGCGCTGGCGCACATGCAGGGCAGGCTGAAGCTGGATGAGGCCTGCTTTACCGCAATAGCACCCGCTTTGCACAGTCCGCTACCAAGGGTAGGGCTGGGCATTGCGTTGCGCGACATTGCGCATAGTGCAATCGATATTTCAGACGGCTTCCTGGCCGATATGGGGCATATACTGGAACGCTCCGGCATGGCTGCCGAAATTCGGTTTGACAAGTTGCCGGTGTCGACTTACTTGCGGCAATATGTGGCGCAAGACTTGGGCAAACAATGCGTACTGGCGGGCGGCGATGTGTATGAATTGTGTTTTACTGCATCCGCTGAGAATCATGCACAGATTGAAAATTTATCAGCCTGGCTGGATTTGCCCTTAAGCTGTATCGGCAATATAGTCGCGGGCTCAGGGTGTAAAGTGCTTGCAGCAGATGGCAGTGTGATGACGATAAAGGAAACCGGCTATGACCACTTCGCGTGAAAGCTTTTATTTAAAACCTGACTGGCGCCTGCTGTTCAGCCACCCCGCGCATTTCTTTTCCTTGGGCTTCGGCAGCGGCCTGATGCCCAAAGGCCCAGGTACCGCCGGCACCCTGGTTGCCTTCCCGCTCTACTGGCTGCTCGCGCCTTTGATGAATGATTACCTTTTCCTGCTGTTTCTGGTGTTGGCATTTATTGTGGGTATCTCAATTTGCGACAAAACCGGCCGTGCGCTGGGTGTGCCGGATCATGGCGGTATTGTGTGGGACGAAATCGTGGCCTTTATGCTGGTACTGTTTTTTACGCCAGCCGGCATCTACTGGCAGATACTGGCATTTGTGCTGTTCCGTTTTTTCGACATCGTGAAACCTCAGCCGATAAAATATTTCGACCAGAATATGCATGGCGGGCTGGGGGTCATGTTTGATGATCTGCTGGCGGCGGGTTATGCGCTGTTCTGTCTGGCGTTTATTAAAAGCCTGATTCCATGATGCGTCTGCTTCTACTTTTGCTGTTCAGCATTGGCATTGTGCATGCGGAAGAATTCGACGCCAAGGTCATTGCGGTGATGGATGGCGATACCGTGCTGGTGCTGCGCGATGGCAGGAAAATAAAAGTGCGCCTGGTCAATATTGATGCACCCGAATCTGATCAGGAGTTTGGCAAGGAATCACGTGATGCGCTGGTGAATATGGTGCTGAAAAAGCAGGTTCACATCAACAGCCAGGCAATAGACAGTTATGGGCGCATGATCGCCGAGCTCAGCCTTGATGGACAGAGTGTGAATGAGGAACAGGTGAACAAGGGCATGGCGTGGGAGTACTCTCACTTCCATCGCAACAAGCGTTATTTGTCTCTTAACCAGCAAGCACGGCAGGCGAAGCGTGGTCTGTGGGCACAGTCTGTGCAGCCTGTTTCACCCGAGCAATGGCGCAAGACCCATCTCAAAAAGACACATGTAGCGAAAGCAGTATCATCCACTCAGATGAATGCGGCCTGCGGCAAAAAGCATCTGTGCAGGCAGATGAAAACTTGCGAGGAGGCGAAGATTTATTTCCTGCAGTGCGGCGTGCAAACACTGGATGGAAATGGTGACGGTGTGCCGTGCGAGAATTTGTGCCCGCAGCGGTAAGTGCAATTTTTACATGATGTGCATACACCTGCTCTAGCCTAGGGCCGGGGTATGCAGAACAGGAATTCAGTGCGGACGTTTAACGAATAATTCCTGGCGTGCGGCACGGCTGATCGCGACCACCGCAGCATGGGTCAGTTTGCGCTCTACTGAAATAGCATAAAACTGCTCGATCACTTCTTCGGTCGTGCCAATTCTGACAACCTCATATTGCCTCATCACCTGTTCTGCAATCGCCGAAGGGGCGGCGAAAATACCTGCTCCTACCTGCCCGAAAGCTTGCATCAGCGCGCTATCGTCAAACTCGCCGGCAATGCGCGGACGAATCTGTTTATCGCTGAACCAGCGTAACAGTCTGGGCCGCACAGCAACGTCTTCGCCCGGCAAGAGCATGGGAGCATTATTCAGGCACTGCGGGAATGCTTCGGCATGCTGCTTTGCCAGTTCCTTTGTGGCAAAGAAAGTGATTCCGCATTCTCCAAGCAGGTGGCTGTAGCCACGCACGTAGATGTTGCGCGGCATGGGGCTGTCGGCAATCACGATGTCGAGCCGATGCACGGCCAGTTCCGCCAGCAGATCGGCCACCTTGCCTTCGCGGCAAATGATGCGCGGCGCTTGTGGCACCTGCATCGCGGGTTCCAGTAACTGATAGGCGAGGGTCTTGGGCACCGAGTCGGTGATTCCGACACTGAACTGCATGGGCCGGTCGGGAGTGCGGTGATGTAAAACTTCTTCCAGCTCTTTACCGAGCGAAAAAATTTCGTCGGCATAACTCAACACCATATGCCCTGTCTCGGTGAGCTCGAAGCCGCGACCTGCACGCTTGAACAACTTTTCCCCCAGCACTTCCTCGAACAGGCTTAGCTGTCCGCTGATGGTTTGTGGCGTGAGATGCAGACGCTCGCTGGCACGGGTCACTCCGCCTGCTTTGGCCACCGCCCAAAAATAGTGAAGATGCTTGTAATTAATCATGCCCATTTCCCAATACTTCGTATTTTACGAAGTCATTCTAAATTATATTCGATTTTAAAGAATAATTAAATGGTTATATACTCATGAAAATTGAAATACGCAGCTACTGCGTTGAGTGGATGATGAAGCGCATTATTTTTGATTATTGCAAATCTGGAAAAGCGCATCGCGATGCTCAAACAGCAAGGCTGATCATGTGATTCCCGTGTTTAACCCAAGTAAATTTAAATATGAAATCAGCCATTATTAACAGAAATTATTCCGCACTCATGCTCAGTTTGTTGGTGGCGGCCATGTTTGCGTCGCCCAAAGCAAATGCAACAGAGCTTACTTTGGCTGAGGCATTGCGACTTTCGGCCGAGAATAGCCCGTCACTTGCCTCTGCAGCGGCGCAGGACAGAAGTGCGCAAGCGGCGCTTGATTCTGCGCGTGCCTATCCCAACCCAGAAATGGAGATTGCCTCGGGTATGACGCGCCCGCGTCAGCCGGGCGGAGAAAACGGGCGTATAGAAATGCTGGGGCTGTCGCAGCAATTTGAATTGCCTGGACTGCGTAATGCACGTAGACAAGGCGCGGAGGCGGGCATTGTGACCGGTTCCGAAAATCTGGCTGAGGCGCGTCTGTACCAATACATTACGGTGAAACAGGCATTTTATGACGTACTCCGGCGTCAGGAAGAGTCAGGCCTGGCTGCAGAAAACTTCGCCTTGCTGCAGCAAATACGCAACCGCGTGAAAGTTAAAGTTGGCGTTGGCGAGTCCCCGCGATATGAGCTGGTTAAATCCGAGGCAGAAACGCTGGCGGCTGAAAGTGCGGCCAGAAGTGCCGAGCATCGGATAACGCAGGCGCGTGACCGGCTGCGGGCAGTCACCGGTGGAATGCTTGCCGCCACGTTTGTGGCGGTTGCAGAGCCGGCACAAATTGCCGATCTGCCGGCTTTGAATGTCTTGCGTGAGGAGCTTCTGGCCAGACAGCCTTTGCTCAAAGTAGCTGAATCAGAGACGCACCGTGCACAGGCACGGCTTGATCTTGAGCGTGCTTTGCGCACGCCGCAGCCCACTATCAAGTTAAGTACCGAGCGTGACCAGAATGAGAGCCAGTGGCGCATCGGTGTGGTTCTGCCCCTGCCTTTATGGAGTCGCCGCGCGGGTCCCATAGGCGAGGCAAGAGCAGGTCTGGAGCGGGCGCAAGCAGATGCGCAGCAAATACGCCTTGAGTTGCTGGCAGAGCTGGATCAGGCATATAGCCGCTATCAGATTGCCGGTTTTCAGCTTGCAACTTTTGAATCCGGTTTGCTTAAAGAAGCCGGGACTGCATTGAAAGTGGCCGAGGCGGCTTACCGTTTTGGAGAGCGCGGTATTCTTGATTATCTCGACGCACAGCGCGTTTTGCGCTCGACCCGGATGGATTTCCTTAACGCACGTTATGAATTACAGGCCGCACTGATCGTGATCGAGCGTCTGCGCGCAACCCCCTTAACATCAAAATAAAATTCGCAAATCGAGCCCTCCTAACTCTCTCCCTCCGGGAGAGAGTTAGGAGGGAGAAACCGGAGAAATATTATGAAATACGCTTTACCACCTGTTGTTTTTGCATTTTTAGTCACTGCTGCACTGAGCGGTTGCAGTGAGAAGGAAGTTCCTGCTGCTGCGATAGCAGTGGTCGACCCTACACTGGTGGCGGTGCAGCCTGACTTTCTCCAGCGCCTGAAAATGACCGCTGTCAGTGAAGCTGAAGTGACGGAGACGCTGCGCGTGCCCGCCCGCATCGAAGTGAATGAGCAGCGCGTGGCGCGCATCGGATCTGCAGTGACCGGGCGCGTGGTCGATATTTATACACCCCTCGGCCAGCAGGTAAAGCGCGGCGAGGTACTGGCCACGCTGCATAGCACCGAGCTGTCCGCCGCCCAGCTAGCCTACATCAAGGCGCTGTCGCAGGCGGAATTGCAGCGCCGCGCGGTGGAGCGCGCCAAGCTGCTCTTTGCCGCTGACGTGATCGGCGCCGCCGAGTTGCAAAAGCGCGAAAGCGAGCTGGCCCAGGCGCAGGCTGAAATGCAGGCATCGCACGGCCAGCTTGGCGTGCTGGGCATGACAGAAAGCGATACAGCCAAGCTGGCGGCGACCCGCACCGTGCACTCATTGTCCTCAATTACTTCAACCCTGAATGGGGTAATCATCGAACGCAAGGTGACGCGAGGACAAGTGGTGCAGCCGGCGGATGCACTCTTTACGGTGGCCGACCTGGCGCATGTCTGGCTGGTGGCCGAAGTGCCGGAACAGCAGGCTGCACTGGTGACGAAGGGCGAAGCAGCGCAGGCCGAGATACCGGCATTAAACGGAAAACTTATCGAGGGGCGGCTGATTTTTGTTGCCGATACTGTCAGTCCGGACAGGCGCACGGTAACGGTACGCATGGACGTGGACAACCCTAAGCGCATGCTCAAACCGGAAATGCTCGCCTCCATGCTGATCCAGGGCGCGCCGCAGCGCCGCCTGGTAGTGCCGGCCTCTGCGGTAGTGCGTGAGGACAACAAGGATCATGTCTTCGTCCAGCTGGATGGTGGCAACTTCCAGTTGCGCGCCGTCGTACTGGGGGCTGAAAGCAAGGGATACATCCCGGTGCAGGGCGGACTGAGGAGTGGTGAGCGTATCGTCACCGAGGGCGCGTTCCATCTCAACAACGAGCGCAAGCGCAAGGAACTGGAAGGCTGAGTTTGATGGGCTGATAGCTGCGAATGAATTAGCAGCTATCAGCTGACCCACCGTAACCCTGTGAAGAATGAATCATATAGAGGCTAAAACATGTTGGAATCCCTAATACGTGCGTCGCTCAAGTCGCGCCTGGTGCTGGCCGTGGTGGCGGTATGTCTGGTGGTGTTCGGGCTGGACGCGACGCGCAAGCTTTCAGTAGACGCTTTCCCTGATGTCACCAACGTCCAGGTGCAGATTGCCACCGAGGCCCGCGGCCGCTCGCCGGAGGAAGTCGAACGCTTTGTCACCGTGCCGCTGGAAATGGCCATGACCGGCCTGCCTGGGCTGGATGAGATGCGCTCGTTGAACAAGCCGGGCTTGTCGCTAATCACCCTGGTGTTCACCGATGCCACCGATGTTTATTTTGCGCGCCAGCTGGTGATGGAGCGCCTGATCGAGGTTGCCGGGCGCATGCCGCAAGGGGTGACGCCGACGCTGGGGCCGCTCTCCACCGGCCTGGGCGAGGTCTACCAGTACACACTTGAGCGGCCCGACGATGGCGATAAAGCGCTCTCGGTAGAGGAGCTCACCAAGCGCCGTATCGCCCAGGACTGGGTGGTGCGCCCGTTGTTGCGCGGCATCCCCGGTGTGGCGGAGATCAACTCGCAGGGCGGCTACGTTAAGCAGTACCAGGCGCTGGTAAACCCTGACCGCATGCGCCACTACAAGGTCACGCTGCAGGACGTGTTCCAGGCGCTGGCCCGCAACAATGCCAACTCCGGCGGCGGCGTGCTGCCCCACTATGCAGAGCAGTACCTGATCCGCGGCATCGGCCTGATCAAGGATCTGGACGACATCCGCAGCATCGTGCTCAAGGAACAGGACGGGGTGCCGGTGTTCGTGCGCGACGTGGCTGAAATCACCATCGGTCACGAGGTGCGTTATGGCGCGCTGCTGAAGAACGGTGTCACCGAATCGGTGGGCGGCATCGTCATGATGATACGAGCCGGCAACGCCAAGGAGGTGGTGTCGCGCATCAAGGAACGGGTTGCGGAGATTAACGACAAGGGCATGCTGCCAGACGGCCTCAGGATCGCCCCCTACTATGACCGCAGCGAACTGGTGGATGCCGCGCTCGACACCGTGGTGAAGGTGCTGATCGAGGGCGTGGTGCTGGTGATCATCGTGCTGTTCCTTTTCCTCGGCGACGTGCGCTCGTCCCTGGTGGTGGTCGCTTCGCTGGTACTGACGCCGCTCATCACCTTCATGGCGATGAACTATTTCGGCCTGTCCGCCAACCTGATGTCCCTGGGCGGTCTGGCCATCGCCACCGGGCTGATCGTGGACGGCTCGGTGGTGGTGGAGAACGCCTTCCAGCGCCTGGCCGAGAACAAGGGCAAGGGAATGAGCCGGGTGCGTGTGGTGCTGGATGCGGCGACGGAAGTGGGTACACCGGTGATCTTCGGTGTCTCCATCATCATACTGGTGTTCCTGCCTCTGATGACCCTGCAAGGCATGGAGGGCAAGATGTTCGCGCCGCTCGCCTTCACCATCGCCATCGCGCTGTTCGTCTCGCTGGTGCTGGCGCTCACCCTTACCCCTGTGCTGTGTTCCTATTTGCTGGTGGGTAAGGACGAGCACGATACCCGTCTGGTGGCGCTGGCCAAAAAGCCCTACCTGCGCCTGTTAGCCTGGACGCTGCTTAACGGCAGAAAGACCATTATTGCCGCATCTGCGGTGTTCGTAGCCGCCATCCTGCTGCTGCCGTTCCTCGGCACGGCCTTCATTCCAGAGATGAAGGAAGGCTCGATCGTACCCGGCATCAACCGTGTGCCCAACATCTCGCTGGAGGAATCCATCAAGCTGGAAATGGAGGCGATGCGCCTGGTGATGCAGGTGCCAGGGGTGAAGTCCGCCGTTTCCGGCGTCGGCCGCGGCGAAAGCCCTGCCGATTCGCAAGGGCAGAACGAGTCCACCCCCATCGTCAGCCTCAAGCCGCGTGGCGAATGGCCCAAGGGCTGGAACCAGGACGATATTGCCGCCGGCATCAGGGAAAAACTGATGACCCTGCCGGGGGTACAGATCGTGATGGCACAGCCAATCTCCGACCGGGTGGACGAGATGGTTACTGGGGTGCGCTCCGATGTGGCGATCAAGCTGTTCGGTGACGATATGGATATGCTCAAGCAGACCGCGGACGCCATCGCCAAAGTAGCCGCTGGCGTCAACGGTGCGCAGGATCTGAAGGTGGAACGTGTGACCGGCCAGCAGTATCTGTCCATCGAGATAGACCGCCAGGCCATCGCCCGCCACGGACTCAATGTGTCGGACATTCACGACGTGATCGAGGGCGCCATCGGCGGCCGGACTGCTACTGAGATCTACGAGGGCGAGCGCCGCTTCGGCGCGGTGGTGCGTCTGCCGGAGAAATTCCGCGGCGACGTGGAGACCATCCGCAGCCTGCTCGTCAGCTCTCCCAACGGCGCACTGGTAGCGCTTGAAAGCCTGGCTCACATCCGCGTCGTGGACGGACCGGCCCAGATCAGCCGCGAAAAGGCCAAGCGCCGCATCGTGGTGGGGGTGAACGTGAAGGATCGTGACCTTGGCAGCTTTGTCGCCGAACTGCAACTGGCGGTGGACAGCAAGATCAAGCTGCCGGAGGGCTACTATATGGAGTGGGGCGGCCAGTTCCAGAACATGGAACGTGCGATGGGTCATTTGATGATTATTGTACCGGTGACTGTCGCGGCGATTTTCTTCCTGCTGTTTTTGCTGTTCAGTTCGTTGCGTTACGCCGCTCTCATTATCCTGGTGCTGCCCTTTGCCTCAATCGGCGGCGTGGTGGCGCTGTTCGTCACCGGCGAATATCTATCGGTACCGGCCTCGGTGGGTTTCATCGCCCTGTGGGGGATCGCGGTATTGAATGGCGTGGTGCTGGTGTCTTATATCCGCAGTCTGCGCGATGAGGGTATGAGCCAGGCTGACGCCGTGCTGCAGGGTTGCAAGCAGCGCTTCCGCCCGGTGCTGATGACCGCAACGGTGGCGATGCTGGGTCTGATTCCGATGCTGTTCGCTAACGGACCCGGATCGGAGGTGCAGCGGCCATTGGCGATCGTGGTGATAGGCGGTTTGATTACGTCCACCCTGCTTACGCTGGTGGTGCTGCCTACGCTGTATAAATGGTTTGAAGAAAAGCCCGTCGAGGCATAGGAGAAAACACATGAAAGAAATTAAAGCCATCATACGGCCGTCACGGCTGCATAAAATCCGCGAAGCTTTTCGTGGTTTGCCCGGTTTCCCGGGCATGAGCGCCTCCCATGTGGAGGGTTGTAGCGCCCATGCGGGGGAAGAACGCCACGACACACTGAAGGAGGAGCTTACTGACTTCACAAAAAAAGTGCGCATCGAAATTGTCGCGCCCGACGAGATGGTGCCCGATATCCTGCGCATCATTCACCAAAACGCGCATACCGGCCAGATGGGGGATGGAGTGCTGTGGGTCACGGAGGTGGGCACATTTCGTCGCCTGTGCCACAGCGAGGAATGAGGCTGCGGGGAAGCACAGAGAAATCGGATACCCTTCCGGCATGATCAGGCATAGAATTTAGCCCGAAGACGATAAACCAGATCGTGGTTATTTTAATTGAGCCAGATTTCACCGCGATCATGAAAGAGTCAGGCGTGGAAGAGCTGTTACGGGAAATTCGAAAAACAATTGGAAGCGTAAATGAATAACACAATCTCAATCGGCGAACCTTGGATGTGGGTCGCCTTTGTCGCTTTCGTGGTGGTGATGCTGGTACTGGATCTGTTCGTGTTCGGCGGCAGCAAGGCGCACAAGGTGAGTGCTAAAGAGGCGGCTGCATGGTCGCTGGTCTGGTTCAGTCTGGCGCTGCTGTTTAACGCCGGCCTCTGGTGGTATCTGAACGGCACGGTCGGGCAGGACATCGCCGAGCGCAAGGCGCTGGAGTTTTTCACCGGCTATCTGATCGAGAAGTCACTGTCAGTGGACAATGTTTTCATCTTCCTGCTGATTTTCTCGTCCTTCCATATCGCCGCCGAATACCAGCGTCGAGTGCTGATCTTTGGCGTGCTGGGTGCCATCGTCCTGCGCGCGGTGATGATCCTGGCCGGGGCCTGGGTGGTGCGCGAGTTCAGCTGGGTGCTTTATTTCTTTGGCGCCTTTCTGGTGGTCACCGGTATGCGCATGCTGGTAATGGCAGAGAAAGAGCCAGACCTTGAGAAGAATCCTGTGCTCAAGTTTGCACGCCGGCATTTGCGCATCAGCGATGGTCAGCATGGCGAGAAGTTCAGCGTGATGAAGAACGGTGTGCGCTATTTCACGCAGCTGTTCCTGGTGCTGATCCTGATCGAAGTCTCGGATCTGGTGTTCGCGGTGGATTCCATTCCGGCCATCTTTGCCATCACCACGGACCCTTTTATCGTCTTTACTTCAAATATCTTTGCCATCATGGGGCTGCGGGCGCTGTACTTTCTTATGGCAGACGTGGCGGATCGCTTCCATCTGCTGAAATATGGCCTGGCGATGGTGCTCAACTTTATCGGCGCCAAGATGCTGATTGCGCCCTGGTATCACGTGCCAGTGGCCGCCTCGCTGGCGATCGTTGCGGTGCTGATCGGAACCAGCGTGATCGCCAGTCTGATTGCAACGCGCAAAAAATGAAGCAAGCTGAATACGGCAGACGGGAAGTATGCTCACCCTTCGATATGACTCAGGACAGGCCTGGAGACAGCATGCTGTGCTGGCTAAGCAAGGTGGCAACTGCCGAAGCGGGCGCACGATGAAGGGCATAAACGCCGTGCGTACTGCTGCCTGCACTTGCTTATTCTATGGTTAGTGTGCGGCAGCCAGCTGCATCGCAGCGCAACGCATTTCCCGTTTGATGCCAGTCTCCCAGTACCCAGCGATCGCAAGTCTTGCCATCGACTTCGTGCAGATGATGTTTCTGCCTGTGCGTATGGCCATGGATCATGCGCGGGTAATAGTTGGCGCGGAACAGGTCGGCAACGGCGGATAGATTAACATCCATAATTTCCATTGCTTTGGTTTGCTTCGATTCCTCGCTCATTTTCCGCAATTGTTCAATTTGCGCCTTGCGCTGTGCCAGGGGGAGCCTGAGAAAATTGTTGCGCCATTCGGTTGCACGCACCTGTTTGCGAAATGCCTGATATTGCACATCGTCAGTACACAGGGCGTCTC
>JANXXX010000001.1 GCA_025350405.1 Gallionella sp.
GCGTGAGTAAGATGAAGAAGAAAACCCCGGCGAGAAGTCTGCTGGGGGTGAAAAAAAGTGAAAACAGATCAGTTTTTTAACAATTCGGGCGCGCCTGAATAGTTTCCGCTTCATGCGGATACTTGTTCGGCGCTTCCTTAGGTATTTCCATATCATGCTGGGTGTTGTATCCGATCGTTTCCGCCATAACTAAGCCACATCCTTCGAATCATCTCAGCATGCCTATGTTCTGCATCAGGAGAGATTCTCACACCAAAAAGATCGAAGATCTTCTCGACGGATATTAGTTCCATCTTGGACTCACATGATTGGAAAGCAAATCTGACTTCTTTTTCATTTCGAAACATATAGTGCTTGTTAAACGGCAAGAGCGAAATTGTTTCATAATTCACTCGCCCGCACTGGAGCTGCCCATCTTGAGCTATTTCCCTAACAGAATTCTTAAGATAACACTTTAGCTGGTCGTACCTTATCGTTATACCGATACCGTCACTACCTCCAGCATAGGTTTTCCACATCAGGTGATCATCAAAGTAGTCATGCAGCTCCGTCCAACATGATATGTTCCAAGCGAAAGCCTTGGACCTAACATGTTTTGCCCAAATCGTTCCTGAACGATTAAGATTCTCGAAGGTCCGAAGGACTGCGTGATCGTAGTCTTCAGGGACTGCGCACTCCCGTCTATCAGAGAATTGAGTAGCAATCGGAAAAGCGATCTGGCGAGTGTCGAGAAATTTGATGAACTTCGTCGGAGTCAAATACCTGCAGATAAGGACGCCGTTTCCAGGTTCGACAGGTGCTGCAGCGGTCTCGGAAAATGCTTTATCGTAGATCAACTCAACAAGTGCTTTATCCTCAATTCCGGAATTATTCCTGACCTCGGCGAGGATTTCCTCCTCAAATTTTGAGGTATCTATGTGTGCGTTTTTTGCGTTCGCGATATAGTGATCGTCATCCATTTCAATTAAAGGGTTAGTGTCGCAATAGTTTTGCGTTACTTGCGCTTCGCATCCTTGGGCAATTCGACCCGCTTGACCACGCCGCCCTCCGACAGCAGCACATGGTCGCGCTGCACTTCCTTGACCGTGACGCCGGGCAATACTTCTTCATCAGTTCTGACTGCTTGCGGTTTTTTTCCATTCGCTGCCAGTATCGCAACACTTTCGGCCGGATTGCTCGCCATCACCACGCCCTTCAATTGAAAATTGCTGGCGACGACAGTCGTAGTGTGTCCCCCCAGCAATCCTGCTGCCGCATCCAGCTTTGGTGGCGCTTGCGTAGCTTGAGGTGGTGCTGCGACTACGCGTTGTGGCGGCTTGAACAATTGCATCGCCCAATACGCAGCCGATACGCACAGCGCGATGAACAATATAAAACTTGTTATTAATGGCAAGCGCTTCACACTAATTTCCCTTGCATTATTCCTAACGAACTAGTTGGTTGATTTCGATGATCGGCATCAATACTGCCAGCACGATCAATAGTACCACCACCCCCATCGCCAATATCAGAGCGGGTTCCAGTAATCCGGCCATGGTCATCGCACGCCGTTCCAGATCCTGCTCCTGTGCGTTGGCGGCACGATCCAGCATCTTGGGCAATTCTCCAGTCGCTTCGCCAGAGCGTATCATGTGGATCAGCATGGCAGGAAAATGTTTGTGCGCGGACAGCGCCCGCGCCAGGCCGACACCTTCGCGCACGCTGTTGGTGGCTTCTTCGACCTGGGCGCGCATCGCGACGTTGGTCAATGTATCACGGCTGGTTTGCAGCGCCCGCAATATCGGCACGCCGGAACCGGTGGTGATCGCCAGTGTGCTGGCGAAGCGCGCGGTGTTGAGGCTGCGCTCGAATCTTCCATAGAATGGTGCGGTCAGCAGCCAGGTGTGCCAGCGCAGCTTGATTGCCGCATTCTGCAAGGCGCGGTGCCAGGCATAACCTGCCGCCACGATAAGCAGAAAAACGTAAATGCCATAGCTGCGCACAAAATCCGAGATGCCCAGCATCACCGTTGTCAGCAGCGGCAGCTTCTGCTTGGTGTTGGCGAACACCGAGACGATCTGCGGGACGACGTAGGTCAATAAAAAGATCACGATCAAAAAAGCCACCACGGTGACGATGGCCGGATAGGTGAATGCCAGCCTGACCTTTTGCACCAGCGCGTTGCGCCGCTCGATGTAGTCGGCC
>JANXXX010000010.1 GCA_025350405.1 Gallionella sp.
CGGAACTGCTCCGCGCCAATCTGAAGGCCCGCGGCTATTCGGAGGCACACATTTCCGCTGCCCTGCAAAAGCTAATGGCCGCTGCGGACGCCACAGGCATCACACTCTATCAGGCCAACCTGCGCACCTACCAACTGCTGCGCTACGGCGTATCGGTGCAGGTTGCCGCCGGACGGCCGCACGACACGGTGCATCTGGTGGATTGGGAGCACCCGGAGAACAACGACTTCGCCCTCGCCGAGGAAGTGACCTTGCGCGGCGGCTACGAACGGCGTCCCGACCTCGTTCTTTACCTGAACGGTATCGCCATCGGCGTGATCGAGTTGAAGCGGAGTTCGGTCGAAATCGCCGACGGCGTGTGCCAGCTCATCACCAACCAGGAGGAGATTTTCAGCAAGGGCTTTTTCCCGACGGTGCAACTGGTGTTCGCTGGAAACGATTCGCAAGGATTGCGCTATGGCACAGTGACCACGCGGGAGGAGTTTTTCGTCGAATGGAAGTCGGCGAATACCGCCCCGCTGACCCCAGGCGCTCTGCTGGACCGGCCGCTGGCCGAGCTATGCGAGAAGTCCCGCCTGCTTGACTTGATCCGCAACTTCATCATCTTCGACAACGGCATCAAGAAGGTACCGCGCCCGCATCAGTTCACAGGCGTGAAGGCGGCGCAGGAACGCATCCGCAAACGCGAGGGCGGCGTCATCTGGCACACGCAGGGAAGCGGCAAGAGCATCCTCATGGTACTACTTGCCAAGTGGCTGCTGGAGCACGACCCCGAGGCCCGCATCCTCGTCGTCACTGACCGCGACGAACTGGACAAACAGATCGAGGGTGTGATGAAGAACGCCGGGGTCATCGGCGAGAACTCTCCTTCGCCCCGCATCCTGAACCGGGCAGAGTTTGTCGCCAAGCTGGGCGCCACCGCGCCCCGGCTGCTGTGCGCACTCATCCACAAGTTTGATCCCGAGGACCTCAAAGGAGAGCCGCCGCATGTGCATGGCCGGTTCTATGTCTTCGTGGATGAATGCCACCGCACCCAGGGCGGCGACATGAACAAACAGATGAAGCGCTGGCTGGAAAACGCGCTCTTCATCGGCTTCACCGGCACGCCACTGCTGAAAAAGGACGCGGCCAAGCTGCGGACGCAGGACATTTTCGGCACCTACATTCACACCTACAAGTTCCACGAGGCCGTGGCAGACAAGGTAGTGCTCGATTTGAAATACGAGGCTCGCGATGTGCCGCAGCGCCTCACCTCGCCGAAAGACATCGAAGACTATTTCGCACGGAAGACTAAAACGCTGAACAATTTTCAGAAAGCCATCATCCGCAAACGCTGGGCAACGATGGAGGAGCTGATGAGCGCCGAAGAGCGCAAGGCACGCATCGCCGCCAGCATCATCCACGATTTCGACACGAAACCGCGCCTGAACGACGACCGCGGCACCGCGATTCTCGTGGCCGCGAGCATCTACGACGCCTGCCATTATTACCGCATCTTCCTGAACAAACCCTTCGGCGAGTATTGCGGCGTCATCACCTCGTTCGAGCCGAACCACAACGCCATCTCACGCGAACCGGCTAACAGCGACGAACGCTACAAGTTCGACACTTACACGAAGCACGTCCTGAAGAGTGGCCAGACGACCAAAGCCTACGAAGACGAAGCCAAGCACCGGTTCATTGAGGAACCCGCCAACATGAAGTTGCTGATCGTGGTGAGCAAGCTCCTGACCGGCTTCGACGCCCCGAGCTGCTCCTACATCTACCTCGATAACGAGCTGCACGATCACAACCTGTTCCAGGCCATCTGCCGCACCAACCGGCTCGACGGTGACGACAAGGACTATGGCTATATCGTGGACTTCAAGGAGCTATTCAAAGACGTGCAGGAGGCCATTGCGGTCTATAGTTCCGACGAGCTTGACATTGATCAGGGCAACGGTGGTTCGAACAATGTCGAGCTTAAGGACTGGCTCAAGGAAGGAAAGAAACAACTCGATGCTGCCCGCGAGGCGCTCCGCTACCTGTGCGAGCCGGTGCCGTTACCGCGTGAGATGGAGCAGTTCCTGCACTACTTCTGCGGCGACGCGGCCAATCCTCAGGCGTTGACGGACACGGAGCCGCTTCGCATCACGTTTTACAAGTCCGTGGCCACCTTCGTGCGTGCTTATGCCGACATCGCCCAAGACCTAACCGAAGCCGGATACTCCGATGCGGAGGCCGCTGCATTGCAGAAGGAGGTGGAGTTTTACGGCGACACTCGCGCAGCCATCAAGAAGCACTCGGGCGAGGAGCTGGACATCAAGCCCTACGAGGCCGACATGCGGCGCCTGCTCAACACCTATGTTCAGGCCGATCCGGCGGCGGACGTGGGCAATCTCAATTCGCTTTCGCTCACGGAGCTGATCATTGAGACCGGCATCAATGATGCTATCGCTCGCAAGCTGAATGAGAAGGGCAAGCTCTCGAAGAACGCCATCGCCGAGGGCATCATCAACAACGTCCGCAAGACCATCATCCGCGACCAGCTGACCGATCCAAGGTTTTATGCGGAGATGTCGAAACTGCTGGATGACCTTATCAAACAAAGCCGAGCTGACGCCGCTGCGTATGAGGCATTCCTGAAGAATGCCGAAGAACTCGTGAAACGCATGGCGCATAAGGATCCAGGCCCCGGTGTACCTGCGGTTCTTCACGGCAAACCAGAAGCCATCGTGCTCTTTAACAACCTCGACAGCATTCCTGCGACGATCTTTCAGTGCCCGGCAGGTGATGACACGAAAGCGACACTCGCGCTCGAACTCGACCAGGCGATGCGCGAGCACGCGCCGGCGGGCTGGAAGGGCGACGACACGAGGGAGAAGCAGGTGCTCAATGCATTGTTTCCCATCATGGAGCGGGATCGCACGGCGACTCAGGCCATCTTTGAAATCATCAAGAATCAACCTGGCTACTGATGAACGAGACGATACAACTTGGCAAAATTTCAATTCTGGTAACGCGGAAGGCCATCAAGAACGTCCACCTCTCGGTCCATCCGCCGGAAGGCCGGGTGACGCTCGTGGCACCAAGCGGTACACGTCTGGAGGTCGCCCGCGCCTACGCGATTTCGAAACTGAGCTGGATACGGGCGCAGCAGAAAAAACTGGATAACCAAGCGCGGGAAACGCCGCGTCAGTTCGTCGAACGTGAAAGCCATTACCTCTGGGGGCGGCGTTACCTGTTGACGGTGAAACATCACGATGCCAAACCGTTTGTTTTGCTCGACCACAAGCGCATCACGCTGACCGTGCGCACTGGCAGTGATGCCCAAAAGCGAGCAGAAGTGATCCACGAGTGGCACAAATCCCTGCTCCATGAAATAGTTCCTGCACTAATCGCCAAATGGGAGCGGAAGCTAAAGGTGAAAGTAACCAGCTATTACCTGCAACGAATGAAAACCAAGTGGGGAGGCTGCAATCACAGTGCTGGTCATATCCGTCTGAATACTGAACTCGTGAAAAAACCAAGGGACCTGCTTGAATATGTCATCGTCCATGAACTGGTACATCTGATTGAGCCGACTCACAGCGACCGCTTCATCGCTATCCTTGAGCAACATTACCCAAGCTGGCGTGAAGCTCGCGCTGAACTCAACGAGCTGCCACTCACAGCCGAGGTCTGGAAAGAGTAATTTACATTTCTCCTTGCCAGGCCTCGATTTCAAATATCTTGAATCGAGCTCGATGAGTTTCGTTCAGCTTCACTTTATTACCATCAATATTCATAAAATGAACCCGAGCGAATGCACGTTCTTGTGCTGCGACATCTGGAACAAAATAATAAACAACCTCGTAATGACCATTCACGATCTGGTGTAAGTGAGCCCCCATAGCATCTGAAAGTCTTTTAGGGCTTTTAGTATACCTTTCAAGCTCCGCGCAGGCCTTGCGTCCGTCTGGCCTTGTCATTAAATAATCCGGTATTTTCTTAAGTCGCTTTTCGTTATGCACATACAAAAGCTTTTCCGGATACCAGTCGCTCCAACCCGCACGCTCGCCCTTTATGCGTACAAGTTGGCCTTGGATGTGATGTTTTACGTAGGACTGGTTAGTGCGACCGATAGCAAATGCTTTGGCGTTAGCCGGTGCTCCGAAAGAGACAATCGCATGATCAGTCAGGCCATACAATTTGAGATTTGAGTTTTGGACTATGCCCATATCAACTTTTATAAGATGCTCTTCGATCAGCTTTTTAAGAAGTCGTAAGGCATTGCGCTCACTGGTTAACAGCAGTTCAGCAACGACTGCCAAGGTGGTCCATTGCTCACCACTGCATAGGAAATTTAATAACGTGCGGCGTTTGAATTCCGCACGTTCTTTTTTTTCCCTAGCAGTCATAGATAATGCTGGGGACGCCATGGTTACTTTACCCGCTTGCTGCGAACGGCATTAGGCAGATTGGGAGAACATGCATGTTGTGTATCCAAGGTCTTCTGTAAACGGTCAATCTTGACTTCCAATTGACCTAACTTGGTCAATGCCAGTTCAGCAGCTGTACTTACGTCACGTTGCCCAATAGAAAATGCCACGGCCAGAATTACACTAAAAAGGGCAAAGCCCCCGTATATTTCCATTACCTTTTGCATATGTTCAGTGCGAACTGATGATCTTAATTTTTCAAACATTTTGAACTCCTTTTTTTTGGTTTGTTGGCCTCTCAAAATTTGATCGGCTCATATATAAGTAGGGGTGGTGCGAAATGCGAAACGACGTTATTGACGATAAATTATTTCAGGTAACGCTATTTCAGCAGTGGCGTAAGTCTATAAGCCGTCGAAGCCACATCAATAGTTCTCCTTTCTTGGCAAGGAGTTGTCATTTGTCATAAGGAGCTCACCTAAGGCGATAAAATCAAGGTTGTTCATTTCATAATATTGGTGTGCGATGCCATATATATTCTTATAGGTATCACACACCAATTTTTTTGGGCGGCCTGCCCTTGGTGGGAGGGGGCAACACCCTTGCGCCACGAAGTTCTGAGAGCCTTGCATTTATCACGTGATCGTTGGCAGACTGCCCAACACGGGTCAGTTCTGCGCGAACAGTACTACGGCTCGGGTTTTCACCATTTTGCCGCAGTTGATTGATCGCTCGGTCAATGGCGGCTATATCTGTTCCACGATTGCGATAGGCTTCCCGGGTCAAGTGGATAGTGTCCTTAATGGTTTCATCCACGACCACCCCATGTACGGACAATGCCGCATCCATCTCCGAAGTCTGAAGGCCACCGTAAATCTGGATTTTGATGACATTGTCGATTGAGTTCACGGCGCGTGTCCGGCCTATTGCTTGCGCAATGGTGGCGGCATACATGTCCAGCAACCAATCGCGCACTTCGGATTGAATTGGTAGTGGAGGAACACAATTGGGCCAATCCTCCTCTGAGCTTACGCCATCCCAACTTGGCCAGTTGACACCAACGGTCATCAGTGCGGTTCTATCACCGCTATACGCGGCCTGAATGGCATCAGGTGACAACAAAGGCAGCCCTACGATGGCAATGTTGTAGCCTTCCCATTTGTTGTGGCCTCTGTCATGGGCGCCAAACCAGCCCAATCGCACACCGGTACTTTTAAAAAATAATTCGGCAGCATCCGCAGCAGCTCCATCGGATAGATGATGATCTACACTGTTTTTTAACCAGGCCTTGTGCGTTAAAATGGCAGCCGGTTTTTGCAATTGAGATGCAATTTTCTCAAGCTCTTTAATTCTTCCCTTCGACTTTTTCTGGTAGTTTTTAAGCCGAGTATTACCTCGTGCGTACAGGTGGCCCGCGAATCGGGTGACCTGTATGTTTTGAACAACGTGTGCGTCATAGTATTCCCCATTTACGCTTTCAATCAGCTTCTTCATTGCCAGCGGGGTCGTGGCATCCAAGAAGATTGTAGAGCCGTTTTCAATGGCCCACTCCAGTAACTGCGATACCTCATACGCGTGAGTTTTATGCTTGCTTTTTCGGACAGTACCTTTCTCCAAATTATGTGCAAGGGTATGCAATGCACGAAGCGGAATAAAGAACTCTCTGTCCTCCTGGTAGTCAACGCGTTCCCAGCTGGCTGTATTCCCATACATCCCGTTTACTTCTTTAATTTTGTCGCGCAATTCAAGGATTGCTGCTTTATTGATTTCACTGCTATACAGGGTTGCGGTGCTGAGGTCTTTAAATGCAGCCTCAACCATTGGTAATAGTTTCAACAGCTCTGGATTTTTCTTTGTTTCTGCTAGGTGCTTAGTCAGTGCGTCAAGCGAGTTCAACCAGCCGGAAATTGCGCCAGTGCAAATGTCGATTTCTTTGGTCAGGCTGATTCTTTCATCTACGATCACTAAACGCTGAATTTTGTTAGTGACCCTCGCCCCGTCCTTAACCTGATAAAAGCCCATCGCATCGGAGAATGAATCCGGCGTTATTACTACAACTGATGATGACAAAGCTTCTGGCAAACCGTCATATAGGAATCGGCAGGGTTTGTGGTCTGCTGCCTTCATATTTCTTGACTTAAAGTACTTGCGAGCTTCATCAATACGATCTTCATCATCTGCCACGTTTTCTAATACGTGCGCATATGCGTTTGGACAAACCCGACAAATAGATTGCGCGGGTAAATGATTTTTTGATGCCGCACGATCAGCATCCTCTTTTTGCCAGCATATGAATTTCTCAAGTGTTGGCTTGCCTTCGGCTTGCGTTTTAGATTGGCGACCGTAGTAATGATAAGCATTTGGAATTCGCTCGCAATATTCGTTTGCAAGCTCGTGAGTTGGCACAACGATAGCCACCTTCAGGCCGGCTGCCAATGCCGCTTTAACAACTGCGGATATTCCGTTTGACTTACCCAATCCAACAGTCGCATCAAATAGAATTGGCGGCAAAGGCTTAGGCATTGCGAGCAAGGGCTCGAACTGAACTCCAAGATTTTTGCGTTCTTGCTGCCTGCGGTTATGGTCTGCCACCCGCTCGATTTCGTCTATTTGATCTGAATAGCGATAGTAATACTCCATCATTTCTCTGTTCATGGCACTACGCTTCTGCTTAACGTCGGATGGATTAAACATGCTCCACCGCCGTTATTTGAAAGCTATTAAACTCTGCATCAGTAAAATGAACTGCTGGTAGATTTATATTGTTGCTGCCCAAAAGTTTGTAGTTGAGAGTGTTGTTGTTCATTACGCCACGCTCCCATCAAACCCAAACAGCCCACCCTGCGTGCCATTTTTGCCTTCTTTGAACCGTCGCTCAGACTCAAATCTTTCATTGTTTTTCTGTTGAATTTGTTGGCCGCGACGTTCTGAAAGATTCATCGAACGTCCCAACTCCGCTCCGCCCTCCCTAACACAATCCAAAACTTTTTCTGTTTGGTCGTCAAAATCCATCATCAGAAATTCTGATTCTTCCAGTGCCTCAAAATATTCTTCAGGATTTTTTGCCGCAATTTTATCTTTCAGGCTATAGCCCTCGTCATCTTCGCAATCATCCAAGCTTTGAAGAATAATGGGCGGAAGCTTTATTCCCATCTTTTTTTCGGCCTTGGTCCGCTTTGGCTTTTTTAAAGATAGATCGCGATAGTCTGCGGTACTTGCGTAAGCTCGCAGATTGTGAATTTTTTTTCCCGTTTTCTTGGATTTTAAGAATTCGATAAATCCCATATATTGGAGTTCACGGGGTAGATGTGTAATTTCAGAAATTTCTTCCTCTGTTAGGGGTGTGAGATTGATGAACGAGGGACTCATATTGTCTCCTCCGTTCAATGCGGCACGTTCCACTTGTGGTTGATTTGATGTTTGCATGTTTGCCGCCCCTTACGCTGTTTTGGTAAGGCTTGATTGCCATGCGATTAAATCGGACTGTTTCCAGCGAACTGCACCGGTTCCGATATTGAGGGGAGCTGGAAATTTTCCTACTTTAATTAGCCTATATATGGAAGCTCGACTAAGTCCTGCTATCTTTTCAACTTCCTTTCTGCGAAGAAGAAAATCTGTTATTTGCTGTGCTACTTGATTCATGATGGGCCTCTTTGTGTTTAGTTAAAAACACATTTTTGGTCATCAAGCTTTTTTTAAATAGGTAGGTATGGTGGGGGGTAATAGGGTTTTAATAGGTGGGTATATCTGCTCTAACCCACGTGATTATTGACTTTGACAGGTGGGGGAGTTTTATTTGCCCGATCGTGTCGGGCCGCCAGTTTTATCCCAATTCGCTACGGTTGCAATGCGCTCTTTTGCTTGGTCGGAAGGTTTTATCCCCGCCGCCGTCCAAACTTTGGGATTTGCATCTAGCCATGCAAGTATTCGTGCTTTGGGTTTTCGATTATCTTCGGCTTTTGATAATTCCCGCCATGCTTGTATTGCAATATCCAGTTCGGGCGGGTACGTTGGTGATTCCTTGTCAAAATCCGGCTTCTTAGTGTTCTTTCCATATTTAAGTTTATACCAGCCACGTTTTAAGGCCCATCCCAACCATGGTGGGTATATACGCCTATCAATCGCAAAGTCTATAAAAAATTCTGGCGTTCCATTTTCATTTGGGTCTTTAGCATCTCTAGCCCAAAGTTCTGTCAATCGTTCAATATGTCCCTCGGATAAAGACTGGGCATAGCCCAACCCGCTACTCGTGTGATAAACGTAGTCCCTTGAAGCTGGCGCATGGTAATGCAAACCGCCAATTACGCGCCATGCGTTGTGCGGCTGCCAAGTGTCATACGACAAATAATCTGTTAGCCCTGATTTATCCCACATATCCAAATCTGTATAATCTATGGAGTCTCCAGCTAGCAGCATACTCGCCTCCCTTTCATTGGTTTATCCTTAAATATAAATGCTGCACCTGCATAACACGCGTTCACTCCGACGGAGTAGATGCATCAAACGGTTATGAACGTCGTGGTAGCACTGTCGCGTCGTGCTTGAGCTTATCAAGATAATCCGCCCATGCCTGCATCATAGCAGTGCGTTCAGGTAGATACATCCGCCATGCTTCTCGCTTGTATGCTGCCTTAATCTTGTTCGGCTCTTCATGGGAAAGCTGCCTTTCAAGCCACTCCTGCTTATATCCCATATTGTCCAGGATAGTTGATGCCATCGCCCTGAACCCATGAGGCGTCATTTCATCATTCGCCCACCCCATGCGCCGCAACGCTGATCTAATCGCGTTGTCACTCATTGGCCTATCGTGGTCGCGTTCGCCATGGAATACATACTTGCTACGCCCTGTCAGCTTCTGCATTTCGCGCAGCACTGCTACGGCTTGCTTGCATAGCGGGACTATATGCGTAACCCCCATTTTCATTTTACCAGCCGGGATAATCCACTCCGCTTTATCCAGGTCAACTTCCGGCCATTCCATCTTGCGTAGTTCGCCAGGTCGCACAAATAGCAGAGGAGAAAGTTTGAACGCCCCCTTCACGATATATGATCCTTGATAGCCTTCAATATCGCGCATTAACTCACCCACCTTTTTGGGATCTGTAATCGCGGCAAAATGCTTGTCTTTTTTCACTGGTGGCAGTGCACCGCGCAGGTCGCCAGAGGGATCGCGTTCAGCCCGTCCGGTTGCCACGGCATAGCGAAACACTTGCCCACAACAGGCAAGCGCTCGATGTGCCGTTTCCAGTGCACCTCGGGCTTCTATCTTGCGTATTGCCGCCAGCAATGCAGGGGCAGCAATCTCGGCAATAGGCCGATTACCGATCCATGGAAAAACATCCTTTTCCAGTCGGGCAATGATTTTGTTCGAATGATTTTCTTTCCAATTAGGAGAGTGCTTTGCAAACCACTCCCGTGCGATTAGTTCAAAACTGTTTTCTGCCAATGCTACGAAAGCCGCTTTTTGCTCCTGCTTAGCTGCGCCGGGGTCTGTGTCATTCGCCAACAGCTTACGTGCTTGTTCGCGCCGGACCCGTGCTTCGGCTAGGCTCACATCTGGATACACACCCAATGCAAGAGTTTTTTGCTTGCTAGCGAATCGATAGGCCATCCGCCAATATCTACCACAATTTGTGTGCACCAATAGGAATAGTCCACCCCCATCCGATAGTTTATAAGGCTTGTCAGCAGGCTTTGCTTTCTTTATCTCCAGCTCAGTCAGTGCCATAGTATTGTCTCCCCTGCTTAAATATACCAACAGCAGATTACCATGCACCAACAGATATACCAACAAAAAAGCAAGATCAAATGAGACTGACTGATACGGATTGGGCATTAAAAAACCCGCTAAAGCTATACGCTATACGGGTTAGTGAGAATACATGCTACTGCCTGAAACTAAGTATTGGTGGTGATAGGTGGATTTGAACCACCGACCTCAGCGTTATGAGTGCTGCGCTCTAACCACCTGAGCTATATCACCGCGAAGAGCGCGGCATTGTCCAGATTTCACCCCACCTTGTCAATGCGCGCAAGCAACTTTGTTCAGCTCTGTGCCGGCAAAATCTTTCTGCAATGCGGTCAATTTAGCCTCAGTCTCAACGTCCACCCCGTTTAGCATGACTAGGGTGGCTTTAAGTTTGCTGGCGTGCTCGCCAATCTTTGCGGTGCGCACCCCTTTAGCGCGCATCTGCTCGAGAAAGTTTTGTGCAGCCTCTCGGGTCCTGAACACACCCAGTGAAATAGAGTTCAGCAAAGGTCCCGGAGTTTGCACCACAAAATATTCGCTGATACCCAGCGCCTTGAGTTCGGCGATTTTCTGTTTGACTGCGGCCTTGTTCCTGAATGGGGAGAAATACACCCAATATCCGGTATCCCGCTCAATTTTACGCTGGCTTAATTTATCGGCTAATGGCAAGGCGGACAACGCAGCCGTAACGCGCTTCAGTTCCGCACCTGAAAAATCTCCCCACTCCAGACAGACCAACGTATTGGGGTTCGAAGAGGGCAGAGTCGATGCCGGAGCTGGCGCGGACGTCATGGCCACTTGAACCGATGCAGGCACCGGCATTGGCGCGGGTACCGCTTTGGCTGGCGCGCTCTGCGCCGTCTTGGCTGGCGCGCTTTGCAGCGCCGGGATCAGGTGAATCATGTCCCCGCGCAGCTCAGGTTGCGCTTGCAACTCTTGCTCACCCCAGCCCAATCCACCACGCTGCATCACTGCGAACAAAATCACATTCCCCAGCAACAATATCCAGAATAAATTTTTCATCACACGCTTGCTTCCTGAGCAATTATCAACAGTCCTTGCAGCACCAGATTATCCACGACGCGCGGCGGCACGGCGAAGAGTTTTTGATTAAGGTATGGCTGCAATAGCCCTGCCGCCCCGCCACTCAATACCACCGGCGCGCCATGATCGTTCAGCAAGGAATATTGCCGCTCTATTGCGCCGCAACTGGCCTGAATCGCGCCACTGTATAACGCGTCGGCGCTGTTCAGCGGAAACGGCACATACTCCCCCTGCGCCGATTTCAACTGATTGGTTGCAGCGACCAAGCTGCTTTGCATCAGCGCCACTCCGGGCAGAATCAAGCCGCCGATAAATTCGCCCTGACCAGACAAGCTATCTATCGTGGTCGCGGTGCCGCTGCTTACCACCAGGCATTTCCTGCGCACCAGATGCCATGCCGCAACCAGCGCTGCCCAGCGGTCACTGCCCAGCTGCCCAGCTTGCGAATAACCATTGCGCACGCCACATTGTATCTCGCGTGCAACAACAAAATGCAACGGGATGGACTGGCCAATGCCGATATTGCGAATATGCTGTGCAACCGTTTCGCCTGCGACATTGCTTACCCAGATTTGCCGTATCTCCTGCGGCCTTGAAAATAGCCGGGGCAATTCATCCGCCTGCTCGACCGGCAATACGCCGCTGCGCAGCCATTCATCCCCGTCCAGCAAAGCCCATTTGACGCGCGTGTTACCGGCATCGATCAACAGCTTCATCAACGCACTCCCACTTCGCCAGAATTAAATCGACGCATTCCCTGCGCGGTTTCCAGGCATAACTCACCGATCTCGCTGACTCCGCGCGCCACGCCGTTCACTGCCGAGCCATCCGGCATCTGCAATCGAACCGTCTTGTTCTGATGGATATGGTAGCGCTCCCATTCATTGCGTAATGCGGCAAAACCGCCCTGCCCAAACTGCCGCAACACGATTGCCAACTCTCTTAACAAAACAGCCAGCAACTGGTTGCGTGTCGGCATCGTCGCGCATATTTCATCGAACGCGCATGCAGGTTGGCCGATCTGTGGTGACAAACTGGCAGGTAAAATACAGTTCAGGCCGATGCCGATCACCACCGCGCTTGGCCCGAGCATGTCGCCTTGCGCCTCGATCAGCACCCCGCCTAATTTTCCCTGTGCAGTCAAAATATCGTTCGGCCATTTTAACTGCACACCTTGCGCACCCAGCGTTTCCAGCGCGCGCATAACTGCTACTCCTATTGCCAAACTCAGCCCGGACAAGGCATTCAAGCCGCAATCAAAACGCCACAACAACGAAAAAGTCAGTGAGCTACCCAAGCAGGAATACCAATTCCTCCCCAGCCGGCCGCGCCCGGCAGTCTGCAATTCCACCGCCAACACGCTGCCGTGTGGCGCGCGCCCGCTTGCGACAGCCAACCCGGCACGTTGCAACAACAAAGTATTGCTGGAGGTGGCTTGCGGCATGATTTCGATATTGAACTGCCCGGCATCCTTAGCCAACCAGCGCGCCACTTCGCTTTGTTCCAATCGCTGCCATGGGCGTGCCAGGCGATAACCGCGGCCACGTATCCGTTGCAGCTGCACCCCATAGTCCGAAACACCTGCCAGCGCATTGCATACACTGGCGCGCGACACCCCCAGTCGTTCCGCCAACAACTCGCCGGAATGAAACTCTCCGTCCGCCAACAGGTTCAGCAACTGCCAGGTGCGCGCGCTAACTATCCCTGTCGTCATTGCGGCACGTCAACATCCTGACGTGCATCCACTTCAAGAAAACCCATGATTTCCTCGCGCCGTTGTAACGCATCCTGATAGCCCAGATTGATCAATGCCCGGATGAACTTGCGCTCGGACAGCAGATAACTGATCAGCGTCCCGCCGCTATGCTGTTTAGCGCCGACCAGGCGCAACAACAATCGTATCGTCCAGGGCATTTCTGCAACATACCGCTCGGCAATTTTTTCTATATGCTCGCTGGGCGAAATAACCAGCACGTCAACATGCCTGAGGTTGGCGCGTTCACGCACATCCTCCGGCAAGACCGCAACCAGCTCGTTGATCTTTTTCACCCTCTCCAGATCCACTTCTATGCTATCGAGAAAAATACTGTTGAGCGCATGTCCGGCGATCCGCGCCAAGGTAGGGTATTCGCTGGTATCGCTACGCTCGAGTTGATCGGTGTACCCATTAAGGGTGACGCCAATAACCAGCACCCGTGTCGCACCCAAATGCAACGCGGGGCTGAGCGGCGCGGTCTGACGCATCGAACCGTCGCCAAAATATTCGCGATGGATCTGGACTGCCGGAAAAACAAATGGCAGTGCGGCGGAGGCAAGCAGATGTTTGATCTCGATCTGTTCCGGTGTACCCACCCGCCCGGTACGCCGCCACGGCATCAGGTGTTTCACACCCTGGAAAAAGGTCACCGATTGCCCGGAACCATAGCCGGATGCAGTGATGCTCAATGCATGCAACAAGCCGGCATCGATATTCTCCTGGATCTTTTCATAGGGCACCATGTTTTCCAGCAATTCGACCAGCGGCGAATTATCGAGCAGCGAAACCTGATGCAGCTTGTTGATCCCGATTGCACTGAACAGCAGTCCCGCAATCCACAACATGGTGTTGTTGAACACGCCGATAAAATCGGTGCGATAGATCTGGTTGGCATGAAACCCCTTCCAGGTATTGGCCAAATACTGGACGCCCTTGCGGAAGTTTTGCGCATTGGCCGCCAGCGCAGCGGCGTTAAGCGCACCCGCCGATGTGCCGCAGATGATCGGAAATGGATTTTCCGCGCGGCGCGGCAAAAATTCCGCAATCGCCTTGAGCACGCCCACCTGATAAGCGGCACGCGCGCCACCACCGGTAAGTACGAGTGCTACACGCTTCTCCATTTGCGCTTTACTCGACTTCGGCCTGTACCGATTCCAACGCGTCTCTCAGCGTTTCTTCGGGCAATGCATTCAGCGCCTCCGACAACTGGTCAGCGGCATCCACCACCGCTACCGGCAAAGTTCCAGCATCGGTATTTGCCACCAGCACCGCCGCTGCACCCACCACCTTGAGCATTCTTGAGCGCTCTTGCATCAGTATCTCGATTTCTCTGCTCAGTAACGCGACTTCTTGCTTGTTCATAAACCCTCTCCTTTAGATAAATCCTCTGCCCGATGTTACGGGGGCAGCCATTGCGCTGAAATTCTTAGTGTGTCTTTACGCTGGCCACTGCCAACGCGCTCATGTTCACGATACGCCGCACCGTGGCTGTCGAAGTCAGGATATGCACCGACTTGTTCGCGCCCAATAAAATCGAGCCTATCGTGACACCGTCTCCCGCCGCCATCTTCAGCAGATTATAAGCAATATTGGCCGCATCCAGATTCGGCATGATGAGCAGATTCGCAGCGCCCTTCAATCGCGAGACAGGGAAAGATTCCGCACGCAGACTCTCCGACAACGCGGCATCGCCGTGCATCTCGCCTTCCACTTCCAGCCCCGGCGCAAGCTGTTCGAGCAGCTCGCGCGCCCGGCTCATCTTGCGCGCCGAAGCATCATCGTGACTGCCGAAATTCGAATGCGACAACAACGCAACTTTCGGCGTCAAGCCGAAACGGCGCACCTCCTCGGCAGCCAGCAGGGTCATTTCAGCGATCTGCTCGGCACTCGGATCGAGATTGACGTGGGTATCGCAAATGAACAGGGTATTCCTGGGCAGCATCAGGATATTCATCGCCGCATACAAGTTCACGCCCGGCCGGTGCCCGATCACTTCGTCGATATAACGCAGGTGCCTGAGCGGCAAGGAAACCGTCCCGCACAGCATCGCATCCGCCGCGCCCTTATGCACCAGCATCGCCGCAATCAGCGTATTGCGCCTGCGCATCTCGCGCTTGGCTCCATCCGGCGTGACGCCGTGGCGCTGCATCAGGCGATGATACTCGCTCCAGTATTCGCGGTAACGCGGATCGCTCTCCGGATTCACCAACTCGAAATGCTCGCCGGCGCGGATGCGCAAGCCCAGCTTGGCGATGCGCTGCTCGATCACCGCTGGACGTCCGACCAGGATCGGATGCGCGATGCCTTCGTCCACCACGGTCTGCACCGCATGCAGCACACGCGATTCTTCGCCTTCTGCATAGACCAAGCGCTGCGGCGCACGCTTGGCCGCTTCGAACACCGGTTTCATCAGCATGTTGGAGTGATACACAAAGCTGTCGAGATGCTCGCGATACGCCGCCATGTCCGTGATCGGCCGCTCGGCCACCGCGGAGTCCATCGCGGCTTGTGCCACCGCGGGTGCGATGCGCGTGATCAGGCGCGGATCGAATGGTTTGGGGATCAGATGCTCCGCGCCGAAATTCAGATTTTCTTCGCCATACACCGCTTCCACCGCATCCGAAGATTCGGCTTGCGCCAATTCGGCGATCGCATGAACCGCCGCACGCTTCATCGCCTCGTTGATCGTGGAAGCGCCCACATCCAATGCGCCGCGAAAAATATACGGAAAACACAGCGCGTTGTTGACCTGGTTCGGATAATCGGAACGCCCGGTCGCCAGTATTGCGTCGGATCGCGCCGCCTTGGCCAGATCCGGCAAGATTTCCGGCGTGGGATTGGCCAGCGCGAAGATCAGCGGCTTGTCCGCCATCTGCTTGACCATCTCGGGCTTCAACACCCCGCCTGCCGACAAACCAAGAAACACATCGGCGCCTCCTATCACTTCGGCCAAGGTGCGCGCGGAAGTCTGCACCGCATAACGCGCCTTGTTGTCATCCATCTCCTCGACGCGCCCCTTGTACACCACGCCCTTGATGTCGGTGACAATGATGTTCTCCATGCGCACACCGAGACTGACCAGCATATCCAGACAGGCCAGCGCCGCCGCACCCGCACCGCTTACCACCAGTTTTATTTTTGCGATGTCCTTGCCGACCACCTTGAGGCCGTTCAGCAACGCCGCGCCGACAATGATCGCCGTACCGTGCTGGTCATCGTGGAAAACCGGGATCTTCATCCGCTCGCGCAACTTGCGCTCGATGTAAAAACATTCCGGCGCCTTGATGTCTTCCAGATTGATGCCGCCGAAAGTCGGCTCCAGCGCGGCGATGATGTCCACCAGCTTGTCGGGATCGCGCTCGTTTATTTCCAGATCGAACACATCGATGCCGGCGAATTTTTTGAACAGCATGCCCTTGCCTTCCATCACCGGCTTGGCAGCCAGCGGGCCGATCGCGCCCAGGCCCAGCACCGCCGTGCCATTGGTGATCACCGCGACCAGATTGCCGCGCGCGGTCAAGTTGCGCGCCTCGGCCGGGTTCGCCACGATGGCCTCGCAGGCCGCCGCCACGCCCGGCGAGTAGGCCAGCGCCAGATCGCGCTGCGTGACCATCGGCTTGCTCGGGGTAACGGTGATCTTGCCCGCCGGGGACTGGCGGTGGTATTGCAGCGCGGCTTCGCGCAATTGCTCGTCCATTATTTTCTACTTTCCTTGCCAGACAGAATTGCGCGAATTATACCGTAGGCCATCAGGTGGCCTTGCACATAAACCTATTCATTTCTATCAATCTGCGATCTATTCCCGCTACCGCTCGTCAGCAAGTCCAACCGTTCATCCGCTAAAAATTCGCGCTTCATCAAAATAAACTGCCATTCGTCTTGTATTCATTGACCCTGTTTATGCTCGGCAATATTCTGCGCTCACTTGGCAAACTTGCTGATGTGCAAAGGTGCAAAGTTAATGGATCCGGGCTAGCCACACCGCCCCAACACTTAAGGTTCACTGAAATCACGAGGAGGATAAATGATATGCCAAACACGATGCTGAAATTGATGCCAATTACGAAGTTGAAATTGAAATCCATTCAAAGCGGCACCCTGCCCGTACCAGGATTCGAACCCTGGTATGTATGTGCAGCCGATCCGGCACTATCGGTAATGATCGATTTCAGATCACGCTCCTCCGTGACGGTGTCTGAATCATCACCCCTGGATGAAGCCATTGAGCACATGAAACACGCTGGCGTTAGATGCGCCTTCGTGGTTGACGAGAAAAAGACCGCTGTGGTCGGAATGGTAACGGCCTACGATATCCTCGGCGAGAAACCGCAGCAGCACATGCACTTTACCGGAGTCGCCCATGACGATGTGCGGGTAAAAGATATCATGCAAAAGATCAGCGACTGGCGCGTGGCCGACATCAAGGACATCGAGCGATCGACTGTGTGCGACGTATTTGAAGTGTTCAATCAAACCGAGGTAACGCACTTGCCGGTGATGGAGACGACTGAAAGCAATGAGCAACGCTTGCGCGGCCTGCTCTCATTTGCCAAGGTAAAGCGCCTGCTTGTTGATTTGGCGTGAACAGTCTTAAGTGGGCTAAGGCTCTTGCCTGCAGCCCACCTTGAATGGGCCCTGGTTACGTAACGGTGGGCAGATTCGCGGATTGCCGGTCAAGGTAAATTTGATAACTGGGTTTACTTGGTGCCCACCCCCTGGGGTCGCGCGCCCGAAGAGATAAACTGGGCGCTGGCAAGAGGTTATTTTATTACCTTGGCCTTCCGCTTTGCGGCACACATTTGCCGTTCATGAAGCGCAATCTTCGACACGTTGTCGGAAGTTTAGTGTTTTCAGGGGCAGACGCTCAATCGTCTGAGTCGGTATATATAATGGAGAAGCCATTTCTACACAAAACTCCTTACTTCTACTTTCGCGAGGTACTCTGGTAAATTCTAAACCGCGCTGTACTGCAAGATTAAATCCGCCACTTGCTCTGCAGGCATCGGTCGAGCGACAAAGTATCCCTGTATCTCATCACACCCATCGGTGCGCAGAGAATCAAACTGCGCCTGCGTCTCGACACCCTCGGCAATCACTCGTAACTGAAGGGCGCGTGCCATCGCGATAATCGCCCTGACTAGGCCGGCGTCATTGACGTCTGTCAACACATCACGCACAAACGACTGATCGATCTTGAGCTTGTCGATGGGAAAATGCTTGAGATAGCTCAACGACGAGTACCCTGTTCCAAAATCGTCGAGAGAGATCATGATGCCTGCCCGCTTGAACTCCTGCAAAACAACGTTGACTGATTCCATGCCATCTACCAGAACGCTTTCGGTAATCTCCAATTCGAGACTATGCGGATCCAGTCCGGTTTCATTTACAATAGCCAGAATACGCTGCGAAAAGAGTGGCTCCCTGAACTGGCGCGCGGAAAGATTGACTGCCATGCACACATCAAGCAGCCCCTGTTCCTGCCAGGCCTTCGCTTGTTGACAGGCCGTACGCAGAACCCATTCTCCCAGCGGAACGATCATGCCGGTTTCTTCGGCGACAGGAATGAACTGCGCTGGCGATATCATGCCATTCTCCGGATGCTGCCATCGCACCAGCGCTTCGACACCAATTATGCGATTACTCCCGATTTCAAGTTGCGGCTGGTAGTGAAGAATGAACTCCCCATGATCCAACGCTTGCCGTAGCCCTGCCT
Organism: Gallionella sp.; assembly: GCA_025350405.1. Taxonomy (GTDB): domain Bacteria; phylum Pseudomonadota; class Gammaproteobacteria; order Burkholderiales; family Gallionellaceae; genus Gallionella. The sequence continues at coordinate 18,663 of JANXXX010000010.1, forward strand.
GCAAGGCAAGCCGCTCCGTGGTACGCGCGGTCATGGATGCGGCATAAAACCGGTAGCAATTCCGGCCTGCAGCCTTCGCAGCATACATTGCAGAATCGGCATTTCGCAACAGATTTTCAACGCTACCATCATCGAACGGATATAGAGTGATGCCCATGCTGAACGTCACAAACATCTCATGCCCGAGAATATCAAATGGTTCTTTGAAACCATCGACTACGTGTTGCGCCACTTGAACAACATCATCAACGTGCCCCACGTCCGCGAGAACCACGGCGAATTCATCCCCACCGAAACGCGCCACCGTATCACTAGGACGGAAACAGCCCTCAAGCCGCTTGGCTGCCGCCTGCAAAAGCACATTACCCGCTGCATGACCCAGCGTGTCATTCACGTCCTTGAAATGGTCGATATCCATGAACATGACACCCGCCAGGCGTTCCTTCCGATCCGCCTCGATGAAAGCTTGAGAAAGACGGTCCTTGAAGAGCATCCGGCTCGGCAGTCCGGTCAGATCATCGTAGTACGCCAGATAGATGACCCGCTCTTCGGCCTGCTTGCGCGCCGTGATGTCACGATCCACGCCGCGATATCCAAGCAAATTCCCATCCTGATCCAGGATGGGCACGCCGCTGGTTTCCAGCACCACGATGCGCCCATCCTTGTGCAGGTTCTGGTTTTCCAACGCCTGAAATGGCCTGCGCTCTGCAGCAATACTTGCAAAGTCATGCGCGACGCTCCTAGCCTCTTCCGCAGGCATCAAGTCGAATGGTGTCTTGCCAATTACCTCGTCAGGCGCATAGCCAAGCAACTCTTTAATTTTGGGACTCGCATAGACATAACGTGCATTCGCATCGACCTCCCAAATCCAATCACTCGAACTCTCGACCAGGCCGCGAAAACGGGCCTCGCTCTGCTTGATCTCTGCCTGCGATGATGCGAGCCGTTTCTCTACCCGTCCGATCACCAGATAGAAAAACCAAAGCAGCGCTCCGCCCAATCCGAACGCGACGCCACCCGCCCACATAGTGTCGCGCCTGCTATCCGTGCTGCGTGCGGTCACATCACGGATGAGCAGTATGTTGCCTACCTCACGTCCTCCCGCATCGCTGAGCAGGATGTGTCCTGTACGGAGTTTTCTGTTTTGATCAGATAGTTCGGCGTGTGCATGGACAGGAAGGTCTTCCTGTGCGAGGACTTTCTGGATCGCTGATGAGGTGCTTTGCATGGTCTGGAAAACGACGGCACTGTCCGGCAAGGAATCCCAGTTACCTTGTCGATTCACTATGGCCATCCCGCGCGCCCAATCTTGCTGAGACAGATAGCGTTTCTTGATAGTCACAAAGAGATCAAGCCCAAATATCTCGCGTATCGAACCCAGCATATTTCCAATCTCTTCGCCCAATTCAATATAGCCGATCAGACGATCTCCATCCCACCATGGCACAACGGTTCGCAACGTGAAATTTCCGGATGGCCCGAGCTCCAAACCAGTCGCCAGCTTCCCTGTTGCTTCTGCCTGCTTTGCCGTGTATCGATCGATCACATCGCCATAGCGGTCTGGCTGGTGTACCCGCAGAAAAACAGCGCGATCAGGGCGCATGAAATAGAAGTGGGTAACGCCGTGTTCCTTGCGCAGGCTGTCTAAAACAGGCTTGGCACGATGCAATAATGCTTGCTGATCACCCGCAAACATGGCGCGTTTAAGCACTTCATCACGGGAAATAACCGTTAGCGTGGCAGAGAGTTTATCGGTGCTGGTGCGTACAGCAGAATTGAAGACACGCTGGGCAGACAAGAAGGTCTCGTCTACATATTCCTCGGTAAAATCTGCTTCCAGGTGTGCATAGGTGTACAAGTGAACAGCGGCGAACACCAGCATTGCCGTCGCCAAGGGGTGTAATAGAATCGCTTTAAGGCTGCCTCCCTGGTTGTGCGCGCTCATATTTATTTTCAAACTTATTTTATGTGCCCAACGTACGTGGCGTAGTAGTTTAGGCTTAATCCGACAGGCACGCCAATTTCTGGAAATGATTTGCAGCGTTATTGATTATTCTTGCAGTGCCGACGGACGCCTGCTTGCGACATATCCCTGCTATACACCCGAGTCTGCTTTGGGGCAACGAACCACCCTATGATCGCTCCTTATTACACCCTCGTTAAAATAACGCGTGGCGCTATAAATACGTGAGCCAAATTATGGGCACAATCGTCTTCAATCTGCATGATCCATATCCCGAAGGTGAGCTGAACTATGTTGCCGGCCGAGGACGGACTGCTGTCAAGCTCTACGCTCGATATGTTAATCTTAAGCCTTGGCCTTGAGATTAAAAAACAAAAACCGTGAACCCTATCCCCATCCTCATGTATCACAATATCGGACAGCCACCCGAAGGCGCGCGACTGCGCAGCCTTTACGTGCGCAGCGGCGCCTTCGCGCGGCAGATGCGTGTGTTGCGCTTACTGGGTTTTCAAGGCCTGTCCATGTCCGATGCGATGCCTTACTTGCGCGGGGAAAAATCGGGACGGATAGCCGTCATCACGATAGACGACGGCTACGTGGATGCGCTGGAGAATGCGTTGCCCGCACTGCGCGCAAACAACTTCAGCGCCACCTGTTATGTGGTGAGCCGCCGCACCGGACAACATAATGACTGGGATGCTGCCGCCCTGAATGTGCGCAAACCGCTGATGAACGACGCGCAGGTGAAGGAGTGGCAAGCCGCCGGTATGGAGGTGGGCGCGCATTCCCGCACTCATCCGCGTTTAACCACTTGCACGGATGCGGAGTTGTTTGCTGAAATCGCTGGCAGCAAAAGCGATCTGGAAGCGCTCATCGGCGCGCCCGTCACGCAGTTCTGCTACCCCTACGGCGATCTCGATGCGCGAGTTGTCGCAGCAGTCCGGCAAGCCGGGTTCAGCGCCGCCACCACGACTCGACGTGGCCGCACAGCCTCGGCTGATGACCTGATGCAGTTGCGGCGGGTGCTTGTGGTGGGCAGCCATTTCCTGCACATGTTCCTGATAAAAGTATTCACCTCTTACGAAGACAAACGTGGATGAGGCTGCTCTTCGTAGGCACTAACCGCGGCGGCGGCGGCACGGAAAGCCACTTTGTTACCCTTGCACTCGCGATGCTTGCCGCTGGACATGAGGTAGCGGCCGTGGTTTATCCGGACTCGCCGATACACACCGGACTGTCAGGTCGTGGCGTGCAACTTTTCCACGGCACATTCCGCAACGCCATCGACCCGCGCGGCATCCGCGCCGTTCTGAAAGCAAGCCGCGACTTTTACCCCGACTGGATCATCAGCAATTTCAGCAAGGAATACTGGCCGCTGGCGCTGATTGCGCGCTCACTACGAATCAAGCTGGCGCTGTTCAAGCACATGGATTTTCCGATGCGTCCGGCCACACGCTATTTCATTCCGCGTCTGGCCAACCGTTTCATCGTGATCTCCGACTTCATGCGTGAGCGCTTCATCGCGTCCGGTATCCCGTCATCGCATATTCAGGTTCTTTATAACCCGCTCGACCTCAACTATTTCCATCCTGACCCGATCTTGCGCCACGCCACACGCGAAGCTTGGGGCATCAAGGAGGATGACATCGTGCTCGGTTTTATCGGCGCTTTGCATCGCGACAAGGGAATTTTTGTCCTGGCCGATGCCGTTAACCAGGCCATGGTCAGCTTGCCCAAACTCAAAACCGTGTGGATAGGCGAAGGCCCCCACTCGGCAGAATTCCTGGCGCATATCAACCGCAGCGGCTTCGCCAATCGCCATATCATTCATAAATGGGCTGCCGACGTACGGCCCAACTATGCCGCGATGGATATGCTTGCGATACCCACAACAAAAACCGAAACCTTCGGTCGCGTCTCCATCGAGGCACAAGCCAGCGGCGTACCCGTGTTGTGCAGCAACCTGGGCGGAATTCCGGAAACACTCGCACCAGGTGTCACCGGACGATTGCTCCCCCCCGGCGATATTCCCGCCTGGCGCGACGCCATCCTTGCAATGGCTGGTGATGCGCAAATGCGTACGCGCATGCAAGAGCAAGGCCGTGTCTGGGTGACGCAACAGTTCAGCGCGCCTGTCATTGCGCGGCAGTTTGAGCGGATGTTGGAGCAGGAAAGTTAGCGTGATGCCTTCATCGTGTACGCACCAACCTATAAAAGGCAATTCAAGCCACATAACCAGCCACTTGGCTGCCGTATTTTGGCGGCCTAGTGGAATGGCTAGTAGTTTTATCAGAGCTCACAGGGCACACAGAGAAGGCAAAGGTTTACCCGTTTTTAAGCTTTCCATCTGGCTGAACCAATTCTTTATTGTAATCCGCCAGGTTTTCCTCTGTGATCTCTGCGTCCTCTGTGGCTAACTGTTTTAGGGGGTTAACTTCTAATCCCCGCCAGCATTTTCTCCAGCCGCTTCACCGAAACGATCACCGGCGTTTTCAATTCCTGCGCGAACAGCGACACGCGCAGCTCCTGCATCAACCATGCGAACTCATCCACACGCGGATCGCTGTTGCCCTGCTGTGCTTGGCGCAGCTTCTGCCAAGCCTGCGTCAGCGGCTGCAGCTGCGTCATGCACTGCACATCGCGCGCCGGATTGCTGCGCAGCTTTTCGATGCGCAGGCTGATCGCCTTGAGATAGCGCGGCACATGCTGCAGGCGTTCATACGGCGTATCGGCAATAAAGCGCTTGTGCAACAACCATTCCAGTTGCGCGCGCACATCCTGATTCGCCTGCGCATGCGCCTTGAGCTGCGGCAGATTTTTTTGCACGGCGTTATATTCATTGAGCACGTTGCCGACCAGCCGCGCGAGTTCCTGCGCAATCAGCAGCAAACGGTTTTTTGCTTCCTTGCCACGCGCGGTGAATTCCGCTTCATTGCTTGGCAGCGGATCGTTCAGGCAACAACGCTCGAAGGTCATCGCCAATATCTGTTGCTGCAATTCCTGTTGGGTGCCGAATGGCATAAACTGCATGCCCAGCCGTTGCGCGTCGGGCAGGTTCTTTTCCAGATACTTCACCTGTTCTTTCAGCAGCAGCATGAACAAGCGGCGCAGGCCGCCGCAATGCGCAGCTTGCGCGGCTTCGCGAGTGTCGAATGCGCGCAGCACCACCGCATCGCCTTCATCCACCAGCGCGTTGTACAAGGTGACATTTTGCCCGGCGCGTTTTACTACACTTGTCTCGGCGAAGTCGCCGAAACTCCATGAGGTGTGGCGCTGCTCCGAGATGGCTTCGCCCTTTTCCCCGGCTACCGCCTCTTTAACAACAACAGGTGAAACGCGCGGCGCAAGCTCGGCATGCAATTGAGAAAAGTTGCGCGACATGCCCATCTGCCTGCCATGCTCATCCACGACGCGAAAGTTCATCAGCAAGTGCGGCGGCAGTTGCTCGAGACGGAACGCATCCAGTGGCACATCGATCTGTTTTTGCTCGCGGATGTAGCGCGCCAGCGCTTGCAATAACGGCAAGTTTGCAGCAGGCACTTCACGGCAGAACGCCGCAGCGAATTCCGGCACCGGCACCAGATGGCGGCGCAGCTTCTGCGGCAACGTCTTGATCAGTTGCGTGACCTTCTCCGCCAATATCCCCGGAACCAGCCATTCGCAGCGTGGCGCAGCTACTTGATTGATCAGCGCCAGCGGCACGGTGAGCGTGATGCCGTCATCGTTCTTGCCCGGTGAAAAATTGTAACTCAGTGCAAAGCTGACGTTGTCGATTTTTAAATTTGGTGGGAACTGGTCGGTGGTGATGCCCGCCGCCTCGTGGCGCATCAGGTCGTCTTTTTTCAGATACAGCAGTTTCGCGTCGTCGCGTTCCGCCTCTTTGCGCCAATGTTCGAATGACGCACCGTTATGAATATCTGCCGGAATGCGACTGTCGTAGAAAGCAAAGATCAACTCGTCATCCACCAGCACATCGGGTCGACGCGATTTATGCTCCAACGCTTCAATGTCTGCGATCAATTTCTGGTTGTGCGCGAAGAATGGTGCGCGCGTCTCGAACTCGCCGCCGACCAGCGCCTGGCGTATGAACACCTCGCGCGATTCGGCCACGTTCATCGGGCCGTAGTGCACACGCTTCTTGGCGTTCAGCAACAAGCCATGCAGCGTGCTGCGCTCATAGGCCACTACTTGCGCGGCTTTCTTCTCCCAGTGCGGGTCGTAATAATGCCGCTTGATCAAATGCGCGCCGGTTTCCTCCAGCCACTCCGGCTCGATGCGCGCCATGCAGCGCGCGTACAAGCGCTGCGTCTCGATCAGCTCGCCCGCCATCACCCACTTGGTGCCTTTTTTCGCCAGCACCGAATTCGACGCGATAATGAACTTGATGCCGCGTGCGCCCAGATATTCATTGCTGTCCAGGCTTTTCATGCCGATGTTGCCGAGCAGCCCGCACAGCAGCGCTTTGTGGATTTGTTCGTAGGTGGCAGGCTGTTCGTTGCCGCGCATCCCCATCTCGGCAACTTGTGCATGCAACTGCTGATGCAGTTCACGCCATTCACGCAACCGCAGCGGCGACAGAAAGTTTTTGCGGCATTCTTCGGCCAGAAGACGGTTGGATTTTTTCTCCGCCACTGCCTGTCCGAACCACGCCCAGATTTTCAGGTAAGCAAGAAAATCGGAACGCTCATCGGCAAATCGTTTATGCGCTGCATCCGCCGCCTCCTGTCGTTCCAGCGGACGGTCGCGCGGGTCTTGCACCGACAGTGCACTGGCGATGATCAGGATCTCCGTCAGGCAATAGTATTGCCGCCCGGCCAGCAGCAGGCGCGCGATCTTCGGATCGAGTGGTAGCTTGGCGAGTTCGTGGCCCAGCTTGGTAAGCTGCCGCGCGTCATCTATCGCGCCAAGTTCGGCGAGCAGCTGATATCCGTCCGCAATCATCCGCGGCGTGGGCGGCTCGATGAAGGGAAACTCGGCGATGTCGCCCAGCTCCAATGCGCTCATGCGCAGGATGACAGTCGCCAGCGAAACGCGGAAAATTTCCGGGTCGGTGAATTCCACGCGCTGCAAGAAATCTTCTTCTTCATACAAACGTATGCACACGCCGCTCATCACGCGCCCACAGCGGCCTGCGCGCTGATTGGCTGATGCGCGGGAGATTTTTTCGATGTGCAACTGCTCGACCTTCTGGCGGATGCTGTAGCGATTCACCCGCGCCAGGCCGCAGTCAATCACATAGCCGATGTTGGGCACGGTCAGCGAAGTCTCCGCGACGTTGGTCGCCAGCACCACCCGCCGCTGTCCGCCGGTTTTGAATACGCGATCCTGCTCCGCCGCCGATAGCCGTGAAAACAACGGCAACACCTCAATACCTTTAGGGTGGTGCTTGCGCAAGGCTTCCGCCGTGTCGCGTATCTCGCGCTCGCCCGGCAGGAATACCAGCACATCGCCGCGCATTCCGCCCGCGGCCAGCTCATCCAGCGCGGCGCTCACCGCTTGCGGCACGTCCTCAGTCTCACCCTCCTCGCTTACCTCCAGTGGCCGATAGCGAGTCTCGACCGGATAGATGCGCCCTGACACCTCGACTACCAGCGCGCCAAAATGTTTGGCAAATCGGTCAGCGTCCAGCGTCGCGGAAGTGATGATGAGTTTGAGATCGGGGCGGCGCGGCAACAATTGTTTGAGATAGCCGAGCAGAAAATCGATATTCAGGCTGCGCTCGTGTGCCTCGTCGATGATCAGCGTGTCGTAATGTTTCAGCAGCGGATCGCTGTGTATTTCAGCGAGCAGGATGCCGTCGGTCATCAACTTGATGCTGGTGTCCTGCGATACCTTGTCATTGAAGCGCACCTTGTAACCGACCGCACCACCCAGCTCGGTTTTCAATTCAAACGCGATGCGTGTCGCCACGGTGCGCGCGGCCACACGGCGCGGCTGGGTGTGGCCGATGACGCCCAGCACGCCGCGCCCCAGCGTCAGGCAGATCTTCGGCAACTGCGTGGTCTTGCCCGAGCCGGTTTCGCCGCACACGATCACCACTTGGTTATCCGTGATGGCACGCGCCAGGTCTGCGCGCTTGCCCACCACCGGCAGATCGGCGGGAAATTCTATCTGCGCAATCGATTCGAGCCGCGCCTTGCGGCGCAAGGCACTCGCTGACAACTCGGGGGGATTAACGATCAAGGATGCCTCGCAAAAGAAAAGGGATTAGCACCTGGCTAATCCCTCGATGTGATCGTGAGGTGTTCTCGCCTGAACCTGCTAGCATCCCTTGAATTTATTGGCAATGCATTGAATGCCAAGCTCCTGTGCTTTGGCAATTTGTTCCGCGCTCATTTGCTTCGCCACAAAAGCAAGCTCAGCCGGATACTTCCCGGAAAGACTCATCCACATATGCGCCAGTATGTAATCTTGCGGGACACCCAACTCTCTGGCATACATGATGCCGAGATTATATTGTCCTTCCTTATCGCCTTTTTCTGCCGCAAGCCGATACCAGTTCGCGGCCTCCTTGTAATCCTGAGGTACACCCAAACCCAGGTCATACATCATCCCGAGGCTCAACTGCGCCTTAACATTGCCCTGTTTCGCCAGAGGCTTATACAATTTTTCAGCTTGTACATAATCGCCCGCAGCGTAGGCACTCTTTGCATCTGATAGCGCATCAGCCATTGCCTGACTTGCCCATGCAAGCAAACACACACCGCCTAACATCACCTGCTTTTGCAACAGATTCATTTTGATCATCCTTTGTTCATCTTCCTATCTCGGGCGCGAGCCGCCTGGAAAAGTAACCCATGCGAGTCGAAGAACATTTTCAAACAACGCCCTTTTTACGGTGAACTACCTGCCCGTTACATCTTTTACATTTTAAATTAGAGATTCCCAAATAGCGAGTTCGGCGCAGCCCAATTGCCGCCCGTCATCTTTTTGTGCCTTCTTATAAGGGTAACGGGCGAAAATGTCTATATACTTTATACGGTAACGTATTTTTTTATCGGGAGCATCACATGCCTTATGTCAACATCCGCATCGCGGGAACCTTGAGCCGCGAACAGAAAGCCCAGATCGCCGCCGAGATCACCGACACACTCGAACGCATCGCACTCAAACCCAAGTCGTATACCTACATCGCGTTTGACGAGTTGCCCGACGAGAATTGGGCTATCGCCGGACAGTTGCTAGATGAGTCGTAGCACGGCATTATCCGCATATTGCACCGAGGAGCTTCACTATGCCTATCACTACATCTGCGCCCATCACCACATCCACTGACTTCGTCGCCTGGTTCCGTTCCGTTGCGCCTTACATCAACGCGTTCCGCGGCCGCACCTTCGTGATCGCGTTCGGCGGAGAAGTGGTCGCGGACGGCAAGTTCGTCGAGCTGACGCACGACTTCAACCTGCTCGCCAGTCTGGGCATCCGGCTGGTGCTGGTGCACGGCGCACGCCCACAGATCGAACAGCACCTGGCGAAGAACAAACTCGAAGGCACCTACCATCACGGCATCCGCCTCACCGATGCCGAGACCATGCAATGCGTGAAAGAAGCGGTCGGGCGGGTGCGCGTCGAGATCGAGGCGCTGCTGTCGATGGGCCTGGCGAATTCTCCGATGGCCAATGCCGACATCCGCGTCGCGGGCGGCAACTTCATCACCGCGCAACCGATCGGCGTGATCAATGGCGTGGACTTGCAACACACCGGCAGCGTGCGCAAGGTGGACATCGACGCGCTGAACGACCGCATGGAATTCGGCGAGGTGGTGCTGCTCTCGCCGCTCGGTTACTCGCCCACCGGCGAAGTGTTCAATGTGACTTTAGAAGATGTCGCCACTGCCACCGCGATTGCGCTGGACGCCGACAAACTGCTGTTCCTGATGGACACCGACGGCGTGCAGGACGCGAAAGGCAAACTGCTCAAGGAACTCACCGTCGCCCAGGCGCAAGAGGTGCTGTCCGCTAAACGCAAGCTTCCGGACGATGTGACGCTGTTCCTGCCCTGCGCGATACGCGCCTGCGAAGCGGGTGTGGCGCGCACCCACCTGATCAGCCGCCACACCGACGGTGCAATGCTGCAGGAACTGTTCAGCGACGAAGGCATCGGCACGATGGTGGTGGAAAGCACGCTCAACACCCTGCGCGATGCCAGCATCGAAGATGTCGGCGGGATATTGAAATTGTTGCGGCCATTGGAAGAAGAAGGCATCCTGGTGCGGCGTTCACGTGAATTGCTGGAGCAGGAGATCGACCGCTTCGTCGTGCTGGAGCACGACCACCGTATCGTCGGCTGCGCCGCGCTGTACCCGTTCCCCGACGAGGCCGCCGCCGAGCTCGCCTGCCTCGCAGTGGAAGCACAGAGCCGCGATCGCGGCTACGGCGAGGCCATCCTCAACCACATGATCGATGTCGCCAAGTCGCAGAAGCTGAAAAAATTGTTCGTGCTCACCACGCGCACCGCGCATTGGTTCATCGAACGCGGCTTTGTCGAGAGCGGTGTCTCCGCGCTGCCCGCGCAGAAGAAGTCGCTGTATAACTATCAGCGGAAGTCGAAGGTGTTTGTCAGGAAAATTTGAGAGGCGCTCAACAAAAACCGCCGGGGGTTGCCCGGCAGCAAGTTACTTTTCTTGTCTTTCCAAGAAAAGTAACCAAAAGAAATCGCCCCCGGTTTGCCGCGCCTTCGGCGTTCCCTGCGTTGCTCGTCTGCTCAGGCGGCTGCGGAACTCGCGCTACGCGCTCAAACAGTCCTCGCCGACATCTCCTGCGCAGTCTGCGCTACTCGGCGGCTCACAGGGGAAGGGGCGGCGTGCAAAGTGATGTAGGTTGAGTTGAACATAATGTAGCCCAACAAGGCTTAAGCTGCATAAAAGGTGGAGTAATGGTATTTATAGAAATAATGTTAGCCTGGATCATTGTAGGTTTTATCTCTTCTTTTCTATGGCAGGTATTGCTGAAATATGATGATCAAGCCAGGATCAATTCATTAAGCGACAGAATCATATTTTCATTTATCCCCGGTCCACTTTTCTTAATACAGGTTATTTTTAATTATGCACTTCTCTTATTCATGGGTTTGCTTGCTGCTGTTTTCGCTGCCATAGAATGGGTATGGACACGATTCAAAAGATAACCATGGAACCATCTTCCCCTGTGCGCCGCCGAAGATCAGCCGCAAGCAGGCGGAGGTTTAGGCGAGCACTGTTCGAGTCCCGCAGTGGGGCGCGGGGTGTGCGCCCCGCTAGGTCGAGTTGCGCAGCCCCGCTTGCTTGCGGTTGATCGAGGGAACCGCGCAGCGGCGGTAAACCGGGGTCGCGTTTTCTTGGGTTACTTTCTTTTGGCGATGCAAAAGAAAG